>CAZECX010000049.1:0-24192 GCA_964510965.1 uncultured Nitrospina sp. | reverse complement strand
GAATCATATCTTTTGTTGGACGCGATGGCGCAGTTTACCTTATGGGCTGGACCGGCGGTTATGTGTTGCTTGCACTTCTACTTGCCCCCTACCTTCGCAAATTCGGAAAATATACGGTCCCCGACTTTGTTGGTGATCGGTATTATTCCGATTTTGCACGACTGGTAGCTGTGGTCTGTGTTTTATTTGTTTCGTTTACTTATGTTGCAGGTCAAATGCGTGGAGTCGGCATTGTTTTTTCTCGGTTTCTCGAAGTAGAAATTAACACGGGTGTTTATATAGGAATGGGTATCGTATTTTTTTATGCGGTTCTGGGAGGGATGAAAGGAATTACCTATACCCAGGTGGCACAATATTGTGTTTTGATTTTTGCTTTTCTAATTCCCGCTATTTTTATTTCCATGCTTATGACGGGAAATCCTGTTCCACAAATGGGGTTTGGTAGTACCCTCACCGATGGATCAAATATATATCTTTTGGATAAGCTTGATCAGTTGTCTGTAGAGCTTGGGTTTGGAGCTTATACAGCGGGCAATAAATCCACTATCGATATATTTTTTATAACTGCAGCTCTTATGGTTGGTACGGCCGGACTTCCGCATGTGATTGTTCGATTCTTCACTGTTCCCAAAGTTCGTGATGCGCGTATATCCGCAGGTTATGCTTTGGTTTTTATTGCCATACTTTATACAACCGCTCCTGCCTTGGCTTCTTTTGCACGCGTTAATTTGATCAACACGGTTAACAACGCAGAATATAAAACCACTCCGCCTTGGTTTAAAAATTGGGAAGATACCAACCTTATCGCTTGGGTCGATAAAAATAAAGATGGAAAAATTCAATATTCCTCCGGAAATGCTTTTACTGGAAAACCTATATTTTTAGACGCAA
This sequence comes from uncultured Nitrospina sp., assembly GCA_964510965.1. Lineage (GTDB taxonomy): Bacteria > Nitrospinota > Nitrospinia > Nitrospinales > VA-1 > UBA8687. Next base: position 23,301 of record CAZECX010000049.1, on the reverse strand, counting down.
GAGGCTCAGAGGGTGAAAGGACAATTTCTAACTCGATTAACACTAATTCAAATGAACTTTATATTGACCGCGACATAATGGTTCTAGCAAATCCAGAAATAGCCGATTTGCCAGATTGGGTCATCGCTCTGGTCGCTGCAGGAGGGTTAGCGGCCGCACTTTCGACAGCAGCTGGATTGCTGTTAGTCATATCCACATCCATCTCTCACGATCTTTTGAAGAAAATTTTATTGAAAAACATTACAGATAAACAGGAGCTGGTCTTCGCCCGATTGTCGGCAGCAATTGCTATTGTCATTGCCGGATACTTTGGAATTCATCCGCCTGGATTTGTTGCACAGGTGGTAGCTTTTGCCTTTGGGCTTGCAGCTTCTTCATTTTTTCCAGTAATTTTAATGGGCATATTTTCCAAAAGGATGAATAAAGAAGGTGCCATTTTCGGAATGATTACGGGACTGGCTTTTACTGCAAGCTATATAATCTTTTTTAAATTTATTAATCCTTCTTTCAACTCTTCCGAAAATTGGTGGTTTGGGATTTCACCTGAAGGAATTGGCACTTTAGGAATGTTATTTAACTTTCTTGTCGCTTGGCTGGTAAGCCGGGGTACCGCTCCGCCGCCACAAGAGATAAAGGATATGGTTGATGATATTAGGATTCCTCAAGGTGCAGGAGCCTCTTACCATCATTTAAAAAATCTATAACTTCCGTGAATTGACAGAAAGGCCTGGTGCAGGCCGGTTGTAGAGGAGAGGCGAGGGAGGAAAAACGAAGGATTTTTACTATAAATTTTTGGATGCTACCAAACGGAAAATAGCCTTTTCTATATCGCCTCTTCTTAGTTGTGAGGCATTTGAGTAGTCGCCTGCTGTAAATTTATCCAAAAGTTTTATCAGATGGGTGAGGCTATCGATCAATCGATTAAAACTGTTCCGGATCCTTCCTACCTCATTGCTACTGCCTACTTCAATTTGATCTTGAAGAATATTTCCCTTTGAAACATTATCCAGTTTTTCGGAAACTTCCATTAAAGGAATGGTTATAGCTCTGATAATCCATGCACTCAATCCAGTTCCAAATATGAAAAGAATTGCCAGGAGTTTGTATTCGATGAATATCATATTTTCAACTTTCTGGTGTGACTGATTTGCAAGTTCCTTGACAGCCTTGTTCATTGCATTTAATAAAGGAATATTATTTTCCGCTATATAGCTGGCCGCATTTAAAACAGTTGGCAGCTTGTCGAAAACCGCTTTTACTTTTTCATTATGCGAAGCAAATTGCTTTTCGATTTCCTGGATTTTACTTCTTGATGCTTTTAATTGGACTTTTTTTATTTTCAGCCCTTTATTGCCATTTAGCAATCCTTTTAATATCTTATTAGCCTCTTCAATTTTATTTAATCCGGCCAACAAATATTTATCATCTCTATAGCGGGAATAAAGAAATATATTTTTTGTTATGCTTTCGGTAAGGGCCCTTAACGTTCCTGCAGTTACCATGGTAAGGGTATCGGTGGTTTTTCCTAATTCAGTTAAGGTTGAGTTTACATTACCGTAAATCGTTTCACTATTATTTACAATAAAGTCGAGATGGTCATTTATTTCCGGCCAGGTTTGAATTAACAATTCAACATTAAAAATAAACGGGACCCAGATTTCCTGAATTTCGTTAAAAGTATTCAGCACATCTTCTGTTTCTTCAGCCTCTAAATCCAACTCCCTATCTCCCCCTTCAAGGCCGTCTAAAACTTTAGAAAACTCTTTTTTTACCTGGTTGATTTCCTCAATTTTACTGTTGTCACCCAATTGCAATTCCATTAAATTTTTGGACAGCTGCTGCGTCAGCATTCTTTGCTTTCCCGCAAGATAGATTAAATTGGCATCGTCCTTATGGTTTTTGTCTAAAGTAGAAACCGTATATAAAACGATCATCACCATGCAAGAAATTAAAAAGTAGGTCAAAAAATAAAGTTTTGTAGAAATTCTCCAAAACCCCAAATTAAAATCGTGCGCTCTTTTAAATCCGGTATCGTTGTCCGTGGACATGAACGGCTCCCTTATAAATATTGCAAATTTTTAAACTAAAATTCCGTATGGTATTTTAGTATTTCTTTATAAAATTGTTTGGCTATTTGGAAAGTTCTCGGACATATAAAACCAGTTTCCAAATCTGATCATCTGTAAGACTTCTATTTGGCAAACAACCCGTGCGCTTGGAACCATTTTTAATAATCCAAAAAATTTGCCCATCGGAAACCTTCTTCATGGATTTTTTGCATAAAAAATTTCGAGGCTTAGGACGCAAAGACCAAGCCATCATTCCAAAACCGTTTCCATTTTTTCCATGACATTTTTCGCATTGCATGACCGGCACATCAAAATGATACAACGCTTCCCCTTCCTCGATAGTTTCCGGGGTTGGTTTTATCGGGTTCGTTGCGGAATATATTTTCTTAGGTGCAGATTTGGTTTTTCTTGGTTGTGGGCATTTTCCTTTACCGCTAATATCAGCCCCTGCGTAAACAAGAGAAACACTAAGGAAAAAGTATAACAACAGGAAGGAAAAAACCACACGTGAAAGTTTGATGGTTTTCAAAGGAATATTGAAACTTGAAATAATATTTTTTCCAAGTAAGCGTTGAGTTTTTTTAAAAATTTTCAATTCATATCTCCCCGAGACAAAATAATGAATTAAAAATAACTTTATCATTAGAGTTAATGTAACTTAATATGAGCCTACTGTAAAATTTATATTTCCCAATGACGAATAAAGCGTTTTGGGAATTGGAAGTTAATTTTAATATCTTAAATTCTCTTGGATTTTTATTGAAAAATTGTGAATTATTCAACTTTAAAAATTAAAAAGGTCATATCATCAAAGGGGATGGCATTTTCAGTAAAACTTTTAATAGAAGATTCCAGTTTTTTTAATATCTCCTCAGGTGTGGCATTGCTGGATTCAAGTAAGGCGTCCTGCAACCTTTCCATTCCATATTGTTGATTTTGTTTGTTAACAGGTTCAAGCACTCCATCCGAATATAACACTACAATATCCTCTGATTGCAATTGCACCTCTTCTTTGGAATAGATGGCTTTGTCCTGTATACCTAATGGAATACCCCCAGCTTTTCCCGCCTGATGAAACTGTTTTTTATTTCTAAGAATAATCATCGAATGATGGCCAGCATTGCACAATTTAAGTTTCTTATTCTTTATATCCAATAATAAAAAAACAGCTGTTGCGAACATTCCCTTTCGCGCTCGATTTGCCAGAGCAGAATTAATTTGAGATATGACAATATCTGGATCTGAATTAATTAGAGAAACGTATCTAAAATCACTCATTAATTTTGCCATATAGAGGGCTGCCGATACTCCCTTTCCGGATACATCCCCTAAAACCATTCCAAGTGTATTTTCATTTATAGTAATGAAATCAAAAAAATCTCCACCAACAAATTTTGCAGGAATGGTTTTTGCAAAAAATTGATAGCCTTGGATCACAGGAGGCCTTTCAGGTAAAAAACCTTCCTGAACTAAAGTAGCCATCTTTACTTCAGTTTCCATGTGCTTTTTTTCTGCGGTGATTTTTTCTAATTTTTTTTCAGCAATTTTTCTTTCCGTAATATCTTTTCCATATATATTGATATAACCAGATTCAGCGACAGGCATTAATTCAAAGTTTAGACATCTCCCACTATGTTTTAATTCCAGCGTCTCACTTTTCCCACTTTTTATTGCATCCTTAACCCTCTCACCCAATTCGGTCGGAAGGCTATTCCCCACCTTCAGATTCCAATCATTCAGGTTTTTAGTAGCTGCCGAATTAGCATATAAAACCTTTCCGTTTCCCCCTACTCTAAATACAGGATTGGGGTTTTCACCGGGTAACTTGGAGATATACTCAATTTGCTGAATATGTAATTTTAATGAACGCTCCATAAAACTAAATGATCGAGCCAGCTTGCCTACCTCATCATTAGACTTGATATCCGGAATTATTACATCCATATTTCCCTTTGCCATTTCTTCCGCCGCAAGAGAAAGTTTTCGTATCGGTTTTGTAATGGATCGCGCAATAAATAGAATTACCAAAAGTAATAAAGCCATACCTGCAGCAGCAAAAATGCGTAAATCTATTTGCAACCGATTAATCCCAGTGAGCAGTTCTTCTTTGGGGAAAACCACGCCCAGTGACCATCCATTCGAAGGCAATGGTGCATAAAAAAGCCAGGTGTCTTCATCTGTATCAATATGTTTCATTGAAATGAAATCTGTTTTCCCATTTGTCATGCTTTGCCATACCTTTAGAATATCTGGCCTATCAAGTTTATCCGCCAAACTGAAAACAGTACTATTCATTACCAGCTCTTTTTTCGGGTGCATTATCAAGGTTCCTTTTTTGGACAAGAGGAACGCATAACCCGTTTCAGCGACTTTTATGGAAGAAACCATTTCCTGTAGCCATTCAAGCGAAATATCTGCGGTCACAATCCCCATCAATTCTTTTCCCTGCTTTCCGCTTCTATAAAAAGGCACCGAATAAGTAGCCATAATAATATTCCCAGCACCCTCATCAAAATAAGGTTCGCTCCACATGGATTGGCCTTTTTCTTTGGGGATTTTATACCAGTCCCATGAAAAATATTTGTAGGATTCGCTTCCGATATAAGTAAGCTTAATGTCATTTCCCTTCTTATAAAAATAAGGTGCGAAATAGAGAGCTTCCGCATCAAACATATAAGGCTCAAACGCTATCGTTGAGCCGTATATTTCTGGATTATTTTTAACTGTCTTCTTAAGGAGCAACAACAAGTCCTCTTTCGAATAATTTGAATCATTGAGGGATAAAGCCATTTGCTGGGGGATTTTCTCAACAGCCTTTATAATCGATTCGATTTTATTTAGGGTGGAATACGAAAGGTTTTCTGCGGAAACTTTCAGGTTACCCTGAAATATAGAGCGGATTTTTTTAGCATTATGATTGCTAACAATCAGAAAAAATATTACCGATGTCACGAGAATACATGATGTCAGTTTAAAAACTATTCCTCTGTTTTTCATTTTATACGACCATGTTTCCCTTGAAAAGCATACCAAAACGTGATGAAATTTATTTAGGCTAAGCTTATCACAATACAATTATTCGTTCGGTTCTGTTTTTATTATATATCGATTTTCTTAATCTCTAAACAACCGTCATAATACGGGCCGGAGTACTACTAATAGTGAATTATTAGAAAGCTCACAATTTTATAATGAAAAAAACCAGCCTCATTTCCCTCCTGCCACAAATACTTGCCAGCCATAAGGAATGGTTTGCCTCAAAGGGTAGAGAAGGAATTTTTGCTGACCTTAGTGAAGAAGGTTTACGAGAAGGAAATTTCAGGAATTGTAATTTGGTGGAAGCAAATCTGCAAGCTGCAGATTTATGTAATGCAGACTTCACCGACGCCGATCTTCGCGGAGCAAATCTTCTGGAAGCACAGTTAAAAGGAGCCAAACTTCAAAACGCTAACTTTGAAGAGACAGACCTGATGTGGGCAAATTTGCAGGGAGCCAACCTCCAAAATACCCGATTTGACGGAGCCTACCTTCAGGGTGCCAACTTGAAAGACACAGGAATCCGGCCGGAGCAAATTGAACTGGCCTTTACAGATGAGGACACCCAACTGCCAGATGATTTCCACTAGCAGGTTCCTAAAAAAGTCTAAAGCGAACCCAGGAATGAAGAAAAACTGCAAGATTTTGCAGATCGAGTTAGAGAAAAAAAATCGTCATCGCGAGGAGCCAACTGCGACGCGGCGATCCAGAGGTGTTTAATCTTATTGAAAAAATCAAAAAAACTGGATTGCCACGCTAACGCTCGCAATGACGCAAAAAATAGCTTTAAAACAACCCACTAATCATTCTAAAATCCGTACCAATCATTAAAAATTGGCAACACGCTCTACCCACTCTGGATGATCTATAAATGGATTCCGATTCCCCTGAATAGCTTCGATCCTGTCATTGCGTATTTCTTCCCAATTATCAGGAGGATCACTGAAATGCCATTTTCGCAACGAATCTTCAAGACCTTCCTTTATGGAAATTTTATACTGGTAGGACATATAAAAATAAGCGCGGGCAATATCGCCTCGTATATTTAAAGAAGGACTTTCTCCAGGACAAAATTCATATTCCCACATGCCGCCAAAGTCGAAAGTTTCCTCTATTGAAGAAAGTTTATTAATCGCAGGGAAGATATTGTGCATATCCGATTCCATTTTTTTAAATCTTGGAGAAACTTCAGAGCAACACTGCTGACCCTGTACCGGGTCTCCATTTGGACGGGAACATGAATCTTTATTCCAACACTTAAGTGACTTGCCATATACATGTGCCGGCATCATTGGCACCCATTCCAGGATTCTCGAATGGGTGTTCTCCGAATTAGTTTTGGTTCCATTCTCGCAAATATTTGGAGACACTTGTTTGATTTTGTCAAATATACAACCACAATGAAAAGTTCGGAGTTTTCCAGCGAGCTGATAAATTCTGTTCAATTGCTTTTCCGCCGTTTCGCGACTCACTAAAGAGGATGGCTGAAATTCACTCCGGTCCAATTCCTGTGAATAACCAAGATCTAAAAATCCACTAAACCCTGTCGCGAAAATTATTAGGAGAAAAATTAATAATCTCATATGAACTTTCACTTTGCTTTTTGCAAGTTGTCTAATTTTTTTTGTGCTATTTCTTTGTATCTGGAATCACGCATCGCCATTTGATAAGAATATTTTGCTTCTTTATTTTTTCTCTGGAAAAGAAAAAGATCTCCTTGGGTCATATATACTTTTGAATTGTACGGATTTCGCTTTACAACCCCATCAAATGCTTGTTGCGCTTTATCTATCAAATTACTACTTTGTAACTTATTTGCCTCGTCTAAATTTGCAAATCCTGATAAATAATAAGGCACACCACAACGCTCGCATAATTTTTTTGCCTGATTTAATTGCTGTTCCATTTCAGCTAGTGATTGGGTTTTAGGAACCTTATCTATTATTATCTGATTGTATTGATAGTATTTCAGCAATGCTATTCCAATAATAATTATTGAAATCACTGATGTTGAAAATAGTATCCTGCTTTGCAAATTTCCTGAGTTTTTACTATCTTCCCCTAAGTCTACTCTCAACAAGACCCCTAATGATAAAATTTGAAGGACGAAATAATAAATATATAGAGAAATTAACCAGTTATATTCCGAGATACCATGAATAAGAAACCCTGATAAAGATAACAAAATAAAAAAAATTAAATCTCTTGTTTCCCCGTTTATAATTTTAAGCTTGGTAATACATTTTTTGAACGCAATTAAAATACTTGCCATCAACAAGGTAAAACCAATCAGGCCTGTTTCAGAAGCAATTTGAATATACAAACTGTGGGCATGGGGTGGTAATAAAGCATGGGAATATGTTTCTAAATAACCTGTGAAGGGATACAGCTCGGTAAAAGTCAATAGCCCACTTCCTATCAACCAATGGTCGACAAAAATATCCCAAGCTGCCATCCAATAGACTAATCTATTGTCTACATGGACACTATATAAATTACTTGCTACTTTTTGATTATCTAAATTTTTAATTTCAAAAAATGGATCTACATCTAAAATCAAATTATTTATGGCTAAATAAATTATAAACGCAGTAACAACTCCAAAGGCTACAAGCTTAATTTCGCCAGGCTTCTGATTTTTCCAGAAAAATAATATGACTGCAATTAATTGCAAACCAGCAATCAATTGCCCTGCCATGGAACCCGAAAATCCTAGTGCAATAAGAATACATATCCATCCAATAGCAATTAAATTTTTTTGGAATTCATCTGTAGTATGGAAAAATAAATAAACTCCAATAGGAACATGAATTGTAAGATAGCCTGAATAAAAATTGGGATGCGTGAAAAGGGAACGGGAACCATTTATTAGAAGTTCTAAGTCAGAAACTATAGGAAAAAACTGCTCGATTATCCCGGCAGCTCCGTGAATACCCGCAAAAATAAAACTCAATAACCAGATATCATTTAATCTGTCTATATTTTTTAGATATAAAATTAATCCCAACCCAAAAGAAAGCGCCGCGAGACTCTTCATTGAGCCATAACTTGTCAAATCGGGATTCACTGAAAAATAAAATGTTCCTGCTGCCCATACAAGATAGAGGAATAAAAATACTTCCGGTTTTCCTATCTGTTCTATTTCAATTTTGCTAGAGGTACTTTTGAAAAAACATAATAAAAGGAAGGCAAGTGCTAAAAATACCATCAAGGTATTTGTATAAAAAAGAGCATTTGTAAGGCTATTGATTTCACAACCAATAAAGGCCAGAGCAAAAATAAATAAATACAAAAATTTACGTTGCATATCTAAATCACATGAAAACGGAGGGCGATCAAAAATTAGACTTTAGAATCTTTTAAAATTGGATTAGAACGCCCAATTCGGACTTTGCAAATAATAACCAAGCAAATCAAAAATGTTAAGAGGGTAATAGCTAAACCAAATTTGAAGGAGAGGGGATCGTATTCGAAACGCACCTGATGTATTCCGGGTTCAACTGGGATAGCCCGAAATTTATAATTGGCTCTTATAATTTCTACTTCTTTATCATCGACATATGATTTCCAACCTGGATAAAAAGTGTCGCTCATAAACAAAAATTGGCGGTGCGCTGTTTCAACCGTAATATTAACCTCGTTACTTTTGTAAGAATTAATTTTGACCATTCCTTTGTCTTTATCGGCTAAAGCAACTTGCCCGCTACATTCAAAAGTCTCGGGGTTTTTATCCACTAGTATAAATTTAGAAGGGTCAAACCGTTTGTCCTCCAACAAACTCTTATACTCCCCTTCATTCTTGGCAATTTTACAAGTTGGTACTAGAAAAGCACGAGGAAGAACATTTTTATTTTCATAAATCTTTAAAGACTCATAGGGATCATACCTCTTCCTTATAAGAGGAAGAACAGTTCCATTTTTCTTAACCCTTAATTTCTCAAGAGGATCATAGTTCCCTCCTCTAATTGGACCTGCAAGTAAAGGTTTAATTTCATGGACTAATTTAAAATCGGGGGACATTATTTTTGGAATGGATAGGACGTACTTTGCATTCATAAGGGTTAGCAGATTTGTACTATCCACGGTGGGGCTGGTAATTAGCAACTTATGAACCTTATCGCCTCGGCTTAACTTAGTTATAACCACCCCTGTAATTAAAAAAATTCGCTTACTCCCTATAAGCCCTGTTTTCAATTTCTCCTTTACTTCATTTAGAGAGCCCCATTTTGAGTTCCTTAATCTAAGGAGGTTATCGGTCTCGATGGTAGTAAAAACCCTAAATAAGGAGTCGTCTGCATTTAAAAATTTTTCAGTGGCCTCATCTTGATTTATCCTCTCCCACTTAACAGATTTTATCTGGTTGGCATTAGCAAAAAACAGATCCAGAATAAAAAGGCTTAATAATATAAATAATATAAAAAAATTTTGGAATGTCGGCTTGGAATACAAAAATAAACATAAACAATAGCAACTGGTGAACGCTAATAACCGCTTGAGGTTAAATTGGTTTATTTCAGCGAGAGTAAAATTTGGGTTATTTACCTGCAATAAAAAAGGTTCCGTGGATAAACTCAACAAACCAAACCAAAGTATTGATAAGAAACCCAACACCAATATCCATTTGACTGTATTGATATTTTTTTGTGGGTTGCTTTGCAATTCTTGCTTGAATAGATCGTATCCCAGGCCCGCAGCAAATGATAATATCAGCACCCCAATTAAAATAAACTTCGTTGGAAATCGAAACTTATCGAAAAAAGGAAGGTATTCGAATAAGAAAAAGTGAACAGGTGTGTGCTTACCCAGAGCTATCACAACAGAAATTAGTATTAAAAATAAAAACCCAAATGCCCTGCGGTCCAGTTTTTTAAAGAAAAATATTGATAAAATAAAAGGGAGACTTCCCATATAAGCTGAATATAACCAGCTCTGGTAATTCCAATAATCTTTTTGGTTTAGTGGAATCCCATAAAGATCTGGAACAAAAAATTCAACCAAATCTTTTGGATGCAAAGACCAGATTGTCGCCTCTGAATAGGCCATTCCGGTTTCTCGAATTGATAATTTTGCCAGCTCATAAAAAGGAAAAAGCTGAACAGAAGAAAGCCCCACCAGCACTAGAAAAAAAATACCATACGTAGTTAATCGTCGTTTTATTGTAAAGTAGGTTCCTTCTTCCAAAAAAAGCTTTGGCACTATTGTAATTAATAATGCAACCCCAAAAGTTGTATAGCAAACTCCCAGCCCACCGCCCAGGAACATAAAAGTTCCTATCACCCCGGAATAAACTGCGTAGTCTAAGCGATTATTTTTGATTGCAGCAAAATAAACCAATAAATATAAAGGAACCCACGTTACCGAAAAAAGAATGCTTATAAAACTTGGGATCGACATCATATAACCAGATAACATGAAGGTTATTCCGGCAACCAGAGATGCCCCGTGACTAGCTTTCATGCCGCGCAACAACAGGTAAGTGAACCAACCTGACATCGCAAAATGAATTTCTATATTGAGATTAAATGCCCAATCGAAAGGTAGGAAAAAATAAAGGGCGCTAAAAGGGTAGAGCACCACTGGTAGCAGGGTCGCAAACAGGGGATGCCCATTAAAATTATAGGGATTCCAAAGAGGGAAGGTAAGGTTTTTTACCTCTTCTACCCAGAATTGTATTATGGGTATAAAAACGGGCAAGATGTCCCGATCTGAAAAGATGGAACCTCTTATATCGCCAAAATGCAAAATCGATAGAACTGAAAAAAAAACAATCGGCCACAACCACCGAAATTTTAGTAAAATAATTTTTCTCGAAAACTAAATAAATTATTAAAAAGTTTCTAGAACCAGCTCTAGAAACTATACTCTATATTACAGAATCTTAGTTGTATTTTAGGGCCAAGTAAAGCTATCAACGCAATCAGGCTTTACCCATGGGGTAAAGCCTGAATACTTTTCTTTAGTAAGCTATTCATATAAAAATTGAATTTGATTCATGAAATCATAAATCAGCTGTAAAACAATATAAATCTAGCCTGCCGTTGCCTCAGTAATTGTGCCAGCATTATTGCCCGTTCCTGCGGAATAAGTCCAAGTATACACTCCAGAGCCTATGTCCCCAGTTGCCGTTGAAATAACTTGGCCGGAGGTCGTAAGCGTAATTCCAGTAGCATCAATATTCGCAACACTAGCGACGTCGTAAGACGTATTAGATATTAAATATTGGGCATGAAGCATGGTTATATTAGCTGCCAAGGCACCTGTTACACCGGCAGCAGCAGAAGATTCAGCATTACTACTTAAATCAACGAACTTTGGAATGGCTGTTGCCGCCAGAATTCCTAGAATAACGATTACCATGACCAGCTCGATGAGCGTAAAACCTTTTTCATTATTCAAACGATTTTTCATTCTTGCATCTCCTTTTATTTCAATCAGCTTTTAATAAAATATAGCTAAATAACTGAAAAGTCAAGCGTTACAAATATATCTATCTTAATTATGCAATTTTATTGCCTAAATAGCGTGGGTGAGAAATTTTATTGACAAGGAATATTAACGGCTCGAATTGGAATAGGAAAAACAGGGTTTTTCAATCAAAAAATTTAATAATTTTTTTTATCATCGGATTATCAGAAATCATCAAGGCGGGGAGCAACGTTAATTTGGGTAATTGGTTACCCAATTCGGGAAGCGATTTTCGCAATTTAGGGGACTACAAAAGTTTAATTGCTCCCTTGATTCTGATAAAGAAAAACTTTCCATTCGTCATCGCGAGCCGCGAAGCGGCGTGGCGATCCAGAAAAAATATTATTTTTCTGACTTTGAGAAATGGTTTTTAAATCAATAAATATGAGAATATTTTTAATCTGGATTGCTTCGTCACCGTCCGTTCCTCGCAATGACGTATTTAAAAAATTAAATAAGCATGGCACTTAAAAGAACCATCAAATAAGTAGAACCGAGGAATAAAACCAAACCTATGATGATGTGATTTTTCATCACCCAATCATCAACAGCCGTGTAAACCGTATCGGCCTCCTGCTTGATGGACTCAGTAGAATAATGCGTGTCCATTTTGTTGCTAAATCGTTGGAAAGCACTTGGGTTAATCAAGAAAGCCAGGCACGCAAGAACGCCAACCGCTGAAGTAAATATGAGAAACCAGTGAATGGATACAATTAATATTTCAATGAGTGCTTGAGACGACTTCGTTGAGGGTTGAAGCACCAGGGCAATAAATTGATTGGAATCAAAATCTTTTAAAAGGTATTTGAGTGTGATACCCGCACCCACTAAAAACAAGCTACCCATCCACCAGCGGTTTTTAAGCATCCATTCATTGGTATCAATATGTTTGTCTATTGCAGAGTCAACTTTTTCAGTAGAAAACCAGGAGTTGAATTTGCGGTTTAGATTCACAGCCTGCTCCGGCTTAAACAAAATCATCGCGCTATAAAGAAACGCGCCGACCACAAGCAGGAATGCAAATATCAGCCCCGATTCCGTCAATATTTCGTAGACCACATTCATGGTTTTTTCCTCGTTACTTCGTTGAAGTTTTTAAAATTATCGAGTTTATCTTATGCCAGGTAATTCTCTTACCTGCTGGCCTTCTATAACTTCACCCCGTTCTATTTTTTGCCGGTCCTGCCTTTGTTTTAAAGCACTGGTCCTATCAATCTTTTTTTTGCCGATTTGTCCATTACCTGAATTATACGACCATTTAACAACCGTACTGTCTTTTCTCTGATGATAGATAGTGCCCGATGATGAGCTTGTGGAGGTAGTACTCTCTTGGACCACGAGTCCATCCTCTCCTGTTGGCGGATTTGATCCACTCGCACCTTGCACAAAAACCCAGGTATTATTGGTATTTTTATTGCCAAAGGGTTTATTGTTTTGCCGACGATCATAACCATATGGAACTTGATTTAATTCATCGAACGGGTTATTAGGATACTCAGCAAGGGAAACCCCGTCAGATGCATTTAGAATTAAATTGGCAGCGTAATTGTTAACAAGATTGGAACGCAACAATTCAATGCTAGTATCTTCCGCCGTTATTTCTGCTTCCTGCGCCGCAGTGATCATCTTCTCCGCAGCAATAGCAGCAAGAATACCGACGATGACCAGCACCATGATGAGCTCGATCAACGTGAACCCGGATTCACTCCGCAAATTATTAAAGGAAGTACCCTTTTGCCTCATTTTAGGCGGAGAAATTTTAAGAAAAACTACCGGGTTTTTAATTGCCTTTGCCTTTCCACCGATTCTCCACGTTTGATTTTTTCCTGATCCTGTTCTTGTTTTAATGGGCTGACTTTTTCAATGAATTTTTTCCCAATCACACCATTGGCCTGATCATAAGGCCATCTGACAACCGTACTGTCTTTTCTCTGGCGATAAATAAACCCCGTGACGGAGAAGTTGAGCAATGTGGTTCCCGCCTGTTCGGCCGTCACATTCCCGACATTTGCTCCCTGCACAAAAACCCAGGTATTGTCGGTTTTGTCCTGGCCCGTAGGTTTGGTCGTGGCTCTGCGATTGTATCCCGAAGGTACTTTTCTCAAATTATTGAAAGGATTAAAGGGGAAGTCAGCTGCAGCTCCCTGAAGTAAACTGTTGCCAACATTGTTGATCAGGTTTGATCGTATATTTTCAATGGTCGCATCTTCTGCAGTGATATCTGCTTCATCTGTTGCAGTGATAAATTTTTGTGCCGCAACAGAAGCTAATATACCGATTATAACAATCACCATGATCACTTCTATCAAGGTGAAACCGGCACTATCTTTAAAGCGGTAAAATGATTTTTGTTTTTTCATAATTGGCTTCACCTTATTTGCCTGCCATTTTCGACATATCCCACATCGGCACGAAGATGGCCAAAGCAAGAAACAGAACCATAGCTGCCATGAACAATAATAAGATAGGTTCGATCATTGCAGATAGGTTTTTAACGGCCATATCCACTTCTTCATCATAATAGTCTGCAACTTTTTTAAGCATCTCATCGAGCGAACCCGAGTCTTCTCCCGCTGCAATCATTTGTATGACCAGAGGGGGAATGAATCCACTCTGCTTCAAGGGTGCGGCAAGTCCGGTACCTTCTTGAACACTGTCTTTTAGTCCGCGAACAATTCCCGAAATAACCGAGTTATCCACTACTTTTGCGGTTACATTCAGAATTTCCAGAATAGAAACACCGCCGGCTTGCAAAGTGCTGAACACGCGCGCGAATTTAGCCATGGAAGATCGTAAAACAATAGGACCCATGATGGGAACCTTGAGCATGAAATAATCCCATTGATAGCGTCCTTTTTCTGTAGCTGTGTATTTCTTAAATATAATTATAGCAAGGATGGTTCCTCCCAATAAAAGATACCAGTAATCAAAAAATATTTTATTGGCCCCGATAAGAATCTTGGTCGCCAGAGGCAATTCAATTTTTGCCTTGGCGAACATATTTACGAAAACCGGCACCACCTTCCACATCAAAATAGTTACCGCGAGAATCATTGCCGAAACAACCATCTTGGGGTATTTCATGGCGCCTTTAACCTTGGCGTCGGTATCCCCTTGCTTCTCCAGCAAATCTGCCAGGCGTGCTAATAGCTCGTCCATCACACCACCGGCTTCACCTGCAGAGATCATGCTGGTATATAATTCTGAAAATACCGTGGGGTGCTTTTCCATCGCTTCCGACATGGAGTTACCACCTTCGATATCTAATCGAATTTGTTTCACCGTGCGTCTGAATTTTGGCGATTCGACCTGCTCTTCCATCGCCACAAGGATGCCCAATATTGGAATACCGGCGTTGAACAAGGTAGACATCTGTCGAGTGAATAAAACCAGCTCCTGTGGTTTGATTTTCTGGAACCGTTCCAAAGGATCAACTTTTTCTTCAGCATCGGCTTGCGCCACTTCTGTGGATTTTATTTTAATAGGAAAGTGCCCCATGCGGCCCAGTTCCTGACCAACAGCATCGGCATCAGGCGCATCCATATTTCCTGCGACCATTTGTCCCATCCGGTCTCTGGCTTTGTATTCAAAAAGTGGCATAATTATTTTTTGCTTTAGCAACGAATTGTAAATCACCCCAGCCCCTCTTTGGCAAAGAGGGGTCCATCAAAGCACCCCCTTTTTAAAGGGGGTTGGGAGGATTAATTATTCAATTCCATATTTTTTCATTTTGTTGTGCAAACTTTTGCGACTCATACCCAGGCGATCCGCCGTTTCCTGGCGTTTCCAGTTTTCTTCCTTCAAAGCTTCAAGAATTAATTTTGCTTCCGCATCTGAAACCAGCGCTTCCATTTGGTTTTGCAAACTTGAGCCAAAAGGAATTTTTCGGTCTACCCCTGCAAAATTAGGATAGATTTCCAATAGCTCCTTATTTTCCATTATCTTACCATAAGATAGGACCATACACCGTTGAATTACATTTTCCAGTTCTCTCACGTTTCCTGGCCAGGAATAATGCAATAACGATTCCATTCCTTCCTGAGTGAAGGCTTTCAATTCTTTTTTAAACTTCTGCCGATAAAACTCTAAAAAGTGGTTTACCAATATAGGAATGTCCTCCTGACGCTCTCTTAAGGGAGGAAGCGTTACCGAAATTACATTGAGGCGATAAAACAGGTCTTCACGAAACTCCTCATCGGCCACCGCTTTTTCTAAATCTTTATGGGTCGCAGCAATCAAACGAAACTCGACCGGGATATTTTCTTCTCCCCCAACTCTTTCCAGCTCACCTTCCTGAATCACGCGCAATATTTTCATTTGCGTTACCAAAGGCATGTCTCCAATTTCATCAAGAAACAAGGTGCCGTTATTTGCCAGCTCAAATTTTCCGCGTTTTTGTTTGTGAGCTCCAGTGAACGCACCTTTCTCGTACCCAAAAAATTCCGCCTCCATCAACTCCTGTGGAATAGCAGCGCAGTTTACTTTGATAAAAGGTCCTCCACGTCTTTGACTCTGCGCAAATAAGGCCTGAGCAACGAGCTCTTTTCCGGTACCACTTTCCCCTCGGATCAATACTGAAACATCGCTGTCGGCCACCTTGCGAACTTGCTCGATCACATCGCGGATGGCATGACTCTCCCCTAAAATGCGGTTGAACCCAGTATCCTCCCGCAGACGATTGACTTCTTTTTGCATGAAGGCGCGTTCCAACCCGCGCTTGATGACGACTCTAAGTTCACTGATGTCGAGAGGTTTATTAAAATAATCAAAAACCCCTTGTTCCATTGCCTCAATAGCCAAATCTTTATTTCCAAATGCAGTGATCAATATCACAACCTGTTCGGGTGCCTTTTCTCTGATGCGAGAAAAAGTTTCCATGCCATTCATTTGTGGCAGATTGTAATCCAAAAGTATGAGGTCGAAAGATTCCTTTTCAATTTCCTTAAGCGCCTGTTCTCCACTCTCGACAGAGTGAAAACCGTATCCTTCTTTTTGTAATGCTTCTGAAAGGAAAAAGCGGATTCCTTCATCATCATCGACGATTAGGATATTGCCAGTCTTTTTAACAGGGGGCGCTGAGGTTTCAGGTTTCATAATTTGGTTTCGAGAGGAATAATTTGTTTTCTCGTATCGGGTTCTTTTTCCCAGGGCAATTCAATATTAAACTCTGTGAATCCGTTTGAATGGTCAGGAGTTAAAGTACCCCCATGCAAAGAAATAATCTGGTGCGTTATCGGAAGCCCCAAACCCGTGCCGTCTTTTTTAGTGGTAAAGAAAGGATCAAACAAATTTTTCAGGATGGAAGAATCTATAGACTCACCGCTGTTTTTAACTTGAACAAATATCACCCCTTTCGCCGTCCCATCTTCCTTGACATTGTGGTTGGGCCGAAAAGAAGTAACTAACCTGATTTCACCGCCTTCGTTTACCGCCTGAACCGCATTCAATAACAAATTCAGAAATGCCTGAACCAGTTTTTCTCCATCGCCCCAATATACTGGCAAGCTGAGATCCAACGCACGCATCACTTCCACTTGTTTTTTATCTATGTTTAATTTTAATAGATCCAGTGCCTGCTCCAATAAATCATTGACATTGCAAAAGTGAAATTCATTTTGCATAGGTTGAGAAAAATTCAACAGACTCGTTACAACCCCATTTATACGATCAATTTCTCGTATCATGGTTTTTGTATAAGTATGGCTGCGCCCTCCCTCTTTAAATCCTTCGCCCAGTAATTGTGTGAGGCCTTTTATCGATCCCAGAGGGTTCCTAATTTCATGAGCTAGCCCTGCTGCCATTCCGCCCAATGCAGCAAGCTTGTCGGCACGCTGCATTTTTTCAGTAATCTCATTTGCCCGGGTTAGGTCTTTCAAGGTTATCGCCATTCCAACGAAACTGTCCTCTTTATCTTTTAGCAGTGAAGTAGAAAATGAGAGCTTGATGGGTTTGCTATTTTTTATGTTTGCTTCGATTTCTTTGGTTGTGATTTCTTCTTTATTTTCTACAACTTTTTTAATCAATGAATTCATTGCCGGATCCATTTTTATAAAATCAAACAAGTTTTCATAATTTTTCCCAACAAGGTCTTCCGATTCGCATTGTAAAATATTTAACGCACCTCGGTTAATAGATATAATTTTTGCCTCAGTATTAATGAGAACCCATCCCCCCGCCATGCTGTCCACAAAATAATCATTTAAGGATGAAACCATCAAATTGAAATCTTTTCCCAGGATACCTAGTTCATCCAGATCCTTAACATTCAGGCGGCTGCTGAAGTCTCCTTCTGCAACTTGACGGGCTCGAGCAAGAATTTTTCTAAGCGGATTCAAAATAGCAAACACTATTCCCGTCCCAGCTAATGCACCCAATGCGGTGAAAAAGAGAACTTCAAGCCTTGTTTGCTTAAGGAGTCGATCCGCCTCGTTTAGTATTGTTGGTGAAAGAGAAGAAAGGTCGTTGCCTTGCAGGAAATCTTCTAAAAGGACAAGACCAATGAAACCGGACGAAAAAGCAACGAGAGCGACTACAAGAGGAACGATAAAATAAAGACTGACAGGAAGTCTTTTTTTAAATAAGAAAAAAAACCAACGGTTATTTGTGTTCTGGCTTTGGGCCATTTAAATACCATCGATTGACGGGCTGAGGTTCCCATACAAAATTTCAGGTTCGCCGGGAAAATTAAAAAACAAATTTCCTACGTTTCCAAATCAGCAAAAGTTACACGATTGACTTCTTCTACCGTTGTGTACCCGCCCAGCACTTTTGAAATAGCATCTTCTCGAAGCGATTTCATATCCTGAGTTTCTACTGCCTTTTTACGTATGCTCATAGGAGCTGCTTTTTGGAGTACCAGTTCACGAACCTCATCGGTGATAACCAGTACTTCAAATATTCCCATTCGACCTGCATAGCCACTTTTTTTACATGCCTTGCATCCCGTCCCATGATAAAGCGTAACAGGCTGCGGGTTCCCCTTCGGAAACAGCACTTTTAATTCTTCTTCAGTGGGTTCTTTTTGCGCCTTACATTGCTTGCATATTTTTCGAACCAACCGTTGCGCCAGAACACCGACAATTGACGATGCCAATAGGAAAGGTTCTATTTTTAAATCTGAAAGACGGGAAAGGGCTCCGGGAGTATCGTTGGTATGCAAAGTGCTCAACACCAAATGACCCGTCAATGCCGCCTGAATTGCAATTTCAGCCGTTTCAGTATCACGGATTTCACCCACCATGATAATATCCGGATCTTGACGCATTAAAGAACGAAGGCCCGTAGCAAAAGTAATATTGGCTTTGGGGTTCACCTGTGTCTGGCGGATTCCTTCCAACCTGTACTCCACAGGATCTTCAATGGTCTTGATATTTCTTGTTGGCGAGTTCAGCTTGGCAAGAGAACCATAAAGGGTTGTCGTTTTACCACTACCGGTAGGCCCCGTCACCAGGATAACCCCATAAGGTTTATCCAAAAGAGAGTGATACTTTTCCAGGGCCGTGCCCATCAAACCCGAACCTTGAAGATCGACCAGAAGTTTGCTTTTATCAAGAATACGCAAAACCATGTTCTCACCATAAATGGTGGGGCAAGTTGAAACACGCAGTTCGATTTCTTTCGGGCCGAGCTTGGCCGAGAAACCCCCATCTTGCGGTGCTCGAGTTT
This sequence comes from uncultured Nitrospina sp., assembly GCA_964510965.1. GTDB lineage: Bacteria > Nitrospinota > Nitrospinia > Nitrospinales > VA-1 > UBA8687. The sequence continues at coordinate 4,066 of CAZECX010000049.1, read as the reverse complement.
CAGCTATATCCATTTTAGCGAGAACTTTGATACGCGATATTAAAGCCGACTCCACCGCCTTTGGCGGTTTTGTTGCCTCAAATAAAACTCCGTCAATGCGGTAACGAATATTCAGTGAATCTTCTGTGGGCTCAATATGAATATCACTGGCAGCATCATCCAAGGCCTGCTTGAGAATCATTTCTACCAACTTGGCAACCGGTGCTTCAGTTGCATCCAACGTAGCCGGCTGGTCGCCGCCAGAAACCAGAGCTGCGGCTTCCTCTTTTTTTTCTTCCTGAACCCCAAGACTTTTTACTGCAGCTTTTATTGAAGCTGCAACACCATATTGCTCTTGAATAGCCCGTTCAATATCCGATTCCGCAGCTAAAACTGTGACCACATCCATTCCCGATTGAATCGTTACCTCATCAACTGCAAAAATATTTAAAGGATCTGTCATGGCTAATTTTAATGAGCCATTTTCAATGGAAATGGGAATCACCTTGTGTTTCCGCGCTACACTTTCCTGGACTTTGCGAATAGCATCCTGAGAAATTTTAACTCCCTGCATATCCAGATAAGGAATTTTTAACTGGTTTGCCAAGCTGGTTAGAAATTTTTCTTCGGTGATAAAACCCAGCTCAACCAGAGCCTCGCCCAAGGGAATATTTTTTTCTTTTTGTTTTGCTAAAGCCTGACCCAATTGTTCTGCGGTAATCGCGCCCGCTTGAACCAGAACGTCTCCCAGCTTTAATTTTTGACGGATCGCCATAAACGACTCCTGCTTAAAGACTAATTAACAAATTGTAAAACCATATGTTACACCGAAAATGAATAAAATTAAACTGGTGCAACCCCTAATCCGCAAATATTAACGAAACTGTTACCAAAAAAACAAAGGAGAGCCAAAGTTATGCTTTATAAAGTCACTCCTTTTCTGGTTGTTCCCACATTTCCTGGATGAGCGAATTGGTTCTATGCACTAAATGACAATGCTTACAACCTGTTTTGCCTAGCAGACCAATATTTTTCCAGAATTTTCCGGGATTGGGTTTTTCAGAATTTAGCTCCTGTCTCAGTCCGGCAAAGGCAGTATCGGCATCCGGCCCTACATAAAAGCGTTTTACATCCTGGGTCGCATGACATTTTGAGCAAGTTGATTTTAGTTCCATGAATCGGGATTTGAAAATTTTTAAAGCTTTCGCGGCACGATCATACTGTCCCTCACCAAAGTTAACGGTTACCCCTTTAAAGGAAGAGGAGATACTTCCCATATAGTCATCAAATTCAATTTCCTTCTCACTGATCGGATCGGTCACATTAATTTTATGAAAACTGGGCCAGTGGAACTTTGCCCAAACCGATACCTCATTTTCTGCATGACATTTTCCGCAAGTCTTACCCAATCCACCGGAAGCCTTGCCTGCCTTACCAATATCGTGGGTTTTGGCGGCGGCCGCAAAAGTCTCGGCGGCTTTAATATCAAAATATTCTTCCCATTCCGGAACCATCTCCGAAGTCTTTTTATATTCTTCCACTAACTTATCAGCATGTTTATCAACATTTTCAAAATCTTTTTCTTTAAGGTTGACGAATACGCCGCCAAAATGAGCGCTCATTTTATGCATTTGCTGAATCCATTTAGGCTGTTTACTTTCGGGTGGATAATATTTACTCAAAGATTTCGGCGGTTCTTTGACAATCATGTCCTTCGCCTGCACAGGAAAAACTGCGAAAAGAACAAATGCAATGGTAATAAAAAGATTTCGAAAAAATTTCATTAAATAACTCCATAAAATAATAAATTATTCATCGGGACACTGTCTTTGCAAGTATCTGGGTTTTTTCTTTGGACCAGGCTGGCTGATACTTTAATTCCACCGTCGCTTTTTCAACAGGATCAAAAAGACGGTATCGGTAGTTTATTTTTTTGTTGTAGGGCAATGCGGTCTCTTGCTGCGGTGCAATGATTTCTTTTGCACTATCTACTTCTTCTCCTGCTTCGTTAAAAAATTTGATGTAAAGATAAAGCCTTGGGTCACCATTATCGGCCGTTGGAACAAAATGCGGTATGGTTTGGTTTGTTAGGCTTATATTAAAAAACTTTTCTTCCCAACTTGTCTCAAGGATCACATCCTTTTCAGTGATTTTACCATGTAGAAAACGATGGTCACCCAGCCATCTTTTTTTATGCAATAAGTTAAGCCCTGCTTTTTGGGTCAACCTGCCTTTCTTGCGCGGCATATGGCAATCCTGGCAAGTGTCTTCTACTTGGGTTGCCTTCCACTCCTTAAGCGTTTTTTGGTGACAGGAGCCACAAAAATCTGAACGAACATAATCTGGATTGCGAAAAGTCGGGTGCGGTGGAGCCAGCAGATCATAGGGTCCATGCATTTTATTATCGATGAAATGGCAGGACACACAATAGATGCCTTCATCGCGAAGTTCCATTCTTGGGCTGGGTTTTTCTCCTTGAACGGACTGCGGGATGTGACAGGGAAGACATTTTTCCTTGCTACGATTTTCAGATACCTCTATGAACGTTTCACTGGTCCATGAAATTGAATGTCGGCTTTTTTTCCAAGCCTCAAAAATATCTTTGTGGCATTCAGAACATTTTTTTGCAGCAGGCCTTTTTAGAATTTCAGGATCACGAGCCAACTCCAAAGCTATATCAGGAATCCACTCAAATCGTTCGTTGATTAAAAAATAGAGTATCGATATGCCAGAGATTGCAACCAAACCTGCGCCAACCACCAAATCAAAAATACGGGAAGATCGTTTCATAAGGTCGGCAGCTCCAGATGGCAATAGAGTAAAAACTCGTTGAGCCGAGAAAGGGTTTGCCAGCGTAAATCGTTATTGCAAGTTACCTTCCTCGTTAGAGGGCTGGAAATTGTTTGAGGAAACGAAGATCGTTTTCGAAGAACAGACGGATGTCGTTGATGCCAAACTTTAGCATAGCAATGCGCTCGATGCCTAAACCGAAGGCAAACCCTGTCCATTTTTCAGGATCGTAACCAACGGACTGAAAAACGGCGGGGTCTACCATGCCTGCCCCAAGAATTTCCAACCACCCTGTCTGCGAACAGACCCGGCAGCCTTTGCCGCTACAAATCACACATTGAATATCCACTTCAGCGCTGGGGCAGGTGAATGGAAAAAAACTGGGGCGAAAGCGGATTTCGGTATCCTTGCCAAATACCTCTTGCAGAAAAATATTCATGATCCCTTTCAAATGACTGAAGGACACACCTTTATCAACCATCAAGCCTTCTATCTGATGGAACATCGGTGTATGCGAGACATCGGAGTCGCAGCGATAAACTTTTCCCGGCGCAATAATGCGTAGCGGTGGTTCGCGATTTTCCATCGTGTGAATTTGAACTGGAGAGGTATGTGTTCGCAAAACGGTTTCGTCTTCTATATAGAAGGTATCCTGCATGTCTCTTGCGGGATGGTCTTTCGGAATATTCAGAGCTTCAAAATTATAGTAATCGGTCTCTATTTCGGGACCCTCTTCCACCTGGAAACCCAACCCGAAAAAGATGGAAGTGATTTCTTCCATAACCTGAGTGATAGGATGCAACGTTCCTGTCAACTCCTGCCTTCCCGGAAGAGTGGTATCGAAAGTTGTGTCAGATTGCTTAGAGGTTTTGGAACCGAGACCTGCGCCCTTGTTATTTATTTCCTGTTCAACATGCTGCTTGAGCACATTGATGTCTTTACCAAGCTTGGGTTTTTCTTCGGGCGAAGCGTTGCGCAACTCCTTCATCAGTCCCTGGAGTTGACCTTTTTTTCCCAGAAAATCTATTCGAATTTGTTCGAGTTGTTTTGAGTCGGAGATGGACCCCAAGCGGGAATCGAAGTCCTGACGGAGTTTGTTGATGGTTTCAATCATTCAGGCGGCGCCCCTCAAAGAGGGGGCAGTTTTACTTCCCGGACGCTTAATTTGAAATTTACGCGAGCTGCGCGCGGGCGGTTTCGGTCAAGGATTTAAAGGTTTCCTGATTATTAATGGCGAGATCAGATAAAACTTTACGGTCCAATTCAATTTGGGCTTTTTTCAAGCCGTACATGAATT
>CAZECX010000048.1:22301-24414 GCA_964510965.1 uncultured Nitrospina sp. | reverse complement strand
CAAAAAGACAATATGCAGGATTTTTTTCTGGCAGGGCGCAACCTGGGTTTTACGATTCTTTTTCTCACCCTATACGCCACACAGTACAGTGGCAATACATTATTGGGGTTCAGCGGAGCGACCTATCGAAATGGATTGAGTTTTCTGGTTTGCGTTCATTTTATGACGGCCATTGTTGTTTGTTATTTATTGTTTGCTCCACAACTTTATCGATTGAGCCGCGAAAACCAGTTTCTGACCCCAGGGGATTTTATTTATCATCGATATCAAAGTCAGGCTTTGAGGATAATGGTGACGCTGATTATGGTCTATGCGCTTGCAAATTTTACGCTTGCTCAAATGCGAACGTTGGGAACCGCGTTTGCGGGAATCTCACAAGGAAGGGTTCCCATGTGGGCGGGGGTGATCGGTCTGGCACTGGTTATGCTGATCTATGAATCTTTGGGGGGAATGCGAAGCGTTGCCTGGACCGATGCGATTCAAGGTAGCATGTTGCTGGTCGGCTTCATCATCCTGATGGGGCTGGCATTTTCCCAGTTTGGCAGTATTCCCGATGCGATTCAAAAGTTGGCGAGTAACCCTGAAACATTGCATAAAATAAAACCTCCCGATGCAGAGGGCGCTCGAAACTGGATGAGTTTTATTTTATTGGTAGGGTTGGGGGCAGCCATTTATCCGCAGGCGATCCAAAGGGTTTATGCTGCCAGAAATGTTGGCATTCTCAAACGCTCTCTGGCAACCATGGCTTTCATGCCGTTGATCACTGCCCTGGTTTCCGTGATGATAGGACTACTCATGGCAGCCCATCTTCCAGATTTGGAAAGAGAATTTTCGGGAATTGGAGCCATCCCTTCCGAAACGGTTTTAACTCAAATGTGTTTGGAAATAATGCAGCAGTCTACCTTTGGTTATTGGTTGGTGGTGATCATCTTTGCATCTTTGCTAGCAGCAGTAATGTCGACGGCTGATTCTGCCTTGCTCAGTATCAGTTCCATGATCACTCACGATCTTTATGGACAAACCTTTCGCCCCGATGCCGATCAGGCGCATTTAACCCGTGTGGGAAAATGCATAACATGGGTTTTGATGGTTCCACTGGTTTGGGCGGCACTGGCTTATGAGGGAAATCTTATTCAACTACTGAAGATAAAGTTTGAATTGTTGATTCAATGTGTACCCGCCATTTACCTGGGTGTTCATAGCAGATCGTTGAATGCCCGCACGGTAATCATGGGCCTGTTAGTAGGCCTGGCGATTACAATGACTTTGATTGCATTGGATTGGAGCCGCGTGAGCGGAATCCATTCCGGTATTATAGGATTGGTCTGCAATCTGGCAATATGTTTCGCGGCTATTTTAAAAAATCGTAGCGCTCATTCAGATTGATCAGCCTGTCCCGCATTCATGTCCTGATTCAAAACAAAGACCATCAGGAGTGCCCCCTTCAGCAATAGTTTTGAGAAGAGGAAGAGCATGCTCCTTCCAACCTTGTCCAAATGAATCGGCCGCAGATTTTAAACGCACATTATAATGGCGAAGCTTCAATTGCGTACCATCGCTGCCTTTGGGTTCCAGAAGAATTTCTACAGTGGACTCGCCCGGCTCCAGACCTTCGATCCCTCCCCAGTTGAATACAACCTTTTCGTAGGGAATAACCTCCACATAATGTCCACGACAATCGGCGGTTCCATCTTTTTTGGCAACACGAAAGACTCCCCCAGGTTTGGGATCCGATTCCACAATTTCTCCGTACCATTCCTTCATTTTTGATTCTACGGTCAAAAAAGAAAATATAGTTTCAGGTTGGGCTTTGATAAAAATTTCTCGTGTTAATTCATACGAATCTGTCATGATTTTCTCCTTTTTTTCTTTTCCTCTTTTTCTGCCGCCATTTTAAGTTTTTCCAGCCTTGGATCCCAAAAGCCCTCCAAGAGAGTTTTCAACTTGGAAAATCCCTCAGGTTGTACTCGATAGATTCTGCTAGTGCCCGCACGGCGTTCAACAATAAGCCCGGCATTTTTGAGAACCCCCAGGTGCTGCGAAACAGCAGGACGAGTGATATCCTTGAAGTTTTCTGCAATTTTTCCGGCCGACAACTCGGACTTTTGCAGCA
>CAZECX010000048.1:0-22201 GCA_964510965.1 uncultured Nitrospina sp. | reverse complement strand
TTGGCAGAAGGAGCACGGCAATCTAACATTAGTATTTCCGGCGGCGAAATTTCCCAAATCAAAGAAATAATTTTCGGGATAGACCTTATTGGTGCCTGCATCGGTCATGTTTCTCTGGACAAGGTCAATACCGGAAAAGATATAAAACCCGGCAACCTGATTGTCGGTTTGGCATCAAGCGGTGTTCATTCTAACGGTTTAACCTTGGCCCGTCGCGTTTTGTTGGGTGAAACCGTTGAGGAGCAGAAATCTCGAGTCAATGATTACGAAGAATTTTTGGGCCAGACTTTGGGCGAAGCATTGTTGGAGCCCACAAAAATTTATGTGAAACCGGTAATGGAAATGCTCGATTCAGGAATCGACCTTAAAGCCATGGTTCATATAACCAGTGGTGGATTTTGTAATCTAAACCGAGTGGAATGCGAAAACATTCGTTTTGTCATCGATACCTTGCAACCGGTTCCTGAAATTTTTAATCTCATTCAGGATCGAGGTGGAGTGAGCGAAGCTGAAATGTTTGAAGTTTTCAATATGGGAACAGGTTTTTGCCTCATTGTCGAAGGCACAAAAGAAGTCGAGGCCATCACGGAAATCTGTAAAGCCCATGACCTTCCCTGTCAGGTTATTGGCCAGATAGAGGGCTGCCAGGGTAAAGAGGTTTCTCTCCCACAAAAACAACTCACCGGAAAAGGCAGTCGGTTTACCTAGCCCCCCCCTTTTTATGTTTGGTTTTGAAATTTCTGCAAACCAGAAACAAAAGTTCTACTCTTTTTGTAAAGAACAGAATTGCTCTCCGTTTCAAGTTTTTCTTGCCACTTTCCAGATATTAATATTTCGTTACTCTTCGCAAAAAGAATTTATTGTCGGGACTCGAACGGCTCCTGGTTTTTCCTCCCCTGAATTAATCCGAACAATTGCCAGCGTCGAAGGCTCATTGACATTCAGGCAGTTAATGTTGTCAAGGTAAAGAAGTTTCTCTTCCGCAAAAGCAACTTACTGGAAAAGATAGCCGGTTTTCATAACGGCAGTTTTATTTATTAGTGTATTCCCAATCCTGTTAATAACAACTTGAAACTATCCATAACGGTTGCGCTTTCATCCGTATAAACGAATACATGAATCAGGGCGAAGAACTGCAAGGTGATATAAGCAGATAGAAAATCCCAACCAATGTATTTATCCAGAGTCCAGGGTTTGCGTGATGTTTTTTTCTTATGCATCAACCAAAACTCGCTTATTGTGATACCCAGTCCCAACAAAACAAAATAGGGCCATTGTTTCAAAGTTATATAAAGGCTTTCTCTTTCAACGCCATGATAAAAAGCGGATTCTGTAATATGGCCCCATATCAAGTTTCCGAGGCAGGCAGCGGCCATCGTTGCCGCGAATATTCGAAGATGTGTGTGTCCTTTGAAAAATTTAAAAAACACCGGGTAATAAAAGGCTCGTACCAGAAATTCCCTGTAGTGAAATGTGAAGCGTGACCACAGCGAAACAAGGTTGGTAGAGAGCCATGGATAATTGAAATAGGGGTCGATCCGGTATCCGCAAACTCGCCACAACCCGACTTTAAAATGCACCACGCCGCCCCAAGTAAATGTCCATTTCATTAGAGTGATCAGGGTAGTGAGTAATACGGTGGCGGGTCTTATTTCATCCCCTGAAATAAAAATGGAAGACATTTCTTCAATGCGCCTGTAAACAAGAATTCCTCGATCGTTTATAAAATCGAACAGATGACCGTGAATCCAGTCGCCAAAAACCAGATAACCGATTGATATTGCCCATAACTTTAATCCACTACGGATCAATATATTTTTGTCATCGCAAAAAAAGTTATTAACTGTATAAGCGTAACCCTGCCCAATGGTGACCCCCCAGTGCCAACTGCCAATTTGGCCCGGGGTTAAAAAAACAGACAGGTATGTCATTAACGAAATGTTTGCTGGAATATTTCCATCCTGGTAATCGATGTGATACATGATGAGCCGTTCCCAGTGCCAGAAGAACAACAGAACACCCAGTGCCAGCTCCCAGGGACTGGTCAACCATCCCTCTATTAAAGTTCCAACGAGAACTGTGATTATTGCAGATTGAATAACCAAGACTCTTGATACTTTTGCGATAGTAGGCAAACCCAGCAGTCGAAGAACCATGAAACGGTAAACCAAGGCAAAAATGAAGCCGGAAAAAATGGATTGGATAAATGGTACCAACCCCAAAGACATATAAGGATAAAACGACCAGAATCCGAAAAACCCGGGAAGGAACGCAATCCATGTTCTGAAACTGGTTACCGGATGTAAAACCAAGTAGACCAGAATGTGGGCACATAACAACCCGGTCACACCTTCTAATCCATATAAAATTCCTATAATAAGAAGCGACGATAAAGTCAGGGAACGCTGCTTGTATTTTAGAGGAAGGAAATAAACTAAAAGGAAGGCAATACCCGCACCCAAAAATAATACCAGTCGCTCATCATCATTGTTTTCGAATATCCTGGTAAAGGGGACAATGAGACTGCTGTCTATATTGCGGTCATCGTCAAAGACATATTCGATCTGCAGGCCCAGTGATTCTGACAATTTCTGTGGCATGGGCAGGCTCAAGGAATCGGAAGCGTAGGTGAAGAGGTAGATATAAACCAATAGGAAAGCCAATACAGCCAGAACTATCAGAGGTTGGTGACGATCATTTTCCTGTTGCTCTTTCTGGGTAATGGGTACACCACTTAAAAGGCCTGTCATGAGATGCTCTTTAGTTGATCAGATACGTGCTGGGAAAGCGTTTCGATGCTGCTGAAGGTCGTTGCGTTTATATCCGCACGCGAGATTTCGATACCAAATTTTTGTTCTAGAAACAAAACTGTGCTGACGATGCCAAATGAATCTATGAACCAATCGTCCAATAAGTTTGTGCTATCTGAAAGTATTGTTCCTGAATTTGGAAACTCCTTTTCAAAGAAATCTTTTAGTTCGGATTTAATTTCAGATAATTGCATTTTTGGTTTTCATTTTTGTTTCCAGAAGGTTTTTGCGGTCTAATTTTCCATTCCGGGTCGTAGGAATTTTATCCAGTCTGTGACAACTGTGAGGAATCATATATTGAGGCAGTTGAGTGGATAATAAATTTTTAAACTGGGGTGGGGAACCCATGGGCTCCGCTGTATAAAATGCGATGATGCGTTTTTTCTCCGAATCATAAATCACACAACTTTGTTGAATACCTTCCAACTGATTGATCGCCTTTTCAATTTCTCCCGGTTCAATTCGATACCCAAGATGTTTGAATTGATCGTCATTCCTTCCTGTCATGTAGATGAGTCCATTGGAAATATAACCGAGATCACCGGTTTTATATATGATTTCTTCTTGTTTGCCGGATTCAGGATTGGGTATAAAAGCTAGACAGGTCATTTCCGCATCGTTCCAGTAACCTAAGGCAACCCCGGGTCCGGCAACACAGATTTCTGCAATTTCATTGTCACGAGTTACTATTTTTTCATTTTCATCTAAAAAAAGGATTTGATGGTTGACACAGGGAACTCCCAGAGGAACTTGTTCGAGATCATTCATCTCATTTCCAAATATCCAATAGATCGCGTCTACAGTGATCTCAGTGGGACCGTATAGGTTAGAAAGCAAAGTATCGGGAAGTTCCTTCCTGATAGTTTTTAGCGTATTTAATGGCATGGCTTCGCCTGCAAACAGAATTTTTTTCAGGCAGGTTAAATCGTAGTCCTTAAAAATTTTAAGCGCGACAAAATTGCTTAATAAAGACGGAACAAAAAATATAAAATTAATTTTATTAGAGGAAGCGTAGTTCCCAAAACCAGCAGGAAACCTCAAAGTTTCCTTGGAAAGCAAGTGTAGGGTGCATCCTTGGGCAAACGTGAGATACAGGTCAAGAACGGAGTTGTCAAAATTTAGAGGTGCCTGATTTCCAATGATTTCTTTCTCTGAAACATTATAGGTTTTTGTTGCCCAATCAATGTAGTCGATGACCGATGAATTTGAAATGGTCACTCCCTTTGGGGTTCCGGTTGTTCCAGATGTGAAGATAATGTATAGAGGATCACTCGACTTTCTCGCTGAAAGCTTTTCAAGAAAAAAGTTTTTGGTATCAGGTTCATTGTTATCGTAGGTAAAGGAATAACTTTTTCCGGCTAAAATAAATTCGCCCGTTTTATGCTCCAGAACCAAATTGCTACCCAGTGTTTTCAGCATTTCTTCTTTTTTTTTGTCGGGTGTATCAATATCTAAGGGAACGTAAATGTTTCCAGTAAGCTGGATAGCCAACAGGGCGATAATAGCATCGATGGATTTTTTTAAATTCAGCGATATAGGTCGATTAGTTATTTGAAATTCAGTAGTTATCCAATAAGCTAGGGAAAGAGATTTTTTCCAGAGTTCGAAAAAAGTAATGCTTTGTTCGCCATCAACAATTGCAATTTTATTAGGAAAGCGTTCTTTGGTTTTTAGCAGATACTCTATTGCCAGTTTTTGCATTTAAAATCACCGAAAAAATATTCTTATTCTACAGCTTCTATGAAACTTATTTACAAAAAGTCGATAATTATCCTGATAACCTTTATAGGAATCTTTTCAGCTAGTTTTATAGCCATTAAAATTAACTCTATAATAAATGAAACGGCAACAATTCCAAAACAACCGCATCTACTATTGATCACTCTGGATACCTTACGTCCGGATCATTTAAATATTTATGGTTATCAACGAGATACCAGCTCCGCTATTTCCGATTTGGCGAAAGACAGTTTCGTCTTCGAAAACGCATTTACGGTGGCAACCAATTCCGGCCCTTCGCACGCTACTATATTGACCGGACTTTACCCTTCACAACATGGGTTGATGGATAATGGACAGGCTATCAATCCCAGCATTCCAACTCTTGCCGGCATCCTGAAGGAGAGAGGGTATGAGACGGCAGGCTTTGTAGGGTACCACGCCCTCAATGAGGAATCGGGGCTGGATAAAGGTTTTCAGAGTTTTGAGTTTATCCCAATTGCAAGTCATGATCATGATGAGAAGGACTCGGAGGACGATCTGGAAGGATTCAAAGCGGTCAACACCTGGTTGATGTCCTGGGTTCAGAGCGATGAAAAACCCTCGTTTTTTGTTTGGATGCATGTTCAGAATATTCATGAAAGCTATGATCCTCCTCCTCCCTACAACACCCTGTTTAAGAAAATATCCTTACCTCAGCCTCTTAAGGGTTTTGAGGAAGAATTTGATGTTCGATGCGCCAACGACCTGGCCAATGCCTGGCGAAAGGGAATTTTCCCTGCCCATTTGAAAGAGGATGTCATCGCTTTATATGACGGGGAAATTCGCCTGGTGGATGATCAACTCAGGAAGATTTTTGCAATGTTAAAATCATCGGGAGTTTATGATGATACCGTGATCGTAATTCTTTCTGACCATGGAGAGATATTATTTGAACTTTATGAAAATGGTTTTTTCAAAAAAGGGCCGGGACACACCGCACGTTATTCGGATGCGGCAACTCGTATTCCTTTAATTATTAAACCAGCTGGGGTTTCCCAAAATGATTCTGTCTCACGCCCGTCTTCATTGGTATCTTCCATAGACCTTGCACCAACTATTTTAGAATTGTTGAATCAGAAGCCAGCGCCCTGGATGTCGGGAATATCTCTGGTTCCTTTAATGGGTCGCCCTGATTCTTCTAAGCCTAGTCAAAAAATATTCATTCATGAATCTCCTTATGGGACGGAATTTCTCGGACTGCGTAGTAAAAATTGGAAGTTGGTCATAAAAAATGATGAGGGCATAGAAGCCAAAATACTCGTCGATCTTCAAAATGATCCGGACGAGCACCGGAATGTCTTTTCTGAGAATTCGCAAAAAGGAGATGACTTGGAAAAATTACTAAAATCATGGAAACGGAAGAACAAATCCGTCAACCTGAGTTTGCATCGTGAAATGAGTGAGGAGATGCGTGAGGCTTTAAAAAACGGTGGATATATCAGAGAAGAATTTTAGCGTGGAAAAATTTACACCCAAACAGATTTTGATCCCGTTGCTGGCAATGGATGGCCTTCTGGGAATTCTTTACCTGATTTTTATTGATCATCCTGAATGGAGTTCGTTTTTCAACCTTGCTGGAGAAAACAATTTGCCTACCTGGTATTCCAGTTTCCAGTTTTTTCTGGTTGCCCTGGCTGCTTTCTATTGCCTGGCTGGGGAAAAACAATTTTCAGCAAATTCTATTTATCCTTGGGCCTGGGGAGTTGTAGCAATATTGATGTTGGCTTTATCGATCGATGAAACCATGCAAATCCATGAAACACTGATAGACGCGGTCATGTCGGGAGCGGCAGGGGAAAAATTGAGAACCTATTTTGGCGCGACTCGGGAAACGGACTCCCTGTTGTGGACGGTGGTCTTTGCACCGCCAATGATTCTGGTGGGTGTGGGGATGATGGGATTTTATCTTTCTGCTTTTAAAAATGTTCCAAAACTTTTTTGGGGGTCGCTAGCAGCTTTGTCCCTTTTGGCCCTGGCAGCAGGATTCGAGTATCTGGAGGCACGGGTTCTAATCGATGCCAATGAAGGTGCGATGAATCAATACCACCTGTTAACATTAATTGAAGAAATGGCCGAATTTTTAGCAGCCACGCTTTTGGTATGGGTTCATTATTCCTATGCCTGGGGTCTCATAAGGAAAAACGTTTCCTGATTTGTGTTAACCTGAGTCTCATCCACTTAATTTCGCAGGAATTTTATGCAGCGTTTTTTCTTCCTACTCATTCCAATCCTGATGGCGATCATGGTCTTCTTTTTTTATGACGAAGCCTTTCCAGCAAAATCCTATAATCGCTTAATTCATGAGAAGAGTCCCTACCTTTTGCAACATAAAAGCAACCCCATCCACTGGTATGCCTGGGGTGAGGAAGCCTTAAACGCGGCGCGCGATCAAAACAAACCTATTTTTTTGAGTATTGGTTACTCCACTTGCCATTGGTGCCATGTACTGGAAAAAGAATCGTTTGAAAATGAAGAGGTGGCGGCCATGCTGAACGAAGAATTTATATGCATTAAAGTGGACCGTGAAGAGCATCCCGATGTCGATCAGTTTTATATGAACGTGGTACAGGCAATGACGGGAAGCGGAGGCTGGCCTTTGACCGTAATAATGACGCCAGAAAAAATCCCTGTCTTTGGTGGTACTTACTTTCCAAAAGTCCAACTCATGAAAATAATTGGTGCCCTGGGTTCTGCATGGAAGGAGCAGCCTAAAAAAATAAAGGCCGTTGGCGACAATGTTAGAAAGTTTATTGAAGCGGGTGATCAGATCTCGACCCAATCGGTGACTCTTGATGAAACGATGATGAAAGACTTTTATAAAAAATTCCTCATCAGTTACGACGAAGAAAATGGGGGATTTGGTCTTGCCCCAAAATTTCCTCCAACGATGAAAATGCGTCTCTTATTACGCATTGCCAAACGTACGGGGGATAAACACGCGGTAAAAATGGTGGCATCCACGTTAGAGCATATGGCACGAGGCGGAATTTACGATCATCTGGCTGGCGGATTCCACCGTTACTCCACAGACGCTATCTGGCTGATCCCACATTTTGAAAAGATGCTCTACGACCAGGCGGCTTTGGCAATGGTATATCTTGAAGGAAATCAGGTTACAGGTAACGAGGTTTTCGAATCTGTGGCCCGTGGCATTCTTGACTATGTCTTAAAAGACATGACCGATCCGCAAGGTGGATTTTACTCCGCTGAAGACGCAGACAGTGAGGGGGAGGAAGGGACGTATTATGTCTGGTCCGACGCAGAACTAAAAAAGCTCCTGTCACTGGAAGAGTACCAACAAGCCTATAAAATATTTGGTGTGACCTCTGGCGGAAACTTTGAAGAAACTGGAAAAAATATTCTCCATTTAAATAAAGATATAAGTTGGTCGAAAAGCAAAAGTGCAGAAGTAAAAACTCTCAAGGATCATTTATTAAAATTTCGGGAGAAACGCGAACGACCGTTTAAAGACGATAAAGTGCTCACTGCCTGGAACGGATTGATGATAAGTTCCATGGCGAAAGCCGCGCAGGTGTTACAAGATGAGAAATATTTAAAAGCCGCACAACAATCAGCGCAGTTCATCAAAAAGAATCTTTATGAGAACGAAAAATTGGCACGACGGTACCGAGAGAAGGAAGCCAAATTTACTGCAAGCCTTGATGATTATGCTTACCTTATTCAAGGATTGATCGATCTTTACGAGGCAGATTTTAATGAGCAATGGTTGACCTGGGCCAACGAATTGCAGATGAAGCAGGATGAATTGTTCTGGGATAAAGAAACAGGAGGCTATTATTTCTCGGAAGAGGGTTTGTTGCCCGGTCGCAATAAACGTTTTGAAGACAATGCCCGTCCCAACAGCAACGCCGTGTCAGCCCTCAACTTATTAAGGCTCTATAATTTTACCCTTCATAATTCATACCGAGAAAAAGCTAAAACCATTTTTACTTTGGCGGGGGAGATGATGAGCCGTGCCCACAATGCATTTGCGCAAATGTTCATCGCGTTGGACTTTTATCTCGACCAGTCGAAAGAAGTCGTTGTGGTGGGACCAAAGGAGTCTAAAGAAAAAGAGGCTATAATAAAAATGCTACGAGCTGAGTTTTTACCCAATAAAACGCTAGGTTATATTTCTCCCGAAGCAAAATCGTCTTTTCCGGTATTTGAAAATAAAACCACTACCGAAGGACGAACGATTATTTATGTCTGCGAAAACAATATTTGCAAATTCCCCACCGAAGACCTGATTAAAGCCCGTAAGTTGGTGCAAGAGAATAAAAAGTATTCTTTGAAATAACCCACTAGCGTGGGAGGCAGCTTGTTTTAATTATTCAGCAGGAGAAGTCATAATTTGCTTCAAAACGTCATTGCGAGTGGAACGAAGCAATCCAGAGTCTGGATCGCAACGCCGCCAACGGCTCGCGATGACATTGCAGTATTGATCCTTAATATTGATGACATGATGGTCTGGGATAAGTGGTTAGTGTAACTTGTAAGTAACTCTATTTAGATGGTTTTTCGATAGGTTTTCTCTTAAAAAGTTCTCCATTAACGGCATGCCAGGTTTTTCGATGGTAAATATATCGTGCAGCACCGCTATGTGGTCCAATAATATGATCATAACCTTCCTTCCAAAGTTCAACTTTTTGAAGGAGATCTTTCTTTAGATAATCTTCAGGATCAGGGTATTCAAGAAAATCATAAATGGCACAAACACTTTTTTCTGAGATTGGGTCTAGAGGAGGTTCTGGTGGGACACTATTAATGTCAATATTATAGGAAGGAAATTTTTGGGAGGTTTCCTTTGCAAGTTCGTCAAGATCTTTTCCAGATTTCCAGTCTTTGGTTCCAAAAAAGAATTGAGGGGGCAAAGGTTGTGGGTTATCGGTATCGGTTCTTAGTTTTAAATAAAGATCGTTTCTTACCTTTTCTTCATGAATGCGATAAGCACGTAGAAACTTTTCTGATTTAATTTCTTCCGAAAGCTTTTGGGATTCAAGTAGAGTTCGCGCCGCCCTAATCCAAATTATATTATTATTATTCTTATCTTTCAGTAATTCATAAACGGTTGTAAGCCCATCCGATGCGAGTTTAAGAAACAATTCTGAACTTGACTGGTTATTTTCTTCAATTGTCTTGTTGTGCTCTCTCCAATAAGTAAGCATGGCAATAAATGCGGCGGTACTAAAAATAAGGGGAGGGAGGTATTTGGAGGGATCTTTGAAAGTAAATAGAATGCTAGTAATTAATGCGATCAGTAAAACAATCGTCAAGCCAATTAACATCCATAAAAATTGCTTTTTAAAAAACTGATTAATTATTTCTGGGAATTTTTTAATAAGCTTTTCTTTTGTCTCGCGTGCGGATTCTCTCATATTGTTTATATTACCTTTTATGGGTATGAAGATTAAAGATGAATATATAGAGGGAAATAGATCCTTAGACATACCCGTTCTGGGCATGAAATTAATGGTTTAATATCACAAGCACAGGATGACAGAATGAAAATCACCAATCCAGCGGATCGGGGGCTTCGGCCTTTGGAGTAATTAAATACTCACTACCTGGTATTGGGGCTTCGGCATCCATTTTTTCGTGGGCGTGGAAATGGTTGTCTTCCGGAAAAGGAAATTCATCCGGATCGAGGGTATGTGAGTAACCATGCATCTGAAACAAAAACAAAAACGCTCCAGCATAAATCAGTGCATTGTTAGAGATGTTGCTGATTTTCAAAAAAGATTGAGTGCGTCGCCATTTATATAGCAAAGCTACCATTACGCACAATGCGGCGATTTGACCCAACTCTATTCCCAAATTGAAGGAAAGGATGCGCCAGACGATTCCTTCATCCCCCAGGGGAAGCTGTTGCAGTCGAGTGGAAAGTCCCAATCCGTGAACCAATCCGAAGATAAAAACGGCCCAGATCATATTGAGTCCTTTTTCAAAAAGCTTTTTGAATCCACCTAAATTCTCATAGCCGATATAGCAAACGCTTAGAGCGATCACCGCATCGATCAGGAAATAATTTACGGTCACTCCCAATAAAGTAGCAGTGATGAGGGTGATGCTGTGACCAATGGTGAAGGCAGTGATGTATTTAACGACATCGATAAAAGTGGTTAGGAAAAAAACTATGCCAAAGACAAATAGAAGATGGTCGTAACCCGTCAACATATGAGAGGCACCAATTTTCATATATTGAAGGTTCCCGCCTTGCAGAATGCTTAGCTTTTCTGCTTCTGACATGCCGTGGGCATAGGCGAAGGTTGCCAGAAGAATTAGTGATAGCGTCAAAAGAAATTGGACAGGTCTAATCATAATAATGGGCATTAATATTTTTCATAAAACACATTATCACAAAATTTAGATTCCATTTTTAAAAGGAACAGAATAGAATCTTATTAATTAATTTTATTCAGTAAGAAGACCAAATAAATAACGATATTTTACATGAGAGAAGAATTATGAAAATTCTGCAAAAATTTATGATCGCGTTGGTTTTAATTGTTTGTGTGTTTGGTACGGTGGGATGTGAAGAAAAGGGAGAAGCAGAAAAAGCAGGAGAAAAACTGGATAAAGCTATGGATGATGCAGCAAAAAAAGCCAGTGATTTACTGGGAAAATAAATAATCTGATGTTCTATCTACCATGGGATTATTGACCGCCAGACCCTCTTCTACGCCTTTTGTTGTGGAAGATCCTTGCTTTCTTGATATTAAAGGGAATCCGAATTGGCAAACCCAGTTCGGGAATACCCATCCTTTAAAATTGGAAATTGGCTTCGGCATGGGGGATTTTTTAATTGCTATGGCCAGGAGGGAACCTGACAGTAATTTCATAGGAATAGATTTTTCCCAGGAAGGTATCCAGAAATTATTAGAGCGTATTCATTCTTTGCAGTTGAAAAATATACGTGTGGTTTTTGGAGATGTCCGGGAAAAACTTCCTTATCTTTTTAAAGCCGAGGAATTAGATTCAGTTTTTATTAACCTACCTGATCCCTGGCCAAAAGCTCGTCATTTCAAACGCCGGTTAGTCAAACCCGAACTGGTAAATCTGATTGCTCAGAAGCTGGCTCCCCGGGGACAAGTTTATCTTGCCACCGATAGTCAAACTTACGCCATTGAGATGCAGGACTATTTAAATGCCGAGTCTTTGCTGCATAACAAAAATGGCATTCTTCATGAAAGAAGGCATCTTCCAAAATCAAAATACGAAAAAAGTTTTATCTATGCAGGAGACAAAATCCACTACCTCGAATATTACAAGTTCGCGGGCAAAGAAGAACAGCCTAAAAAGGAAGAAACCTCAGCTTCGAAAGAGAAAATAAATAACGATGAATACCTGACTCAAAAATTCCAAACTGCAGAAGCCAATTCGCAGGATGCTTGTGACCTCAAACAGGTGGCGGATCAATTGGCTGAAGCTGGGGATCGGGAATGGGCCAGGAGGGTTTACAAAAAAGCTGAAGACAGGGTAGAGGATTGTCTGGATTTGAATTGGCTCGCTTATAGTGTTGCTTTTGCACTCAACGATAAAGATTGGGCTGTTAAAATTTACCAAAAAGCTGAGGATTGTGTAGAAAACAGTCTGGATTTGAATTGGCTTGCCTACAGCATTTTTGAATCCCTAGCGGATAAAGAATGGGCAAAAAGATTATTTCAAAAGGCAGAAACCCAGGCAGAGAATATTCGGGAATTATGCGATCTGGCTGAAAGCGTATCAGAGATACTTGATGATAAAGAATGGCAACTCAAAGTTTATAAAAAAGCTGAAGAGCGTGCGAAAGAGTTTTCGGAATTTTTTGAACTTGCAGACAACGTCTTCGCCAAATTAGGGGACGAAAAATGGGCCAGCGAGTTATACCATAAGGCCGAGAGTCAGGTAGAAGACTTTTGTGACCTTCTGAGTTTGGCGGAATGTTTTATAGAAAAACTTGGGGATGGTGAAGGGGCGAGGTGTATTTATAGTAAAGCAGAGGCCCAGGCCGAAGATAGTTTGGATTTCTCCTGTCTTTCGGAGAGTTTGCGCGAAACCCTTGGGGATAAAGAATGGGCCACCAGGCTTCCGAGTTACCCACCCAAGTAGGGGAGCAAATTATGAGCATCAAATATAGAATCAGTGAAATTCTGGAGCCGGAGTCCAAGGAAGATATTTACTGCCGCGGATTTAATATTTTTATTATTTCTCTCATCATATTAAATGTTTTTGCGGTTGCTTTGGAAACGGTGGATGAGATTTCCCAAAACTATTCACATCCCTTTAAAGTTTTTGAAGTTTTTTCAATGCTTGTATTTTCACTTGAGTATGTGTTGCGGATTTGGACCGTTGTGGTAAAGGAAGAATACAGGCATCCTGTAAACGGTCGACTTCGTTACATGGTCACTCCAGCGGCAATTATTGATTTGCTTGTGGTATTGCCTTTTTACCTGCCATTTTTTTTAGATGCCGACCTCAGGTTTTTAAGGGTTTTGCGATTGTTAAGGCTATTTTCCCTTTTCAAGATGGCTCGTTATTCCTATTCAATTCACCTGTTGCGAAATGTATTGCGAGATACCCGCGAGGAACTGCTGATTGTCCTGGGTATAATTTTGGGAATGTTGTTCTTTGCATCCGGCGTCATTTACCTTTTTGAACATCAGGCGCAACCTGAAAAATTTTCAAGTATCTTTGAAGCAATGTGGTGGGCGGTTTCCACAATGACGACGGTGGGCTATGGAGATGTCTATCCCATTACAACCCTGGGTAAATTTTTTGGAGGGTTCGTATCTATTTTGGGTCTGGGAACATTTGGGCTTCCGGTGGGAATAATTGCTTATGGCTTTATTGAAACTATACATAAACAGAAATCACGACCCGTTTCATGTCCTCACTGCGGGAAAATGGTGGAATTTCCTATTGAGCGAAGGAACAAACGGCCTTAAGGGGAAATTCGTTTTTGAGATTTTATCATCAGTGATTTAGAGGCTGATTTTTGGGAAGGAAAATTGTGAACGTAGTTCCCTCATTCTTTATGCTTTTTACTTGAATGTTTCCATGGTGAAGTTTGACTATTTTTTCGCATATAGCTAACCCAATACCGGTTCCCTCGTATTCATTGATGCCATGCAACCGTTCAAAAGGTTTGAATATTCGATTAGCATGTTTGTCCTCGAAGCCAATACCATTGTCGATTATATTTAATTCCCAACCTCCATTGCCATCGCTTGAGCATTTCAAATTGATAACCGGTGAGACTCCTTTTTTTCGATATTTAAGGGAATTAGAAAATAAATTTTGAAATAATTGATGCATCTGATGGGGTACCGCTTCAAGCGTAGGTAACTCATCTATATTTATAGTAGCGCCATTTTCTACCACAAGGTGATTAATATCGCTTAAAACTTCGTCCATAGTTTCACCCAGGTTTATTAGGGGGTACTGGGATTTAATTTTTTTCAATTCAGAAAACTTTAGTAGATCTTCAATGAAAATTTTCATTCTAATTGCCGAATTTTTCACAATGGTAAGGTCAGTTCTATTTTCCTGGGCAAATTCCTTTGTGTTATTCATAAAGCGATCACTAAAGGTAACAATTTTTCTTAAGGGGGCTTGCAAATCATGGGATACAACATGGGCAAAACTTTCCAGCTCTATGTTGCTCCTTTCCAGCTCAGTAATGTAATGGGCGTTTTCAAGGTGGAGTTGTTGGAGCATTAAGTGGTTTTTGACTCGGGCTAATACTTCAGCCTGCTCAAACGGTTTGGTAATATAATCTGAAGCCCCAACTTCAAAACCTCTTACAATATCTTCACTATACATTTTTGCAGAGAGGAAAATTATTGAAATATCTTTTGTGTCTTTATTCTTTTTTATTCTTTCGCAGACCTCGAAGCCATTTACCCCAGGCATAACGATATCAAGTAAAATAAGGTGAGGAGAAAAATCGGATGCTTGTTTTAGGCATTCTTCTCCGTTCTTTACCAGGGCCAACTCATAACCTTCATTTTTTAAAGTTTTGTATAAAATTTGCAGATTTTCCGGTGTGTCATCTGCTACGAGAACTTTCATTCCCTCAATTTTTTTTATTCTTTCCTTCATTTCACCCTTACTTCGGTAAATTTAAAATTAATTTTTCTGCAATTTGTTTAATTTCTTGAAACTCCATTTTATTGGCCATATCGCTTAAATGGGGAACGAGATTTGATCCATTGAGTTGTTCTTTTTTCATGGAAGTAAAAATATTTTCCAACAGAGTTATTCGTCCAGACTGGGCTGCTTCTTTTAGGGAGACCAGTAAATCCATGGGCAAATTAACAGATGAGAGATCTAGATGCTTTTCCTTATCTAACCTGGGTTGAGGCTCTTCTTTTTTATACTCATATTGCACATTCAAAAGTTCGGCCAAGACTTCAAAAATTTCTTCTCGTACAAAGGGTTTTCCAATAAAGGCCTGGACTCCTTCCTTCATGTACATCTCACGCTGATGGTCAAAAACGGAAGCCGAGATCATGGCTATTTTAATTTGTTGTGTTTCCGGGTATCTTTTTATTTCTCTTGTTAATTCTATGCCATCTATATTGGACATGTGATAATCGGAAAAAACGATTTGGGGTGAATGTGTGCGGATCAGCTTGAGCCCATCTTCACCGTTATCGGCCTTCATCGTTTCTACTCCGATATCTTCAAGCGTTCGGGATAGTACGTCCAGGTTTGTGAGATTGTCGTCTACTAAAACTGCTTTTACAGAGTATCCTGGAGCCAGTCTCGTAACATGTTCAAATGGATTTTCCGTGGTTTCCGAAATATCTTTTGCAGGAGGAAATATGATATTAAAGTAAAATCTGCTTCCTTCACCTTCTTTTGATTCAACTTTAATATCTGATCCCATTAGGTTTAAAAGTTTCTTTGAAATAGAAAGTCCTAACCCTGTTCCACCCTGTTTTACTCCCTCTTCATCCTGTTGAAAGGGTTTAAAAATATCGGTTTGCTTTTTTAGGGGAATGCCTTGGCCAGTGTCTTTCACCTCAAAGAAAAAATTGTTTTCTGTTAAAGGCAAAACGTTTAGCAGGATAGTTCCGGAAGAGGTAAATTTAATCGCGTTCCCCATTAGATTGACGAGGACTTGTCTTAGTTTCCCCGAATCCCCATACACTAGAATTTGTTCGTTTTTTTCTATTCCCTTAACCTTTAAATCCAATTTCTTTTCTTGGCAACGAATAGCAAAAATTACGGACAAATCATGTATCAGGTTTTCCAAATCAAAATTGTTGGGGTGGACTTCCATTTTCCCCGCTTCTATTTTGGAAAAATCCAATATATCGTTGACGATACTCAAAAGGTGTTTTCCCGATCTGTAAATTGCAGAAACATCATTTTTTTGTTTCTCAGGTAAATCCGGGTCTTTTTCTAAAAGTTGCGAATATCCCATAACCGCATTCAGGGGAGTGCGAATTTCATGGCTCATGCTGGAAATAAAAACACTTTTTGCCTGATTGGCGGCTTCCGCTTTTTTCTGTGCAGCTTTAAGTTCTTCTTCAGCCTTTTTCCGCTTAACGCTCATCTGATTGATTGCGGATGAAAGGGTGTCTCTTTCGCTTCTAATCTTGACGGATTTACTGAAATCCCCTTCTGCAATGGCAACGCAGACATGGGTGATTTCCCGGAACATTTCCATTACCCTATTGAAGCTGATGTTCATTCTTCCAATTTCGTCTTGAAGCGTTGAATCCAAATCTGTATTTTTTGGCAAACCGCCAGAGGCCAAAAAATTAGCAGCTTCCATCGCTCTCCCAATGCCTGTTGAAATCGATTGGGCTAGCCAGAGGGATAAAAAGGTGATCACCAACAGGCCAACCAGCGCGAAAAAAACCTGATAATAAAGATCGGAGAGAATGGGACTTAAAACGGATTCTTCAGATTTCCTCAAAATAACGGTCCAATTCCCGGTTGGAACCGAAGAAGTTACGAAATAATAATTCTGGTTATCAAGAGGATCCTCAACGAGATCCAAAATATTGTCACTTCCATTTTTATAATATCGACTGAATAATTTTTTGTAAGGGGTTTTGTAAAGGGATTTGGTTACCAGCAAATCACTTTTCTCTGTGGTGACGGAAATAAATTTTCCCAATCGGCTTATTAAAAATATGTCTACCGATTCCCGGTTTTTAATTTCTTTGATAAACTCAAAAATATGGCTTAAAGCCCTGTCCACTCCAGCGATCCCTTTAAACTTCCCATCAATAATGATAGGAAAGGTTTGCTCCACAATCATTTTTCCTTCATAAACGTAGGGTTCGGTGATCATGGGTA
This sequence comes from uncultured Nitrospina sp., assembly GCA_964510965.1. Classification (GTDB taxonomy): domain Bacteria; phylum Nitrospinota; class Nitrospinia; order Nitrospinales; family VA-1; genus UBA8687. Next base: position 5,333 of record CAZECX010000048.1, on the reverse strand, counting down.
AGGCTTTTCCCGCTTCATGCCATAAATCCTTGACACCCTGGTAATAAAGGCTGGTCTCCATATCCACCAAAGGTTCGAGAAAAAGAGAATCCTTGTTGAAATCCGTTTTGCCCCTGTACCAGTAGGGAATAAACCTTCCATCCTTATTCAGTGCCTTTTGAAGGGTTTTACCTTCTTTAGTATTGAGATATTTTTTATCATTTTGATCTGAATCCACCTCGTAACCAAAGTAGGCTCCAGTAAACTCTGGAAACTCAGCAAGAATTCTTCCGGCATACGAGGTAGACTCTTCACGCTTTCCAAATAAACCGTTTTCCTGGGCATAGGCCATGGTTTGTACAGTGATAACGGCCCGGGTATTTCCTCTTTCAATTTCGGTGGAAATTTTTCTCGCCAGGCCTTTAATCATTTCTTCGTTGGTCTGGAGAACTGAAGAATAGTTTTGAGTGGTGGTGTAGGCGATGATAATAAGAAGGATAATGATAGTGGGGGCAACACCAAATAACAGCATCTTGCCTCTTAGACTATGGCGAAATTTAACAGGAATATTTTCCATAAAAATAAAACATGGGGAGGAGGGATTGGAAAGAGGGCCCCTTAAATTTTATAAATTACATAAACATTTATAGTAATTATTATTTCTTTCATTATTTTAGTCAACTTTAAAATGGGGATTTTAAAAAGTTTTTGGTAGCGTGGGCTTTGCATGGATTATTAAATAACCCATTTAAAATTAATCATTTATATGTTTTTCGTGAAAGGTTTTCCATTAATTTAGGGATTCGGATACACCTGAATTCTGGGTGTTATGCAGGAGAAAAAATTTATTGCCCTGAATATTTAAAGTTTGAAGGTGGTGAGGAGAAGCCTAAAAAGGAAGAGTCATTGGCTTCGAAAGAGACAATAATTAACGGCGAATTCAGGACTCAAAATTTCCAAAATTTAGAAACCAATGCGCAGGATGCTTGTGACCTCAAACAGGTAGCAGGTCAATTGGCTGAAGTGGGGGATCAGGATTGGCCGGAGGACTTACAAAAAAGCTGAATCTTAGATTTTATGGATGGCTTGGCATTAAGTTAAAACCCTGTCAACAGTATCCAACAGTTGGTTTATATCAATCGGTTTGGTGAGATAATCTTTGAATCCAATTTTCAGGCCTTCCTTTTTATCAGTACTCATAGCATCTGCAGTGAGAGCAATGACGGGAATATTCTGAGTCTCATCAATTTCCTGAAGTATTTTTAGAGCAGAAATGCCGTTCATATCTGGCAATTGAATGTCCATCAGAATCAAGTCAGGTATTATATTTTTTGCAAGTGCAATTCCGCTGTTAGCATTAGGGGCGGAAAAAATTTCTATATTGGGGTGAGACTCGAAAATTTTTTTTACTAATACTACATTTGCTAGGATATCTTCAATATAAAGAATTTTTCTTTCCTTTTGTGATGCTTTTGCTGCCTCGCTTGCTGAGTGCAATGTCACATTTTTTAGCGATATAGAGGAAGTTTTTTTGGAAAGGGGGAGATCGACATAAAAAATGCTTCCTTCTCCTTCTACACTTTCAAACCCAATCGTTCCTTTCAGCATTTCTACAAAATGTTTTGAAATTGCCAGTCCAATACCGGTCCCCTCAATCAATTCTGCATTGGGATCAAACCTTTCAAAAGGAATGAAAAGTTTATTTCTCTGGTTTTCTGGAATTCCATTTCCAGTATCCTTAACACTCAAACGAATTTTGTCTTCATCTGATTTTTCAATAGAAACAATTACAGAGCCTTTGGATTTATTGTATTTGATTGCATTGGAGATTAAATTAACTACAACCTGCATAAAACGAAGTTTATCTACTTCGACAAAAATTTCTGTTCCAAAAGTTTTCTGAAATTCCAATGAAATATAATTTGAAGCAGCCAGAGGCTTTGAAAGAGTAATTGCATTTTCTATGATGGGAACCATGTCCACCATTTCAATTTCCAGGTCCATTTCCCCTGCTTCGACTTTGGCAAGATCCAAAGTTTCATTGATGAGTTCCAGTAGATATTGTCCTGCGGTAGACACGCGTTCCATATTCGCTTTTTGGTAATCGACTAAAGGATTCTTTTTGTCCATTTGCAGTAACTGGGTGAAACCCAATATTGCGTTCATAGGCGTGCGGAGCTCGTGACTCATCCGGGCTAAAAATTCCGATTTAGCCAAGTTGGCTTTTTCGGAACTTAGGACAGCATCTTTCAATTTTTCTTCTGCTTGTTTTCGTTCCGTGATGTCCTGTCCGTATAAATTGATATAGTCCATTTCCGGAACATACACGGCATGAAAAAGAATGATCTGATTGTTTGAGTTTATTTCAAACTCAGTATTAACTTGGGTAGAAAAGACCTCTTTTACCACTTCCTGAAAAGGATCAGGAACCATTTCAAAAATTTTGTATTTCCAGTTTTCTAGTAATTTTGAGCCTGGAGCATTTGTGTAAATGAGGACCCCTGCCCGGTTGACCCTCAAACAAGGATTGGGGTTCTCATCTGGAAATTTGGACAGGCTGATAATCTGTTTTTCGGCTATTCTTCTTTCGCTGATTTCGCTCTCTAATAACTTGTTTGTGGATTTCAATTCAGCGGTTCGTTTTTCAACTCTATTTTCAAGTTCCAAATGGGCTGTTTTGAGTTCTTTTTCCTTTTCTTTATTCTCTATCGCAATCCTTGCTAAATGAGCCATGGATTGAATGATATCCAACTCATTTTTCTGTGGTTTTTTTGGATAATTGTAATAAACCGCAAAGGTTCCCAAAACATTTTTATCCAAATTCAAAATGGGACAAGACCAGCTCGAAGCCAAACCGTGAGACAATGCAAACTTTCCAGCTCTAGCCCATAACGGGTCCGTTGAAATATCTTCAACGATAACAATATCCCTTTTATAAGCTGCCGTTCCACACGACCCAACTAAAGGACCGATACTCATCCCTTCTATGGCATCTTTAAATACCGAAGACAAACTGGGTCCCGAACAATTATGCAGAGTTTGATTTTCTTTGTTAAATAAAAGAACAGAACATTTGGCGCCCTGGAAAATTTCTTCATAGCCATGAGTTAAAATATCCATGTACTTTTCCAATGGCAAGCCTTGTGCAAGTTTTTCCAAAGCATGGTTCTGGAGGGAGAGAATGGATTCAGCTGCCTTTCGTAGCGTAATATCGGTAGAAATCCCTGCTACACCAAAAACTTCTCCTTTTGAATTGGATACAGGAAATTTTATAGAAAGGTAGGTGCGCAGGTTTTTTTCAATAGGAACCTGTTCTTCTAATTCCCTGACTTGCCCAGTGTCCAACACTAACTTATCGTTTGCGATTAGATTTTCTGCAATTTCAACAGGAAATATATCAAAATCTGTTTTTCCTCTTACATTTTCCTGTTTAACATTCAGTAACTCTTCAAATTCCCTATTTACAAAAATATATCGACCTTCAATATCCTTTACATATACTGCTGCTCCTGCGTTATTAAGGATCCCGCTAAATAGTTCTTCTTTATCCTTGATATTAAATTCCAAAAATAAAGGACTATTGTCTTTATCTGATGAATTAGCAGTATTTTTATTTTCCAACTTCATTAATATAGGTTTGGAAATTATATTAAAGTTGTCGAGCCTAAATTTCCCGAACTAATTCGAGCACTTTTTAAAGGATCTTTTTTTAATAATTGTGCAAAACAAATTTAAAGAAAACAATCATTTATTAAGATTAGATGGTTTTTGAGGGTGATTGTATGGATTCCTAAAAATGGTGAGTTATTAAAAGTGTGTAGATTGGGGGAGTTAGGGAAGGACTTTGGCGAGAAAGACGATACCGACGGCGACAGGGGTTACGTAACGGATCAAGAATTCCCAGCATTGCGCCCAGGGAAAACCAAACTTGTTTTCGTGTTTTTCAATTTCCTCATGTGCATTTTGGGTTCCCCAAATCCAGCCGACAAAGATCGCTGTCAACATTCCTCCCAATGGCAGTAAATAGTTTGAGGCAATGTTATCGACATGGTCGAAGAAGGTCATACCCATGATTTTTAAATCTGCCAGGACTCCAAAAGATAAACCACTGGGAATTCCAAACGCGAAAATAGCCGAACCGACAATGACCACGGCTTTCTTCCGCGGCCATCCACGTTGGTCGATGAAATAGGCAACGACTACTTCCAACAAAGAAATGCCTGAAGTGATCGCGGCAATGGCTAGTAGGGTAAAAAAGATAACAGAAACCACATGCCCCATAGGCATACTGGTAAAAACAGCTGGCAATACACTGAACACCAGGCTGGGGCCTTCTGCCGGTTCGAGTCCCATCGCGAACACTGCGGGGAAAATAACCATTCCCACCAACAAGGCAATGAGAGTATCGAACATCACCACGTATACGGTGGAAGAGGTCAGGTTTTCTTTTTCAGAAAGATAACTTCCGTAAGTGATCATGCATCCCATGCCCAGGCTGAGAGAAAAAAATGCTTGTCCTAAAGCGATGAGCACCGTATTGCCATTTATCTTGCTGAAATCGGGATACAGGTAAAAGGCAACGCCTTCCATTGCGCCATCGAGAGTGAGTGAGCGAATCATCAGAAGAAGTAAAAACAATACCAGGGTAGGCATCAAAATATCACAGGCTCTTTCAATTCCACCGTGCACACCTCGAAGGACGATGGCAATGCAGACTCCCATGAACAAGGCATGATAAAAAAGTTGTTCCCCTGTATTACTTATAAAGTTACCGAAAAAAACTCCAGCTTCTTTAGGAGATGTAAATGACAATACACTTCCAGTCACAGACTTGACCACATAGGCAAATGTCCAACCGCCCACCACTCCGTAAAAGGAGAGAATGAGAAATCCGGCCAATACCCCCATATAACCTATGCTGATAAAGTTTGACTTGGGTTTTAAGGAGGAAAACGCGCCGACAGGATTCAAATTGGTTTTTCGTCCCAACGTAAACTCCGCAAGCATGATGGGCGTGCCAATAATGAATATACATACGAGATAAATAAGTACGAATGCGCCACCGCCATTCTCACCTACTATGTAAGGAAATTTCCAAACATTACCGAGGCCAATTGCGGAACCGGATGCCGCAAGAATGAATCCCAATCGGCTGCCCCAGAATCCGCGTTGATTATTGCTTTCGGTCTTCATGCAAATGAGAGTATATTTTTAAGGTAATAGATGGATGTCATATGGGAGGTTTCCCCTGGAAAAAAAAATCAAAGATGTTATAGAGAACATTCCCAAGTTACCCGGAATTTATATCATGAAGGATCGCCGGTCGGAAATTCTTTATATAGGTAAGGCCAAGG
>CAZECX010000047.1:16962-24859 GCA_964510965.1 uncultured Nitrospina sp. | reverse complement strand
AAAGAAAACTGAAAAAAATTATCTTGCAAGTGGTGAGAACTATGACCCCACAACTGTAGACGCCATTTCCAAGTTAGCAAGGATTTCGGCGGGCATTACAGCGTCTTTAATGATTTTGCAAACATTAGGATTAAGCATCTCCGGGGTTCTGGCATTTGGAGGTGTTGGGGGAATTGCCATAGGCTTTGCCGCTAAAGATCTGTTATCAAATTTCTTTGGTGGGCTGTTTATTTATCTGGATAGGCCTTTTAATGTGGGAGATTGGGTGCGTTCTCCCGACCGGGAAATTGAAGGAACTATAGAACATATTGGTTGGAGAGTGACACGAATTCGAACATTCGACAAACGTCCGCTCTACATTCCAAATTCTATATTCTCACAAATTGCTGTTGAGAACCCGTCAAGAATGTCAAACAGAAGAATCAAGGAAACCATTGGCATTCGTTATGATGATGCCTCCAAAATGGAACAAGTTATTAAACAAGTTAAGGAAATGTTGCAAAAGCATCCAGACATAGACACGGGAAAAACCCTAATTGTAAACTTCAACAGTTTCGCACCCTCTTCTTTGGATTTCTTTATATATACGTTCACTAAAACCACAGACTGGATCAAATACCACGATGTAAAACAAGACGTTCTAATAAAAATCATAAACATCGTCGAAGAAAACGGCGCCGAATTTGCCTTTCCAACATCCACCATGCATGTTGCTAATCAAGCAATTTTTAAAAATCCTGATTCAAAAGATCTATAAGCAACCACCTGACTATCGAATGAAACTAAAATTTTATCCCATTTCGCCATCTCTTATTTTTATTTATGCATTGTTTTTTCTTTTAGCAAACGGCTGCGCAAAGCTTGGGCCAACAACATTAAAAAGTGAGCGTAGCAATTATAATTTGGCCGTACAAAAAACAAATGATGAGCAGTTATTGCTAAATCTTGCACGCCTTAAATATCGCGACACCCCTTTTTTCATGGAAGTCAGTAGTGTTGCCTCGCAATTCACACTATCGACAACGGCTAATGCCAGCGCTACCTTGCAAGAGGGAGTAAAAGGGCTTTTTGGTCTGGGAGGATCGGTTGGCATGACTGAAAAACCTACCGTCACCTATTCTCCCTTACAGGGAGATCAGTTTATTCAACGCGTTCTTTCCCCATTGCCTTTGGAAACCATTACACTTTTATATCATTCGGGTTGGAGCGTCGAAAGAATATTTCGCCTATGTCTTCAACGAATGAACAATATAAAAAACGCCCCTGGCGCTTCCGGCCCCACCCCAAAAAGGGCACCTCAATTTAGAGAATTCATTGAAGCGACAAAACATTTAAGAGAACTTCAATCGCAGGATGTTTTGAATCTTTTTTTTCAAAAGGAAAATGGAGTCCCCCATATTGTTTTACAAATTGCTGAAGAAGGCAGAAACCTTCAACCCGCAAACGAATTCGCAAGGGCGCTCAAGGTAGAACCAGGCAGAGACAGGTATGTCATTACATTTTCCCCGAAACAAAACGAGTCCGATCAAATCAGAGTAGTCACGCGATCACTTTTAGGAATATTGTTTTACCTTTCTCAAGCAGTGGAAGCACCCGAGGAAGACATAAGAGCCGGCAAAGTCACACGAACACTAAAACAAAATGGAGAAGCATTTGACTGGAGAGAACTTACTGGAGAGTTACTGAGAATCCGATCCAAACCCAACAGGCCCGACAACGCAACTTTAATGGTTTTTTACCGAGGCACTTGGTTTTATATTGACGATTCAGACCTTAAATCCAAATCAACATTTTCATTGCTATCCCAAATTTTTTCGTTGCAGGCAGGAAAAATAAAAGATAACAGCCCTGTTCTCACACTGGGAGTGGGACAATAAAGCAGGGCTATATATCCATTCTCCTTTTAAGATCGTTTCTTTTGCCTACCAATCTATCAATAAAAAGTTTTCCATCCAAATGATCTATCTCGTGTTGAACTGCACGCGCTTCATACCCTTCCATTTGGTAAGTCACATTTGAACCAAATTCATTTTGGGCCTCAAGTTCGATAAATTTTGCCCGGTTGACCTTACCAGTGTATTCAGGCACGGAAAGGCAACCCTCCCTTCCAACACTATTTCCTTCACTAAATAAAATTACGGGGTTTACAAGAACTAAATGACCATGGTTCTTGTGCTGTGGGCGGGAAGAAATATCGACAATAATAATTCTTTCAAACCGGCCTATCTGTGGAGCAGCAATTCCAACACATCCTGGGAGAGATTTTAGAGTTTCTTTTAAATTAGCAATAAAATTCTGAATCTTACTATCCACGGCTTTTACGATTTGAGAAACTTGTCGCAATCTTTCATCTGGATAAACCAGAATTTCGAGCTTAGCCATTAATTTAACCCAACATAGTATCAATGGGAACCAAATGTACAACAATCTCTTTTTCAATTATTAACGGCTGCAAGCTCTTCTCCAAACTTTCAAAACTACAATCTGCAAATCCCTCAATATGCATTATGTAAACCGGTTTTTCTGGAGTTCCCCCGACATCTGACTCAAGGTTTAAAATATTAAATTTTAATTCTGCCAGGGAACCCGTCACCGCGGCAACGATGCCAGCTTGATCAGCACCATGCACACTCAATCTGAAATTCGGTTCAACATGATGGTGCAAATTTCCCGCAATTTTATCTATGTGGAAAAACAATCCTAAATTATCCCATAGGGGCTTTAGCAAATTTTCAATTTGTTCCTTCTCAGATTCTATTTGCAACATAAGCATTACGGCAAAGTTACCCCCCAGCCTCGACATCGAGGCTTCACCCAGATTCCCTCCAGCTTCAAACAAAATCCGGCTTACTTCTGCAACGATCCCGGGGCGATCCTTTCCAACAAAAGTCACCATGTACCAGTTTTGCATTAGATCCCTCTATTCATCATGACCCCTCAACTCGCTCTGAAATAATTCAAGAGCCTCTCTTATTCTTCCAACAACAAACCTTTTCTCCGCTGGAGAAGTAGCACCCTCATCCATGGAAATCACAATATGCTTTTCATGGAGGCTTTGTCTTTCCATAAATACTGAAACCCTACCCCCCATAACAAAACCCGTTCCGCGAACCAATTCCTCCTGAATCGCTTTCAGATTATTTTTAACTACCAGCCCATTTTTATTAAATAATTGCCCCATGCTTCAAAAGTTTTAATTAATAAAATTTTTCATACCATTAATCTATAACACTTAACAAACATATAACCGAATTAAAATATCAACCCGGGCACGATGTGTGGTTACAATTGAGACCCTGTAACCAGCCCCCTTTTTAAATAGCAATTTATTTTTTTTTGGGTTAAAGTAAGTGGCTTATACTGTTGAGTTTTTTGGTCTTACATTAATTTTTGGTTATTTTTTGATGCGAAAAATACGGGTTCTGGTGGTAGATGACGCTGTTGTAGTACGTAAAATTGTTACAGACACGCTGAGCTCAGACCCGGACATCGAAGTTATTGCTACCGCTGCAAACGGCAAAATTGCTCTGCAAAAAATCCCGCAATTAAATCCTGACATTTTGACGCTCGACATTGAAATGCCTGAGATGGATGGCCTTGAAACCTTGGCCGAAGCCCGCAAACTCTATAAAGACCTTCCCATTATCATGTTTAGCACTCTTACTGAAAGAGGGGGTGCCAAAACCTTAGAGGCTCTTTCACTTGGAGCAACCGATTATGTAACCAAGCCGGCCAATGTAGGGAGCGTATCTGTCGCAATGCAACGGATTCGCGATGAGTTGATTCCAAAAATAAAAATGTTTTGTTCAAAAAAGGCAGGTCTGGACGCACCGGTGGCAGCAATTCCAAAGCCGGTTGAAAAAGCAGCTGCGGCTCCTGTTATTAAAAAACCCATTCGGCCCCGCCCTATCAATCAAAAAATAGACATACTTTCAATTGGAGTTTCGACAGGAGGCCCCAATGCATTGGCTGAGTTTTTTCCAAACCTGCCTGGAGATCTTCCAGTTCCCATAGTTCTCGTGCAACATATGCCGCCTTTTTTCACCAAGCTTTTGGCAGAACGATTAACTGCTAAATCACCCCTCGATATTCAGGAAGGAAAGGCTGGCGAAAAACTAAAACCAGGGCAAGCATGGATCGCACCTGGGGACTACCATATGGTTCTTGAAAAAAAAGAGGATGGAGTTTATATAAAAACTAATCAAGAACCGCAGGAAAATTCATGTCGACCTGCAGTGGACCCCCTTTTCCGTTCTGTGTCTGACATATACGGTCCAAAAGTACTATCGGTTATTTTTACAGGAATGGGGCAGGACGGGATGAAAGGCTGCGAACAAATTAAAAGTAAAGGTGGCTACGTGATCGTTCAGGATGAGGAGACTAGTGTGGTTTGGGGTATGCCTGGATTTGTGGCTCGAGCAGGATTAGCCGATGAAGTTCTCCCTCTAAATCAAATAGCATCCAGAATCATAGCAATGGTAAAAAAATAAATTCCAGATGAAAAAGTTTAACTGGCTATAGCAGGACTTGTATCTATGTTAACTGCTTTCTCCGCATCCAGAATTAATAGCAACTTACCCTCCAGCTTGTAAACGCCATACACCAGTTTCCTTACTTCCTCTGGAATGGTCTCCGGTGGACGCTCGTAGACATTTTCTGGTACTTCGAGAACATCTCCTATCTCATCAACCAAAAGGCTCACTACGCTATCGCCGGTTCTAACCACCACATTCATTGGATTTTGACCCTCAGGTAGCTTTTCCATTTTCAACCGCTCACGCAGGTCAATGGCCGTGATAACCTGCCCCCTAAGATTGATCAAGCCACGAATTTCCGGAGGTGCTAAAGGAATATGAGTCATTTCCTGATATCGAAAGACCTCTTGTACCGTTTCAACACCTACCCCAAAGAAATGTCCGTCCAGATAAAATGTGCAAAACTGCTTTTCTGCTGTCATCAGTTAACCTCCTCTGCTAGAGCAACACTGGTGGTTTCTATCAGAAAACTCGGGTCGGCATCTTGAACTATGGCCTCAATATCAAGCAAATCTGTGACCCGATCCTGTACCACCACAGTTCCCAAAACACCGGGACGATTGGCCCCTCTTTTTACCAAAATATTTTCTTCAACAATGTCGATGATGCGTCCGACAATTAAACCAACGCTTCTTTCATTGCGGGTGAATACTACGGCTTGCATCAATTCATCGTTTTCCCCTTGCCTTTCGGCTCCCTCAACATTGAGATATTTCTTTAAATAAATCAAAGGCATGATTTCGCCACGATATTGAACCACTTCCTGATCACCCGATTGTTCAATCTCTGAGCGTTTAAACTCTTCGAGTCTTGCAACTTCTGAAAGGGGTATGGCCATCCGGTCGTCCTCTTCCAACCCAAAAACCAGTAAGGTCTGGCGGTCTCCATTCATAGATTGAGAAGATGAGCTGACTGCAATAGATTTTTCTTGATGTTCTGTAATAACTCGAGCTTTTTGGGCTAGACCCATAACATCCAAAATTAAAGCCAGCTTTCCGTCTCCCATAATCGTTGCACCAGAAAAGGCAGCGAGTCCTTTCAATTGTTCACCAAGAGGTTTAACAACAATTTCTTCTGTGTCACTAATTCCCTCAACTACCAAGCCAAACTGGCGGTCATCCGCATGCAAAACAACAATGTTGATCGCCTCATCTTCGACGGCTCTCTCAAGCTGCAACTCTTCATGCAAATAAACCAACGGAAGAAGGTTTCCGCGCAATCTATAAACAGGTGCACCTTGTATCTGCTCTACGGATTTCTTCGCTTCTTCACCATCCAGCCGAACCAGTTCCAGAAGGTTTACTTGAGGAATAGCATAACGCCCGCCACCGGCAGTTATAATTAACGCGGGAATAATAGCCAGGGTTAATGGAATTTTTACCCGGAGGGTAGTTCCCTTACCTTTGCGACTCTGGATATCCACGGTTCCACCGATTTTTTCAATATTAGTGCGCACAACATCCATTCCCACTCCACGCCCGGAAACATTGGTTACTTTTTCAGCTGTTGAAAAACCTGCCGCAAAAATCAAGTTGACCAATTCACGATCACCCATACGATCGGCCTGTTCTTGAGTGATAACCTCTTTTTCCAGCGCTTTCGCCTTAATTTTTTCCGGATCAATTCCACCCCCATCATCAACGATCTCAATATTTACCTGGCCTCCTTCATGAAAAGCTCTTAACAGCAGAACACCTTCTTCATCTTTTCCATTTTCTGCACGCTTTTCTGGAGATTCTATTCCATGGTCACAGGAATTTCTGACAATATGTGTGAGCGGATCCTTAATCGCTTCAATCAGTGTTTTGTCAAGTTCTGTTTCCTTCCCTTCCATTTCCAGGCGAATCTTTTTGCCAACTGCCATGGAAAGATCGCGAACAACTCGAGGGAACTTACTCCAGATATTTCCAATAGGTTGCATTCGGGTTTTCATAACCCCTTCCTGAAGCTCGGTTGTAACCAAATTTAAATGTTGACTGGTGGCGATGAAACTTGAGTCCGCCCCGGTAGGAACAAATTGCAGGATCTGGTTTCGCGCCAACACCAATTCCCCTACCAGGTTCATTAACCGGTCGAGAATTTCAACATCAACACGAATGCTGGAATCTGCAACGCTTCTTTGCTCATTGCGGCGGTCAGGTGTTGTCCTTTTATCACCAGCTTTAGCAACATGTTGAGCCTGCTCGGCAGGAGTGGACTGTCTGCGGTCCTTCTTTTCTGCAACTACGGGAGCAGCTTCAGCAACCGGTTCGGCCTTTTTCTCTGCAGCAGCCGGTGCCGAGGCTTGAGCAGCCACTTCTTTTGCCCCTTCATCTGTTAATAGTTTGCCGAGGGTGATAATCAGCTGCGTATAATCCACATCGCCTTCATTTTTTTCGTTTTCAATGCATCCAAGCATGTGTCGGATAGCATCAACCATAGCAAGCAATGCACTGGTCCGTGCCGGGTCTAGAGCCAACACACCATCTCTTAACTTACCCAAAAGGTTTTCCCCAACATGAGCAACCCTTTCCAGTTTATGCAAGCCAATAAAACCACAGGTTCCTTTAATAGTATGGATGGTTCTAAAAATGCTACTAAGAATATCTGTGTTTCCAGGGTCTTCTTCGAGCTCGATCAGATCCTTATCCAACTTGTCCAGGTTTTCATAACTTTCTACAAGAAACTCACCCACAATGGGCTCCATTTCCTCATCAATCTCTGCAGAAGGTGGAATAGTTTCGATTTCGGGTTCGGCTGCTGGTGGAGCAGCAGGTGCTTCTTGAACCGGCTCCTCAGCAGGAACAGGAGCAGCTTCTTCTACTGCAGGTGCAACGGCTTCAGTGGAAGCAGCTTCAGACGGAGCATCATCAGCCTGCAAACGGGTTAGAGTTTCGACCAACTCAGAGTAATCAACAGAGCCTTCGTTCCTGTCATTTTCTATACAGGAAAGCATCTGCCGAATAGCGTCGACCATGGCAAGCAAAGCACTGGTTCGTGGTGGGTCCAAGGCCAAAACACCATCCCTTAGTTTACTCAACAAACTCTCACCAACATGAGCCACTGACTCAAGTTTGGTAAAGCCTATAAAACCACAAGTGCCTTTTATTGTATGGATAGTGCGGAATATACTAGATAATATACTGGTATCGCCTGGGTCTTGTTCCAGGTCTATGAGGTTTTGATCAAGTTGATCGAGGTTCTCATAACTTTCCACCAGAAACTCATTGATGATTTCACCCATCGCATCATCTTCTAGTCCACCACCTTCATCAGAATTCAAATCTGGTGCTACCGGTTCGTCATTACTCATCACATGCCCCTCACTTAGATAAACCCGTGACATTAACAACGTATTGATAAAAGTTTGAATCAACTTTTTT
>CAZECX010000047.1:5171-16952 GCA_964510965.1 uncultured Nitrospina sp. | reverse complement strand
TATTTCCGTAAATTGTGACGAAAAAGATAGCGCGAAAGGAAAACTTTTTTTCGACACGTTGCCTTTTGCTATAAATCCCCTAATTTGGAGGACAAATTGTTTTACTGTTTTTACTTCGGTCAGTTAATTCAAGTACCTGGTTTTCTTCCTACTACCTCGCCCGACTTGGCTCCTGCTATTTTCAGCAAAAATTCCCCTTCCGGCATATCGAAATGTAATTTTTCCAGGGGAAGACCGCTAGGAAGCATAGGCTCCACATCGTGGCCTCGCAAAATAGTTGGAAGAGACATAGCAGCTTTCAAATCTTCTTTGGCCATGCGAGCTACGATATCTCCCGCAAGAACATTTGCCAGCTCACCCACCACATCTCCCATGTCGGCACTGTCATAATCTATATCGAAACCACAAAACTTAGAAGCCATGGACTTGGCAGACTCTTTTGGAAGCTCAAGCATTACAATCCAGCTAACATCTCCCATAAAAGAAATAATCCCAACAACCCCATCACCCATCTTTTTACCACTCCCGTCCCCATTAAATTTAGGAACCGATCCAAAAATGGTATTAAAAATGGAAAAGATAGAATCCCGAGTGACATCAGTCAAAACTTTCGGAATCTTCCCTTCACTAAAATCAATGGTTGGCATGATAGTTCCTCTTTTTTGGGTCAGCCCCGTTTAGGCAACCTTGACTCAATGAGCAAAATTTAAAAACCACTTTTTTATCACTCAAAATAAAGTTAACCCTTTGTTTAAAAATAATTTAGACTTAAATTTTCGTTAAATATTATAAGCCACCCAAAAGAAACCGTCAACGCTAATACAAGAATAAGTCCTTATTTTTCAACAACTAGCAAGACCCAATATTATACTCCGATGACCTTCAAAAGAATCCATAGAGATCAGCGGAACGCAACCCGTAAATACCCTAGAATTTAATGGCTTTGATTTTTTCTTCCAATTGCATGGCATTAAAGGGTTTCACAATATATTGATTGACCCCTGCCTGAACCGCTTCCATAATCTTTTCTTTATCGGCTTCGGAAGTAACCATTATAAAAGAGATTCCTTTTAACTTATCATCCCCTCTTACGGCCTTAAGAAATTCTAAGCCCGTCATATTTGGCATATTCCAATCAGACACAATCAAATCTACCGGTTCTTCACCGGCTTTCTTTAAGCCTGCTGCACCATCCTCAGCTTCTATCAAATCGTTAAATCCAAGCTCTTTCAGATTTTTCTTAATAATTTGCCGCATTACCGCAGAGTCATCCACAACCAGAACTTTCTTGCCTTCATACCCCATGTCGTTTTTCCCTTTTCACAATTGAGTTGAAACATTGTCCGAACATCGTGCTCAGGACGGTTGAACCTCAATACTACCTTAACTAACAAATTTGATCGTGTAACTCTACCCTACATTAAATACACCACAAATGTAAAGGATTAATCAAGCTACTGTAAACATTGTGTAACACTTGATATAATCACTCAGGCTTCGATTATGGGAACCCGGCGCTCTTTTAAACCCCCACCTCTCGGCTTTCTACGTTCTCATAAAGAGTATCTCGTTCGACTGCTTTTCTACCGGCTTCCGTAATCATATGAATGATTTGATCTTGATGGAAAATCTGATCCGTTGCCGCCCCAGCCGCATGAATAATTTTTTCCTCAACAACCGTTCCATCCATATCATCTGCACCAAATGATTGCGCTAACTGAGCAATTTTTGGCGTAATCATTATCCAGAAAGCTTTAATATGTGGAAAATTGTCCAACATCAATCTGGAAACAGCCAATGCCCTTAAATCCAACTGGCCCGGCGTTGTCTTTAAAAATTCCAACACCGTATTTTCAGGATGAAACGCCAGCGGAATAAAAGTGACAAACCCATTTGTCCGGTCCTGTAGTTCCCGTAACCGAACTAAATGGTCGGCCCTTTCTTCCACAGTCTCCAAGTGACCGTATAACATCGTCGCATTACTTTTTAGTCCCAACTCATGTGCTGTTTCATGAACATGCAACCAGTGTTCCCCAATTAATTTCTCACCGCAAATCTTTTTTCGCACCCTTTTGGCAAAAATCTCAGCGCCACCCCCGGGAATCGACCCGAGGCCTGCATCTTTAAGTACCGCAAGGGTTTCATCCAAAGGAAGTTTGGCCAGTTCTGCCAGATAACCAAGCTCAATTGCAGTAAAAGCCTGAATATGAACTTCAGGAAAGCGCTCTTTCAATCCCTTTAACATATCCAGGTAATATTCAAATGGCAGATCAGGGTGAAGTCCGCCAACAATATGAAACTCGCTGACATCGCCCCCATTATATTTTTCCGCATCTGAGAAAATCTCATCCAAAGACTTCTCATAGGCATGAGGATGATCCTCTTTCACACCAAACGCGCAAAACTGGCAACTGTGTATACAAATATTAGTGGGGTTGATATGACGGTTGTGAATAAAATACGTCGTATCCCCATTCATCCTCTCACGAACCCGATTGGCCAGATATCCGACTCCCAAAAGATCAGGACTATTCCATAAGGTAACCCCGTCTTCTAAAGACAAACGCTCCTGGGCGCTCACTTTTTCGCAAATAGGATTTAAATCTTTATCTTCAAACTCGAAAAGCATAAAAAGTCACACGCATTAAAATATTAATAAAGGAAATAAAAATTATACTAGATTTCACTCTAATGAGAAATAAAGTAATTGAGCTGAAACAACCCTCTAAATCCACACACAGTCGGCAATAACAAAAACCATAAGGCCTATACTGATAATTCCATTCATATTAAAAAATGCAACATTTATTTTTGAAAGGTCATCCGGATGCACCAGCGAATGCTCGTATATCAGCAAACCCGCGACAATCACGACCCCGGCGGAATACAAAGTCCCCAGCACACCCACAAATTGCAAAAGGATAAACAAGAAAAAAATCATCAATCCATGCGAAGCAAATGAAATGCGCAAGGCATTTGCAACACCATATTTTTGCGGAATGGATTTCAAACCACTGCCACGATCAAACTCCACATCCATGCATGAATAGAGAATATCAAACCCTACCAACCAGAAAACCACCGCCGCTCCCAACAGCAAAGACACAAAAGAAATCTCTTCACGGATCGCCACCCAGGCTCCCACCGGCGCAATAGAAATGGCAAGCCCCAACCAGAAATGCGAATAGGCAGTGAAGCGTTTGGTCAGCGAATAAAAAAATACGATTATGAGTGCCAAAGGGGAAAGATAAAAAGCAAGCGGGTTCAACATACTCGCTGCAAAAACAAAAATTGCAGACGATACAATCAAAAACAACCAGTAACTTTTCACATCCACAAGACCTGCAGGCAATGCCCGGTCTTGTGTGCGTGGATTCTCCATATCAAACCGCGCATCCATAATACGATTAAACGCCATAGCCGCACTTCTCGCACCCACCATACAAACAACAATCCAAATCATCTTCTCAGCTTCCGGCCACCCCTCAGCTGCAATGAAAGCGCTCATCACTGCAAACGGCAATGCAAAAACCGTGTGCTGAATTTTAATATCCGCAAATATAGCTGAAAGTTTCGCCAACAAAGAAAGCACTCCCCCAATCACTTATCCGGTCTACAAAAAAAATATGATACATTAACCAACTTAACCAAAACCTGCACAACTTAAATGAAAAATTACCGGCAACTCCTGATACTTCTCGTTCCCTACAAGACAGCATTGTATGTAGGAGCGGTCTGCCTCATCATCGCTTCCTTGACCAACCTTGCTGTGCCCCTCTACATAAAAAAACTGGTAGACGTCGTCATGGTTGAAAAAAACATGGCGTTGATGAACGACCTGACGCTCAGCATTGCCGGACTCTTTCTTTTACAACTGGTCTTTTCAACCGCGCATAACTACTTATTTGACCTGACCGAAAAACGAGCCATCACCGACTTTCGCATCAAGCTGTTCAAACACCTGCAAACACTCTCACTCAGTTTTTTTGTCAAACGCCGTACTGGGGAAATCGTCTCGCGCATGACCAACGATATCACCACCATAGAAAATATTGTCACCGATCTCCCGGCAACCCTGTTACAACAGTCCATTCGCCTGTTTGGCGGCATCATCATCATCACTTATATGAACTGGAAATTGACTTGTTTGATTCTCGTGCTCGCGCCGGTTCTTGTTCTGTTTGCGAGAACGTTTGGACGCAAACTAAAAAAACTGTCCACAGAAATTCAAGACAAACTCGCCGTATCCACAACCATACTCGAAGAAAATATTTCATGCATCCAGGTTGTCAAATCGTTCGTACGTAGCAAACTCGAAAACGAACGCTTTGGCAATGCAGTGGAAGACAGTTTTCAATCCGCTAAAAAACGAGTGATCATCTCATCATTTTTTGGTCCGAGTATCGGATTCATCGCCTTCACCACATCACTCATTTTACTATGGTATGGCGGACGCGAAGTCATTCTTGGAGAAATCAGTCCAGGCGAACTCATTGCATTCATCCTTTATGCAACCATCATTGCAGGGCCCATGGGGAGTTTCGCACGCCTTTACGCACGCATGCAAGAAGGAGTCGGAGCCAGCAAACGGGTTTTTGAAATCCTCGCAATGGAAGGTGAAGTTCGCGACCTGCCCGAAGCTAAACCCCTGCCCCGCATCGAAGGCAAAGTCGAACTCGACGATGTCCATTTCCATTACCGTGAAGACCAGAAAGTGATTCAGGGAATAAGCTTTACGGTTGAACCCGGGCAAACCATCGCCCTGGTAGGTCCAAGCGGCGCGGGTAAAAGCACCCTGGTGCAACTGCTGCATCGGTTTTACGATCCAATAAAAGGCGAAATCCGCATCGATGATATTCCCATAAAAACCGTGCAGCAATCCACCTACTGGCAACAGATCGGCATTGTTCCGCAAGAAACGATTTTGTTCGGCGGTACTATTTTAGAAAACATCGAATACGCCAAACCCGGAGTAACTAAAGAAGAAGTCATCGAAGCCGCAAAAGCCGCCAACGCACACAACTTCATTATGGAAACTCCGGAAGGATACGAAACCATCGTCGGCGAAAAAGGAATCAGGCTGTCCGCAGGTCAACGGCAACGCATCGCCATCGCCCGCGCCATATTAAAAAATCCGCGTATCCTGATTTTGGATGAAGCAACTTCGGCTTTGGATAACGAATCCGAACTCCTGATTCAGGAAGCACTGGAAAGATTAATGAAAGGCCGAACTTCTTTCATCATCGCGCATCGACTTTCCACCATCCACAATGCCGAACGCATTCTTGTTCTAGATAGAGGAAAACTCATCGAAAGCGGCAACCACGCCCAGTTGATGGAAAAACAAGGCCTGTATCATAAACTCTACACCCTCAAAAGCCTGCAAATGGTTGAAGAATAAGATACTAATCCCCCCCTTCTCCTTATGTCCCGCATGAAAACCTTCTAAATAATTAAATTAATTGATCAATAAAAATTAAATAAAATTTTGGAAAACCAAAATTTTGGCACACAATTTTCGGATTTAAAATAAAATATTGACATGCCAAAATTTTTGACTACCATTAATTTGCTTGCTGAAAACAGATATTTAAATATATGGAAAGGGCCAAATAATGATAAAGCTTCTATTCCAATGTTTTTTTTCAAGAGTATTGTATATAGCGTTGCCCATCTTATTTTTAACAATAAATCCCGGGCCTCTTTACGCCGAAGAATTTGGGATACTGTCATTTACAGAACCGACCAAGCAAAAAGGCTTACTATCTTTTAGGGATTCCAACGAAGAAAAGGCGAGACCAGGAGGAAGCCAAGGTCAAAATACAACTCCCGGAAGCAGCAAAGAACCGGGTAAATCGAGTGCCCGAAAATCAATCCATGTTTCATTTTCTACAATTGTTATTTATATCCTTTACCTTTGTACAATTTGGGCGGTGGTATTTTCGATGGCATTTTATCTTAAGAAAATTCCTGAAAACCGCAAACCGGCAGCTAAGCACATATATTTGGCAAATTTATTATTGGCTGCGGGAGACTCTGCAATGTTCATTGGTTGGGCCGTAGCTTATAGCAGTGCTAATCCAGGTGTACCTACTTCAGAACTATTGCAAATTAAAATTTATACTCTTTTGCTATTTGGTGTTTTTTCAACATCGGCAACAATGTCCTGCTATTATTTGCTCGTTGGATATTACTACCGAGATAAGTTTGCTCTTGGGGAAATAAATATTTTCATAAGGATTATTTTATTTTTCTTTATTGTCCGAATTCTATTGCATTACAATCCAGACAATATTTGGTTTTCTGCGATGTTACCAGCAGGCACACCTAATCCTAGTGCATGGTTGCGGAATATTCCGTTATATGCATATGGCCTACTTGCTGTTGGATTGTGTTTGACCTTCTCCTTCAAACAACTAAAAACAAAGCCTGAAGACAAACAACGAAAGGAACTGATAGGTGTAGTCATAGCCATGCTTGCCTTAATTATATCTTTTGTATTCTATGGGTTGGATGTATTTTTCGCTCATAAAATTCCAAAATCATTCATTTGGATCACCTATACAGTCAAAACAATTGCTTATGTTGTAGCTCTATTTGCTTTTTGGTATTCAGAGTTTTATTCACCAAGTAATACTAAATTGCATCAAGGAGCACCTATTTAAGCAAGTTAAAAAGTTTACTTAAATACTTTCCTACCTTCCAGGCTTGAATTACTTATTACTATTCTGGAAGCCTTGGAAAGATTAATGAAAGGCCGAACTTCTTTCATTATTGCGCATCGACTGTCCACGATTCACAATGCCGAACGCATTCTTGTTCTAGATAGAGGAAAACTCATCGAAAGCGGCAACCACGCCCAGTTGATGGAAAAACAAGGCCTCTACCACAAACTCTATACCCTCAAAAGTCTGCAAATGGTTGAGGAAGCAGAAACAAACAACCCCTGAGCACGGCCCTACCTAACAATATAAATCCTTTTAAATTAATAGTTTATATATTAAAGATAAAAAGACCTTGACATCTTTTATATGCCCTGATAAATTAGATCCATTAAAAAGATAAACATATCTTTTTATCTTATATGTAAATTTTCAGGAGGTGGGTATGAACAACAACTCAGTAGCGCAACACGACATTCAATCCCCAACCGATATTCAACTTCTGGTCGATTCTTTTTATAGCAAAGCACGCAACGACGAACTGCTTGCCCCCATTTTTGATCACGCCATATCAGACTGGGCACACCACCTGCCCACCATGTACCAGTTTTGGGAAAGACTGTTGCTCGGTTCCACCGACTACAGCGGCAACCCTTTCAGTAAACATATCAATTTAGCCCTGTATGAATTTCATTTCGCAAGGTGGCTGGAGCTTTTCAATCTAACTCTGGATGAAAATTTTAACGGACCAAAAAAAGAAGAAGCTAAAAGGTTGGCCGCAAACATCGCCGGCAGCTTCCAGCTAAGAATGGGGATCGCTCCCATAAATAGCGATCATCAAACTTTAACTTATTCTCGCGCTTAATTTATTTTTTAAGGAGACTTGCAATGTCTTATGAAAAAGTAAAAGCCAGCTACGACCGTTGCTGCAAATCCGGAGATTTTTTTGGAACCTTTTACGATTCTTTTTTAAATAAATCCCCTGAGGTTGCGGCTAAATTTGCCAGCACCAATTTCAAGAAACAAAAACCCCTCATCAAAGCCTCGGTTAATATGATGATCCGCCTTGGCACGGGAGACATTAAGGCCCGCGAGGCCATAGAAAAAGTCGGAACCACCCATAGCAAACCGCAACTCAACATCGAACCCAAACTCTATGACCTGTGGTTTGAAAGCCTTTGCGAATCTGCCGCCAAACACGACAGCAAATGGAATAAAGAGCTGGAGTCTTTGTGGAAAGAAAGAATGCAGGAGGGAATAAAAATTATTACGGGACGCTACTAGCTTTTTTCGGCACTTTAATATTTAATACACCTTCATCTTAAAAAGGAATCCGTTTCACCATGACCGCCAACGTACAAAACGATTACTCTACTTTAAAATCTCATTACCGTTTCACAAGAGAAGACGAAGCGTTCCTTCTTGAGATGCAGCCGACCATCGCAGAGTTCGCCGATGATTTTCTCGAAGGATTTTACGAGTTCATCTGGAACTTTGGTAAAACCGCCGACTTCCTGAAAGACGAAGAAGTTTTAAATCGTCACCGGGGAATGATTCGGCAGTGGTATATGGATTTGTTCAAAGGCAACTACGACATCACCTATTTTCTAAAACTGTACAAAATTGGCGAAACCCATGTTCGACTCGGACTCCCCACCCACTACGTGAACGCGGCGTTTAATTTTGTTCGCGTTTTTACCAATGGAAAAATTCAAGAGCATTGCAAAGAAAGCGAAACGCTCACCGAGCGGATGCAGGCTTTTGAAAAAATTCTCGACATCAATCTCGATGTATTGACCAGCTCCTACCGTCAAGAAGAAATGAGTCGTTTCCTGTCTCTCTCTTTAACCGAAAAAACGTTATTGGGCTGGTTGAAAAAAACCAGCTCCTATTTTAATTACCTGCTCGCGGGCGCACTGGTTCTCGTCGCTTCTTTCGCGATAGGGTTATTTGGTTACGATGTTTATCTTCTATTTGCGGGTCACAACTCGGTGGAAGAAGGCATCCTAACTATTTTAGGAAGCCTGCTGATTTTGTGGGCGGCGATAGAACTCATCCATCAGGAGATGGAACATTTACGCGGGGGCAGTTTTGCGCTTGAAGCTTTCATCACACTTGCGATTGCTGCGCTCATCAGAAAAATTCTCATTTTCTCTTTATCCCCTGCGAAGTCGACAGATGTTCTAATGTATGGAGCCCTGGTGCTCTGCCTGGGCATTTCTTATTGGTTGATCACACATCGTTCCCAACCCATAAAAAAATAAAGCAGGCCAATCTCCCTTTACATTAAAGGTCTGGATTCGCTGCTTTTCCCATTGCCTTTGAAATTTCTCCCATCAGAGCATGTCCCGTGCTTGAACCGGGAACTTTGTCCAGATAAATCTGGTTGGCTGTTTTCGCTTGTTCATACAATCCCAATTTAAAATAAACATGCGCTTTTTGCAGGTAGAGTTTCACGGGGATATTTCGCGTCAGAACATTTCTCTTAAACAATTTTTCCGCTTTTTCATAAGCATCCCTGGCTTTAACATAATTCCCCTGCCTTGCATAAACTCCTCCCAAGTTGAGGGGGTTGATGGGCAGTGTAGGATCAACACGGATTCCTTCTTTATACGCTGCAATCGCTTTTTGCAAATTGCCCTGCCGACTGTGAATCGTCCCCAGCTTGCTATGCGCATCGGCTAGATAATGTTTGGAAGGATTGGAATGGATCAGACCCTGAAGACTGCCAAGAGCCTTTTCAAAATTCAATTCATTTAGATAGGCATAGCTTAAGTTATGCCACGCTCGCGTCTTGCCCGGGGCTTTTTTGACAACATCTTCCCAAAGAGAAGTATTGGACCGGTAGGCACTGTTCCTATCCATTAAAAGAGTCGCATAAGATACCAGTCCAATCACCAGACACCCGATGGCTACCTTACGAAAACCTTCTCCTAGTGAAATGAAAATTAAATAACCACATGAAGCCATAAGAAAGAATACTCCAAAAGAAGCCATATACAAATTACGTTCGCTTAAAAGATCCAGGCGCGGCAAAAAACTGTTGGTGGGAGCAACAGTTATAAGAAACCATAAAACGCAGAAGGTTAAAATCCTTCCAGCCTTTGGAAATTTCTTAACGGCCCAAATGATGAGTCCTACTAGAAACAAGGCTAACAACACACGCATTGCGGGATGGGGGAAGAACGCGTTTGGGAAGTCGTAATCGAAAGTCAGTCCTATGGGAAACAATAGCAATTTTAACCCATGGATAACGATGCTCACCTGTTTCAAAGCATAAGAGTAATCCATCTGCCTCCACCAGCTAAAGATCACTCCTTTTATGGATGTCACTTGAAATATAACGATTACACTGCAAGCCGCCAGAGGAAGATATAAAAACAAAAATCTGTTTTTTAAATTGGCCCATCCGTCCTTTTGCATAAAACAAAAATCGTAAAGCAAGATGAGCGCAGGTAGGATAAGGCCGGTCTCCTTGCTAAATATAGAAATCACAAAACAAATTAACGCCGACAGGTAGAAGAGGATCCGCGGCCTAACCCTCCTCTCTTCAAAACTCCCGAGAATAAATAGTAATAAACTTGAAAAAAAGAAAAATCCCGACAACCCGGTAGCCCGACCCGAAATATAAGTTACCGTTTCCGTATGCACCGGACTCAACGCAAAGGCAAGAGCAGTGATAAAAGCGATAGGACCCGCATGCTGTCCCCATGGGGTTCCTCTCTTTATCGTTATGAAAGAAATAAAAAAGATGACGAAGGATGTTAAAAAATGCAGAGAAATATTAACCAGATGATAGCCAAATGGATTCAACCCTCCGGCAGAATGATTAAATATCAGAGATAGATAAAAGAAGTGCCGAACTCGAGGGGGAAAGAGTTGGTGATACCGATCACTTTGGTTAGCTGTAATAATATTTATGTAAAGTTTATCGTCTAAAAGAAAGGGTGCAAATAGAGTATTTGAATAGCCAAATACGAGAAGTAAAAACAGGACAAAAAATAAAGCGGTCTTTCGATTGCGTAAAATTTTCTCCATGGGCCGAATAATAGCATTTTTAAATTTCGTCGATCAGGCATCGAACCCGTCCAATTAAAAAACAAGCAAATTTACCTCTATAACCAAGCTTCTCAACAGGTTTACATTTCCAACCGTGTCACAATCCGGTTACAGAGGCTTCTATCTACCCTTTCTACTTGCTTGGCTATAGGCAAAAAACCTATAATCACACGGAATTTTCGGATCTTCAATAAAACGGAAAACCTGAAATTTTTTGCTTGGCTGAATTACAAATTATGATTTTTTAAGGTCATTCGAATTTTTAAAAACAAATATTATTTTCATCACTTTTTGGGGGAGAAAAGTTCCATGAATGCTTTCACCACACGTCCCGGCGCCACCTTTCTACTTGCAGTTCTCTTTACACTTACCTCTTTAGCTTTACCCTATAGCGGACTACTAGCCACTGCTGATGCACAGCAGAAAAAAGTGGTGAAGAAAAAAATCAAAAAGAAAATCACCATCAAAAAATCCGATGGCAAGATCACCATCAAGAAAAAAATTGATGTCAAAAAAGTCGTGAAGAAAAAAGGTGGGAATAACGGAATCAAAAAGAAAATTCGTGAACTACAAGCGGCCCTCGCTGCCCTGCAAACTCAGGTGGATGGACTCGAAGGCGGCGTTGAAGGACCACAGGGAGAACAGGGCCCTGCCGGGGAGCAAGGTCCCGCAGGTAATGACGGCGCCGACGGGTCAGCTGGGGCTGACGGCCAGGATGGAGCAGTAGGCCCACAAGGTCCCGCAGGGCCAGCAGGACCGGCAGGTACAGCGGGTACCAATGGTATTGATGGAACCAATGGGATAGACGGAACCAACGGTACAAACGGTATTGACGGACAAGACGGTGCAACCGGCGCTGAAGGACCTCAAGGTCCGGCAGGTTCTGATGGTGCAACTGGTGCAGCGGGTACTGACGGGTCAGCTGGAGCTGACGGTCAAGACGGAGCAACAGGACCGCAAGGTCCGATAGGTCCGATTGGTTTAACAGGACCAGCAGGTGCAGCAGGTACTGACGGGTCAGCTGGAGCTGACGGTCAAGACGGAGCAACAGGACCGCAAG
>CAZECX010000047.1:0-5071 GCA_964510965.1 uncultured Nitrospina sp. | reverse complement strand
GTCCGATAGGTCCGATTGGTTTAACAGGACCAGCAGGTGCGGATGGTCAGGATGCCGATCCGGCAACCATTGTCTCAACCATTCATTCAGAGTTTAATTGTAATACCGGCACTACGGGACAATTGATTTGTGACGGCCTTCCAGAAGCGATTCCCGATCAATCTTTGTCTGGATCAAAAATTTCGGATAATTCGATAACCAGACAACAATTGGGTATCCATGAAGTAACCTCATCCCATATTAGTGATAATGCAATTAGAACTAGTGCTATTAGAGATGGTGCGGTGACCGAAGATAAACTGGCACCGGGTTTGCTGACAAACGTGGGGGCTTTTGCTGACCTTCATGCAAGGATTCTCCTGCTTGAGACTCTGTTAGCCAACGTTTCCTTAAATGGGAACACTTTATTGTTAACAGGCCTGAACCTACAGGTGACCAATGGCCTTGGTGCCACCAACGGCGACCCGGGACAAACAGGTACCACACAGGTGAACGGGCTCGGCAACGTGATCATCGGTTATGACGAGGTCATTCAGCAATATCTGGGCGACACAAATGGCGATGGTGTCCTAGAGCCAGTTAGTAACAAAACCGGCTCGCACAACCTTGTTGTGGGCAAAAGACATAACTACCAAAGTTACGGCGGCATCGTTGCAGGCGTGGATAACATAATTTCCGGGCCATGGAACACCATCACCGGTGGGCAGTTTAATCGAACAAGTGGTGGGTTGTCCCACATCAGCAACGGTTTGAACAATGAAGCCTCTGGAAATTTCTCCAGCATCAGTGGTGGTCGAGATAGCACAGCAAGCGGTTGGTATTCCAGCATCAGTGGCGGCTTTAGCAATGCAGCTGAAGGTTTTTCCTCCAGTGTCAGTGGTGGCCAGGACAACGCATCCCGTGGTGACTATTCCAGCATAAGTGGTGGACAGGGCAACGCGACCAATAATATAGCTTCATATTCAAGCATCAGCGGTGGACAAAACAACTTCGCTACCGGTCAGTACGCCAGTATCAGCGGCGGCGAGGAAAATGGGGCATCTGGTAATCACGCCAGTATCAGTGGAGGATACAATAACAGAGCCAATGTTTCTCGCTCCAGTATCAGTGGAGGCAGCGGCAACGCTGCCAACGGGATTTCTTCCAGCATCTTAGGCGGGCAAAGCAACGATACCCAAGGACAGTTTGCCAGTGCTTCGGGAGGTCAGAACAACCATGCCGATGGTCCCTGGTCCAGCGTCTCGGCTGGTCACAACAACACAGCCGGAAGCAATTGGTCCAGCGTCAGTGGTGGCGAAAATAACATAGCAAGCGGTCAGCGCGCCAGTATCAGCGGCGGCACTGCAAATACAGCCAGAGGAACCTTTGCCAGTGTCACTGCTGGCAACGGTAATGTTGCCCATGGAGATTATTCCAGTGTCAGCGGTGGAAACGGTAATCTTGCCAACGGTGGTTTTTCCACAGTCAGCGGTGGTAACACCAATACAGCCGGTGGGGCCACTTCCACTGTTAGCGGCGGCCTCCTCAAAAGCGTAGGCGGAGCTAATAATTGGCAGGGAGGCACATTCTTCTCTGACAACTAATTTCTTCTAACTTCAATATAGTCCCAACCTGCCCTCGTTTTTTCGGGGGCAGGTTTTTTTCTTAGCTCCAGACATTTACATTTTTAACCGTGTCACAATCCAGTTACAAAGGTTTCTATCTACCCTTTTTACTTGCTTGGCTATAGGCAAAAACCCTATAATCCTACCGAATTTTCGGATTTTCAATAAAACGGAAAACCTGAAATTTCCTACCTGATAAAAACGAACCATGATCTTTTAAGATCATTTGAATTTTTAAATATAAAAATATTTTTCATTACTTTTAGGGGAGAAAAAGTTCCATGAAAACTTTCATCGAACGTCCAACCACCATTTTTCTACTTACAGTCCTTTTTACACTTACCTCTCTGGCTTTACCCTACAGCGGACTCATCACCACGGCTGAAGCACAACAGAAAAAAGTCGTGAAGAAAAAAATCAAAAAGAAAATCACCATCAAAAAATCTGACGGCAAGATAACCATCAAGAAAAAAATTGATGTCAAAAAAGTAGTGAAGAAAAAAGGCGGCGGCAAAAACAACGGCCTCCCCAAAAAAGTTCGTGAACTGCAAGCAGGGCTCGCAGCACTGCAAACCCAAGTCAATACAATTGAACTGACCCCCGGCCCTCCAGGGTCAGCTGGAGCTGACGGTCAGGATGGAGCAACCGGTGCAACAGGCCCACAAGGTCCAGCGGGTAATGACGGTTCCGATGGAGCAGCGGGTGCTGACGGAACCAATGGCATTGACGGTACCAATGGCACCGATGGTACGAATGGCATCGATGGCACCAATGGTGCTGATGGTGCTGAAGGACCGCAGGGTCCGGCAGGCGCTGATGGTGCAACCGGCGCAGCA
Organism: uncultured Nitrospina sp.; assembly: GCA_964510965.1. Taxonomy (GTDB): domain Bacteria; phylum Nitrospinota; class Nitrospinia; order Nitrospinales; family VA-1; genus UBA8687. The sequence goes on along the minus strand of CAZECX010000047.1, from coordinate 2,631 downwards.
GGTGCTGACGGAACCAATGGCATTGACGGAACCAATGGAACCGATGGTACGAATGGCATCGATGGCACCAATGGTGCTGATGGCGCACAAGGTCCCGCAGGGGCTGATGGAGCAACGGGCGCAACGGGACCACAGGGACCTCAAGGTGATCAAGGTCCAATTGGTTTAACAGGACCCGCCGGCGTTGCCGGCCCGCAAGGTGATCCCGGTGCAACAGGCGCAGCGGGTGCTGACGGTACCAATGGTACCAATGGAACAGATGGTACGAATGGCATCGATGGCACCAATGGTGCTGATGGTGCTGAAGGTCCGCAGGGTCCGGCAGGGCCAGCAGGACCGGCAGGTACAGCGGGAACCAATGGCATTGACGGTACCAATGGAACCGATGGTACTAATGGCATCGATGGCACCAATGGTGCTGATGGTGCGCAAGGACCGCAAGGTCCGCAAGGCGATCCCGGAGCAACCGGTGCAGCAGGTGCGGATGGAACCAATGGCATTGATGGCACCAACGGTACGAATGGTATTGATGGTACTAACGGTATAGACGGAACAAATGGTATCGACGGGGCACAAGGCCCAGTAGGTCCAGCGGGACCAGCAGGTACGGCAGGAACCAATGGTATTGATGGTACTAACGGTATAGACGGAACCAACGGCACGAATGGTATTGACGGAACAAATGGAACCAATGGTACTAACGGTGTTGATGGCGCACAAGGCCCAGTAGGTCCGGCAGGGCCAGCCGGTGCTGATGGTCAGGATGCTGACCCGGCAACCATCGTTAGTACTTTTCATTCAGAATTTAATTGTAATACTGGTTCTACAGGTCAATTGACTTGCGATGACCTCCCAGCAGGTCCACAAGGGCCACAGGGTGTGCAAGGTCCGGCAGGCCCAGCGGGTGCTGATGCTGACGTAACAGCCTTGCAAAATCAAATCGACGTGCTACAAACACAGGTCGATGCATTAAACACTTTGCTGGCTAATGTGACACGCAGTGCTGATGATAAAAACCTGGTAATTGCCGGCATGAACCTGCAGGTGGTCAGTGGAGCATCACATGGAACATCCAATGGAGGGGTCAACGGCCTCGGCAATGTGATCATCGGCTACAACGAAAACACCACGGTTCCATGGGACCATGATGCTAATTCGGGTACTGCCGATGAAGCGACCAGTGTCAGAACGGGTTCTCACAACCTGGTGATAGGGCCGGGCCATAGTTATTCCGATGCTGTCGGTATTGTTGCCGGACTGGACAATATACTAACTGGACCTTATGGCTCGATCACCGGAGGAAGCAGGAATAGAGCCTCAGTAGCTTTATCAAGCATCAGCGGTGGCTATGACAACAGGGCCAGCGGAATTTCCTCCAGCGTCAGTGGGGGATTAGCCAATACTGCATCTGGACCTTATTCCAGCGCGAGTGGTGGCAGACATGGTACTGCCTCAGCATATTCTTCCAGTGTGAGTGGCGGCGCAAATAATAGCGCTGAAGGTGCTGGTTCTTCTGTGACCGGCGGCGAGTTTAACAAAGCACTTGGAGCGTATTCCAGCGTCAGTGCCGGTGGAGGCAGTTCGCCAATACTTGGTAATACTGCTTTTGGGGATTTTTCCAGTGTAAGCGGTGGAGGCGGAGAGATTGTTAATGGTACTGGTCATCAGGGTAATTTTGCTATTGGGCGTGCTTCCAGCGTTAGCGGTGGAAGATTTAACCAAGCTAATGGCAATTATTCCAGCATAAGTGGCGGCTCGCATAACACCACTACTACTACTGGTTTGTATTCCAGTATCAGTGGTGGCGGAGGTGTTGATACTAGCAATAATAACGTGGGTAATACTGCGTCCGGGACATACTCCAGTATCAGTGGCGGTTCCTTAAATGAAGCACAAGGAAACCGCACCAGCATTCTCGGGGGTGACAGTAACACTGCTTTTGGGAGTGGCTCCAGCGTCAGCGCTGGCCGTTTTCATTTTGCCAATGGTAAATTTTCCAGTGTCAGCGGGGGCCAGAACAACGAATCTATTGGAGATTACTCCAGTATCACCGGCGGTATTTCCAATAAGGCCCACGGAGGTCATTCTACAATTGTTAGCGGCGATATAAATGAAACCCATGGATCACGCTCATCTGTTCTAGGGGGCGCTAGTAACGTCACCACGCATAGCGATTCGACCATTATTGGGGGTCAGGGAAAATCTAGTACTGCAAGATACTCAATAACTCCATAAGGGAAAAGGAATTCCCATTTACTTACTTAAAACATAAAAAGCACCTGCCCTCGTTAATTCGGGGGCAGGTTTTTTTTGCCGCAAACGCAGTGTTTATGCGGGGATGAAAAAAAAGTGAAAAAATAGTGGAAAATATGCATTTTTTTTGAATATAGGTCTTGCTTTTCAATTGTTCAGGGTCTATTATTACCGAGCTGATCAATTTGCCTGAAAATCTTTATCTGAAAGTTTTTTCCGGGAAAAATTTGGAAAAGGCTTTCAAATAGAGATTTCTCGCCTTTTTTCAGAAAATTCAGATTACATTTTTTATCAAGACTGCGTATTTCTATACGCTTTTTTAGTCTTTGCTCTTTGAAAATTGAATAGGTGTCAAAAGATGTTGCGGGTCTAGCAACA
>CAZECX010000046.1:0-24942 GCA_964510965.1 uncultured Nitrospina sp. | reverse complement strand
AACGGAAAAGGCAAGTCCCAAAAATTCCACTAGGTTTTTTCATTTAGTACCAGGGGAAAAATATGGCTGGGCTTCTGGCGACAGAACTGGCAGCCATCCTATAATTCGTGATCATTGGAAGGAATCTTTCATAAAATCTTTTCATCTGGTTATTATGAATAGCGGCATCCGAAATTTTTTATTTCCATTTGAACAATGCCAACCAATTCTTCACCGTTCCCCCCCACTTAGCAAGCGCCTCGCAGTCTTTGCAAACTTTACCATTTCTGGCGTTGAGCAAGGGATGGATTTAAAAGATATGTATGTGCCTCTTCTCGGCGAATCCGAAACCAATAAAAAAAATGCTGACGAACTGAATAATTTAAGAAATTATTGGAGAAATATTTTAGGCATAGAAAAGAGTATCCATGCAAAAAATTCTTTTCGACGGTCAGAGTTTGAGCATGGCCTTTACAAAAAAAACTCTATTAAGTATACAGTTTTTAATAAGCGCATTGACAAGCAAGGGAGAACGCATGATCGATACAGGATTGTTAATTTTGGTTTAAGGCAACTTAAAAATACACGCTCGCCGGAAAACAAAAAATTACAAAATGAAGCCATTCCCATTGGGGAATTATCAAGAGCGTTATGTTTTTTTTCGAAAATGGGCGAATTCGCAGTAAAAAAATTAACCCAAGCCGATGATTCCCTTCGGCTCTTAAGCGAATGTTCATTGGCACGCAATAATAATTATGATCTCCTTGTCCAATTCAAACAGCCGGGAAAAGCTTTCCAGTTATTAAGTATGGAAGAAGTTTTAAGTCATATAGATCAGTTTGCATTGATAATGTATCGTGGAGTGAGCAATTATATTTATCCTGAAAGTAAATATGAGCATTATCAGCAATTTCTTCCTTTCGAGCTAAAAGAAAAAAGTAGAGATTTTAGCCTTACAAAAAAACAGCTTGAAAATAATGAAGTGGCTCAAATTTTCACCTCATTCCCTTTAAGCCATCACGAGGATCTAAAAGAGTCCTTTTTCCTATCTCACTGCATAGAAACAGCTGGCAAGAGAGGCGCAAAACTAATTGTTGGCGAAAAAAATAATTCATATTTTGTGTTGGATAAAAGCATTCTTAATAAAAACAGGACTACTTCTAGGCAGAATTTAAGAGGTGTAGACAAGGTGCCATTTTTTCTGCCAAGGACAGGCATAAATAGAACGTTGCAGGGAGTAGATCTGAGCTCCCAGTTGATTGAATTCTCAAAGAGAATTTTATGTAAAAGTGATTAAACCTATTTAAATAAGCCGGGATATTCTATCCTATTGACCCGTGTGATAAATGTAGGGGGATTGGCAGAAAGGGTTCACATTCAAGAAAAAAGGAGGTTTTTCTCTAATAATACTCCTGGTTTTATGCTGTTATAGTGTAAATTGGTATGCGAATATTGAGTTGATTTCATCAATATAAAGCTCTTCAAGCACTCTTATTAAAAGCCAGGCAGTAACCGCTTTTAATTACCGGTAAACCATTAAGTTTTATTGTTTTGATGACGATAATTTTTTAAGGAATAAAGTGATTTATTTGAGTTATTTTGAGTTGCTATTTTTCAATAATTGACTTGGCTTTGCATTATGCCAAGTTCATTAAATTGAGTGCATATAAATGAAACCTGCTGATTTTACATGGATTGTTCCTAATACTCGTTGGTTTGGGAAAAGATACTGGAATCATATTCCTTATGTGGAGGGGTTATTAACAGCTGTCTTGCGTCGCGATGGATATACCGTAAATGTCATTGACGCCAATGATGAAAATTTATCCAAGAATGATTTGCTAGCCAGGCTTTCTGAATTGGCCCCTAATATAGTTGGCGTAAGCTGCATGAGTGTTGAATACAAACAAACTTCTCATGCTTGCCTTGAAATAACCAAAAGCATTAGTTCTGAGATAATTACCATAATGGGAGGGGTTTACCCATCAATTTCCAAAGATGTTGCCTTTAAAGATGAAAACATTGATTTTCTGGTAGTGGGCGAGGGTGAAGAAAGACTTCCTAATTTAATTCGTGCAATTAACTCTTCCAGTGGCTTTCAAAATATTGATGGAATAATGTACCGTGAGAACGGAAAAGTCATCGATAAGCCACAAAATAGTGTGGGAATTGAAAACCTGGATACCTTGCCCTTTCCCGATTATAGTGATTTCGACATGGAAAAGTTGATGAACTGGGGCGAAAAATATACTCAAAATTTCCAGTTCCGGCAATTCCCCGTTGGAATTATCATGACTTCCAGAGGCTGTCCTTACCGGTGCACGTATTGCGCAGCAGGCAAAGACCTCAATCCTATCAATGACAGAAAGAGTGTTAGGGGTCGGTCTCCAGAGCATGTGCTGGGTGAGATTGATTATATGCGTGACAATTATGGCATGCGCGAATTAATTATGGTTGATGACAGCCTTTTAATTCCATCGGAACGTGCTATCGGCTTTATGAAAGGGATGGTTAAAAGGCGAGAGCAGGGTTCTGATTTGATTTGGAAATCGAACAACTTGGATATCAGGCATATTACTGAAGAAATTTTGGACTGGATGAAAGCAAGCGGTTGTTACCAACTATCTTTTTCATTGGAATCTGGATCAAAAAATACTCTGAAGCGCATGAAAAGAGGTTACAGCATAAAAAAAGGCATCCAAATGATGGAAGCTATGCGGAAAAGGGGATTTGATGAAATTTGCTCTAACTTTATAGTAGGGTTCCCGGGAGATACTTGGGACGATATTCGAGAGACTTTTAATTTTGCGGACCAATTAAGGAATGATGGTTTGTTGGACTACTGCTTGTTTTCCATTGCTACGCCACTTCCTGGAACAGAATTAGCGGATATTGCAATGGACGGTGGTTTTCTGCCCCCAGACTTTGACCCTAACCAATTTTACGGTTTTGGAAAAGGGTTGATTACCACAGAGCATTTTACACCTATGGAACTACAAACCCTTCGGGCCTACGAGTGGGATCGCATCAACTTTAAAACAGAGGATGATAAAAAGAAAACATCTCGAATGCTTGGTATTACACTTGACGAGCTGGAAGAATGGAGGAAGGAAACCAGAAGAGAAACAGGTGTGAAAATTTCTTTGGTAGATAATCCAGGTTTTGGCGAAAACCCAGCGCAAAATTTAGTTGAATTAGAGATGTAACTGCCACCTCATGTCCATCCGTTCTCCACTAAACTCTCCCAGAAAATAATCTTTCCAGAAAGTCCAATTTTAATCCGTGAAGGATTCCTTTGAGTGTTGCTTGAAAAAAATTTGTGGGTGAGAAATTTTTCTAACCAGGAAAATTCCTATTTGGCTTGTATATTTTTTTTGTAATGCGTGATCCCGGTCTTGGTGGCCGGACTGCTGCTGAAGTTTGTATAATAATCTTCTCTGGATCCACTCTTCACGAAGCTATTTTTGATCCGTGTGTCAATTGTCCATCGTGTGTTGGAAGACTGGTTAACTTCCTGGCCGTGGATAACGGCAAGGCTGAAACATAAAACTTCTCCAATTTCCATGGGGATGGGAATTAGCTTTGCCCTGATACGGTCATCATCTAAAGTTTGCAATAAATAAGGAACACCTAACTGATGCTTGATAGAACCCTTTTCAACTTCATCATTATTAATGGCCTTGACCTTTATTTCAGTGAGGGAATGTGAGCCTGGGACAATTTGAATGGCTGCTAAAGCATCAAGCTTGGTCAAAGTAAACAGGCAGGATATTTCGTACGCGGTAGACCCGTACTCAACATCCCGGTGAAACCCAATGTTGTCTTGCGGCTTTTCAGGTCGTGCCAGCCTAAAATGGGGTTTTGTCTGAATATCTAAATCTGGGCCAATCACTTCATTAAAAAAATCTTTATTCTTTCTGAAAATTTCTAGGTGCCATTGGCCACTCCAAAACAATTGGCTCAGGTGGTAATGAATCTCTACTTGATCCTCGTCCTTTGTAACAAAATTATGATAAGTTTCTAACGTAGCTTCGCTGCTGACTCTTTTTTTGAGATGTTTTTCGAATTGCGCCCTGACATCGAGGATGCATTCTATATTATCAAGGGTTTTTACAAGATACCCTTCAGTTCCAAAAAGGGCCAAATTTTTATTAAGGGTAGTTTTTTGGCCTGTGACGTCTATTTTTATACTCCCAAAAATTAAATTACAAAAAACAACTTAAAAAAGTATGAAGGAAAAGCTAATAGCTGTCAAGGTGGTCTTGCCCGGTATTAGTGAAGCCAGGAAAGTGTTAGCGCCTCAGCAATGGTTCGGAAATTTGTTGAAGGCCCATGTTGTTAAGTGTGAAGTCAAATGTGATGTGTGGGAATATGATTAAGTGGCGTTCCTTTAAACCCTCCCATTCAAAATAGACACATAAATTTCAAAATTTATTCAAGGTAGTTTTTGATTGACGGGGTGATGGGAAAATGGGAGAATTTCCTATTAAGATGGACTAGTTAAGCAGTTTATGTGTTCATCGATGGGGAGGTATCCCCAGAAGGGTACTCCTTTTGCTTGCAAATACGCCACTCAATATAACCACACAACGATTCCAAAAAACAGCTTTTCATTTAAATACTTAAGAAAAACCATCTGCCATGAATCCATCTGGGAAAAATGAATCTTCAGTTGAAAGTTTATTTAAAAAAGTTACGGCCCCTCAGTTCGAAACCGAAGAGTTAAGCTTAGGTCCCTGGACATCCCACAGCATGATCAATGATCCAAAGCATCTCTGCTTTGTTCTTTCTCGTTATAAATTTTGCGCAAAGATGTTGGAAGGGAAAGATACGGTTATGGAAATCGGTTCCGGAGATGGTTTTGGCTTACCTCTTTTGGCGCAGACAGCGAAAAAAGTTTATGCCGTAGACTGGGACAAGCAGTTGATTGAAGGTAATTCGCGTCGCCTGGAATTCCTGAATAATGTTGAATTCATGGTTTCAGATTTCAATAAAGAGTCACTTGACTTAAAAGTGGATGCAATTTGCAGCATAGATGTCATTGAGCACATTGACCCTGAAAAAGAAAACCAGTTTATGGACAATTTAGTTGGATGCCTAAATGATGATGGGTTCTTAATCACAGGAACGCCAAATATTACAGCTTCAGAATATGCATCCCCGCAAAGCAACGAATTGCATATAAATTTAAAAAGCATGAAAACACTACGGGAGTTAAACCAGCGGTACTTCAAAAATGTTTTCATGTTTGGTATGAACGACGAGGTTTTGCATACGGGGTACGACCCCATGTGTCACTATATCTGGTCGATAGGGACCGGACTCAAATAAGATTGGCGCGTTTAAGGTGAACCCAAATAATAATTTCTGGAGAAAAGGTCATGAGTTTGAGCCTCTTTCGTTTTGAGCCCAATGACTCAGGGCTAATCGAATGTTTTGTCGAAAACGGGTTTGTTATTATAAGGTCGGCTGTATTAACCGAATCTATAGACAAGCTTCACAACTTCGTTTCCAAACGTTATAGTGAAGAAAAAAAGACCTTTTTAAAACGAGGGGAAGAAAAAAACCTTCCCGTTTTGGGAATCAGCCGAAAAATTGTCGAAGAAGTTCAAAACACATCCCTTTATCCCGAGCTGACTCAGGCAAACCAATTGCTAGATTCTTGCGAGAAGATCATAGGCCCTGATTTATCCTTAGTGAATTGGTTAAATCTTTGGATCAATGATCCTGAAGATCCTTCCATAGTTACCAACAAGAGTCTCCATCAGGAAGCATGGTCAGGACAATCCGTAGACGAGTTAACGGTTTGGGTTCCACTTCACGAACCTGACAATGATAATTCGATGTCAGTAATACCCCAGTCGCATTATTTTGGCTTGATGCCAAATCGAAATAGGAACCTAGTGATCCCGCCTGATTTTAAAGTACCTGAAGAAATAATTTTGACGCTGGAAAAAGGCGAAGCTGTTTTATTCCATGCATTGCTACTACACAAAACCACTGGACGAGGAAAAAACATGCGCTTTGCCTGCTCTTTTACGGTAAGAAACACATTGGCCCAACTGGGTGTTTCAACTTCTTATCAAGGTTTTTTCCCTGTCCGAAGAAGCGCCTTCACAAGAATTAGAAAAACTTTGGGAAACGATCACCTGACCCCATTAAGAACTTATGGTGGAAAGACCTCTAATAAAGAAATTTTGGACTACTAATTCCAGGCGCTTTTGTGATACCCCTTCTGACCTTCCCGCTGTAGATAAACTGCATTTTTTAAGTGTATGAAAAGAATGTGTCTTAATAAATTGTCCGCTAATTTCAGAAAGATCACTTGGCTCATGCAGAATAGGAAATCAATGCTAATATTTTCCTAAACTAAATCCGTTAAGAATATATTGGGGGTTTTATTTCTTAAGCTTATGTGAGGCCATACTCTAGTTACGATTTACTTTGGAGCAAATTTGGAATTTTGGCTGGTGAGTACATGTGAAAATTATTTGCTAAGAACGGTGGATGAAATCAAAACAATTAATTTCTATTTTTAGTAAAATTTACAACAAAGGGGCTCTGTGGACTTTTTTGAGGGTTAAGCAGGAGTTCCGTCAACCTTCCTTTAGATCTATGCTGAATGCAATGGTTGCGGTCAAAAAAACAAATAGAAGACTGAAGACCATTTTCTACAAAGAAAAAAAAGATGATACCGATTACGTTACTGCGATATATGACCTTAACGTAAACCCAATCACATATGATTTTGCCTTTTTTTTAGCGGCGGCCGAGTTGTTCGCTTTCAAAAATAAGAAGAGAGCTTTCGAGGTGCTATTTGTCCCCCAACGGAAGGATCATGTTGTAGGTGGGGAAAGTGAAAAGTGTCAATCAACGCCTGACGAAGAAAATATGAAATGGCGATTTGAAAATATAATTTTACCATTGATGAGTATATACCCTGCCTGCATTGGTCATTCCATTCTTCCAAAAGGATCGGACACCTCCGAAGCAATAAAAGGAAAGTTTCATTATCCTGAATTCTATAGTGAGAGTTTCCCTGAAGCTGATTTTTACTGGGAAGTCTATGCATCAAAAAATAAGTTTTTTGGATTTTCAGCATCCTTTCAGGGCAAACGATACATTGAATCGTGGAAAAAATTTAATAATATCAAGGGTAAAGTTGTCACCATAACACTCCGACAGTACCGCTTCGACCCAATGAGAAATAGCACGGTTGACGAATGGATAAAGTTTGCCCGATATATTAAAGAAAAAGGTTATACACCCGTTTTCATTCCTGATACAGACACATGCTTTGAACATGATTCAAGGTTGGATGACTTTGTAGTATTTGAAGCACCTTGCTGGAACCTTGGGATTAGAATGGCATTGTATGAAGGGGTGGATCTTAATTTTTTCACAAATAGCGGGCCAGCGGGTATTGCTGTTTTAAACAGGAACGTTGCGAGTATCACCATGAAACAGTTGGTGCCAGGCAGTGTACAGTCGCATCCTGAAATAAATACAAAAAGAGGTGTTAGCGTAGGCCAAAAAACGTATGATCTATTTGATGATCATTTCCAGATTATTTCCTGGGAAGATGATACTTTTGAAAATATCAGTGAAGAGTTCAACAGGTTTTTAACCGAAAGGCCTTAGCCCAATACCTCTCTGGGCTTCTATTAAATGAACACCGTCAGTTCCAGTTTTAAAACATATTGTAAGAATTTTTTAGAGTTTTCGTCAAATGAAGAACCATTTTATTGTTTCTTTTTTGTTGATTCGTTCCTAAGAGGTTGAAGATTTTTCAGGGACGAGACTAGTTATTTTTTAGAGTAAAAACTCATCATGACCCTTGCTAATCCACCTGAGAACATTCTTAATTTGTTGATAGGCATCTGGCAGCATTTGAGCCGTCGCCGACGTCGCCAGTTCTGGTTGGTAGCAATCCTGATGTTGGTCGGTGGAATGATGGAAATAATTAGCCTCGGTGCTGTGCTACCCTTTCTGGGTATACTTATTGCGCCAGATAAAGTTTTCAACCATCCTCTTGCTGCAGGGTTGATTCAAGACTTAGGTTTTACATCAGCTGACCAGTTAATTTTACCTTTGACAATAGCGTTTTTTATCGCAGTTCTGGTAACAGGAGTTACTCGCACATTTCTCTTTTGGGTCAGTAACCGATTTGCGTGCGCCACAGGTACTGATATAAGTGTAGATGTGTATCAACGCACCCTCTACCAGCCCTATAGTACGCATATCTCCCGCAATAGTAGCGAATTGATCAGTGGCATTGTTAGTAAAATCGATCGTGTTGTCCTGGCAATAAATCATTTACTAATATTGTTCAGTTCGGTGGTGTCACAAATATGTATTATTTCTACCTTGATCGTTATTGACCCTGTGGTAGCCGCAATAGCAGCCGGTAGCTTTGGCTTCAGCTATGGACTTATCACTTGGTACACACGCCGCCGACTGGAACGGAATAGTTTATTGGTAGCCCGCGAACAAAACCGGGTAGTTAAAATTTTACAGGAAGGGCTAGGATGCATTCGTGATGTATTACTGGACGGGTCTCAACCGGTTTACTGCAAGACCTATCGGCAAGCTGATTATCCTTTAAGGCTGGCATTAGCCAGCAACGAATTTATTGCCGGAATTCCCCGAATTGGTATGGAAACTCTGGGAATAATTCTGATTACGGCTTTGGCCTTTGGATTGAGTGGACAAGAGGGGGGACTTGCTGCTGCTCTTCCAACGCTCGGTGCTTTGGCATTGGGTGCGCAACGATTACTTCCTGCCCTGCAGCAGGGATACACGGCATTGTCATGTATTGCAGGTACCCGTGCGTTGATAGCAGATATTGTCGGACTTCTCAATCAACCCATGCCGCCAGAGATGCTAAGGGATGATATTGTGCCTCTCAAATTTCAAAACTCTATAAATTTCGATAATGTGCGTTTTCGATACAACAGTCAAAGCCCCTGGGTGCTGGATGGTATCAATCTCACCATCTCCAAAGGTTCCCGGGTGGGTTTTGTCGGAAGTACAGGGAGCGGGAAAAGTACTTCACTTGACTTATTGATGGGGCTGCTCCTGCCAATTGAAGGTTCTCTTAGGGTGGATGGTCAGCCTATAAGTGGAGAGAATATCGGCGCCTGGCAAAGAACGATTGCTCATGTTCCGCAAAGCATCTATCTAGTAGATTCCACAATAGCAGAGAACATCGCATTTGGTGTGCCCTTAGAATCTATTGATATGAAAAAAGTGAAAGAGGTAGCAAGCAAGGCTCAAATTGCGGATTTTATTGAAAACCAGCCGGAAGGGTATAAGGCTTTGGTGGGTGAGCGCGGAATTAGTCTTTCAGGAGGTCAGCGGCAACGCATTGGCATTGCCCGTGCGCTCTATAAAAAAGCCAGTGTCTTGATATTTGATGAAGCCACCAGTGCCCTTGACAATTCCACAGAACGGTTGGTTATGAAAGCCCTTGAAGAGCTAAACCGTGATCTCACTATCTTAATAATTGCTCACAGGCTTACAACTGTGCGGTATTGCGATGTCATTATTGAGCTAGAGCATGGCAAAGTAGTGGCACAAGGTACTTACGAACAACTGCGCGAGAGCAGTCCCAGCTTTCAGGAAATGATTAAGTCAGGGGAAGAAAGAGTTTGATCTTACTCGATATACCATTCTTAGAACATAAAAATAGGATGTAATATCCAATCTTCTTGTTGTGGGGTACCGATGAACTGTTACGGAGAGACTGCTCAAGATTGACATTATTTCATCGGGGGCTGGATACGGTCACATAGTTTCAGAATATTTTGCTTGTCCTCCACTCTGACAAGACAAACTGGTCCACCTCAACATCTGAATATATGGCATCACTTTCTTGAACAAGAAATATTCGACAGGGAGAGCATACAAGTCATTTTCAAATCTGTATTTTGCAATAATCGATAAGAATTTTTGGATATTACCCATTAGAAATCCAGTCCCTTTTTGCACACCAATGTATGCCAACTTCCCATAAAACCCGAGGTAAGCCAATTCCTCTGGTTTATCAACCCACTTATAATCTTCAGCCTCGGCAAACCCCCACTCTCTTTCGATTTTCCCTTTTCGACCCCAATCATCCAGACGTTTTTTTTCTGGAAAACCTTTTTCAACACACATGTCATACAGGGAATTTCCTGGATAAGGCCTAAATATAGCCGGTCCAAAGATATAAGTATCAGGATGGATATCGTATAGTTTTTGAATTAGTCTAAACGTTTCTTTTATATCTTCATTTGTCTCGCCAGGCAATGCATACATAAAAGAAAAGCCGCCGGTCACCCCAATTTCAGCCAGAGATTCAGCAGCAGCAATGGTAGATTCTATTTTCAAATCTTTTTTCATAAAATCTAGTATCCTTTGAGAGCCAGATTCCACGCCCATGGTTAGAAATACACATCCGGCATCTTTTATTCTTTGCAAAACTTTTCGGTCCACATAGGTACGAGTGAAGTAATCTGCTCTAATATTTGCGGTCCATGTGAATTTTAATTTCCGTTTCTCAACGAGATCCAAAAAGGCCATCAGGCGTTTTCTATTTACAAAAAATAACTCGTCAACAAATTTAAAATGTTTGGCATCGTACCTTTTCATTAAATATTCGATTTCATCTAATATTCTTTCGGCAGACATTCCCCTATATTCCCTATCATAAAAATCTTCCAAGGCATTTGTACAAAACGTACATCTAAACGGGCATCCTTTTCCCGTTAAAATATCAAAATACCTGGTTTTATGGGTGGGATCGGTTGGATGCCAACTTCGATGAACATAACGCTCTAAATCCAACAAATCATAGGGTGAGTACGGTAAGTCATTTATTTCAGGCAAATCGCCCACAGGATTTTTCTGCACAACTCCATCTTTTTTATATAACAAAGCAGCAACATGTTCTGGGTATCCTTCTTCCCCGTTATTAAGAAACTCCACCAGGTCGACCATCATATCCTCGCCATCCGCATAACAAACATAATCAATAAGTTCGTGTTCGCAGGTTTCTTCCGGGTACAGCACCGCATGGATACCGCCAATAATTATTTTTATTTTTGGCTGCTTTTCTTTAAGTCTCTTGATAATCCTCAAGCAATGGGCAATTTGCACAGACATCAGGCTGAAGCCAACAATTAACATGTCATCTCTATTTGCCAGATGATTAAGGCATTCCTCCTCTTCCTTTTCCGTTAAAACTGAAAAGTCAATTATTTCAACGGGAACATTTGATTCCTGGAGAACAGAGGCAATTGCCAATAAGCTGCTTGGAGACCCCACCCTTAAACGATCCGCCTCCGTCCAGTCTTCTGGATTTGGCCTGATCAAAACCACTTTTTTGTCCATTGTCGGCAATTTACGCCGGGTTACCTTTTGTTTATTGATTTTGAGTTCTAGCTCATCAATAAGCACATTGCCTGATTCGAGTAATTCTGAATTAGATACACTGGTGTGGTTATCATTCATAAAAGCGTAACTCCAAGTATAAAAAGCGAGGATCTGGGAGCCCCAAATTAGATTTAAACTCCATAATCTGCCCTTTATTTATCGGCATTTGGCTCTATATATTAACATAAATAGTGATGTTTCTTGGTAAAAGTGGACAGCAAGAAAGTGGGGAGTATAATAATTTTAGTAGGTGCTCTTTAAAGGTGGAGCAGATTCGCGGAAAAACTTACAATACCCTTTCAGGAAGCCAAAACGGCCATTTTTGAATATATCGAAAGGTGTTACAATTGGCACGCAGCCATTCCTATCTTGGCTACCTCAGCTCCGTAGATTTTGAGAATAAGAATTTGCCTTAAATAACTGCCCTCTGATATCGGGAAAGTCACAATTAATAAATAAAAAATAATGTGTGGAATTGTTGGAATATTTGGCCATGTCCATGATTGGGATTTGACGGGGGTGGCTGAGGATATGGTTGCCTCATTAGTTCATCGGGGGCCGGATGATAATGGCGTTTGGGGGGATGATGAAGCCGAGGTTGCGCTCGGTCACCGTCGGCTCTCTGTCCTTGATCTATCTCAAGAGGGTCATCAACCCATGCTGTCGAAGGACGGTCGCTATGTGATGGTGTTTAATGGTGAGGTATATAACCATCCGCTTTTGAGAGCCGAATTAGAAGGCGAGGGAGAGGTCCATTGGCGCGGGCATTCAGACACAGAGGTGATGTTAGAGGCGATCGCCCGATGGGGCATCAAGAGCTCTCTTTCTAAATTTATAGGTATGTTTGCCATTGCCCTTTTTGATCGAAGGGAGCGTAAACTGCACCTGATACGTGATCGCGTTGGTGAGAAACCTCTTTACTACGGTTGGTCTGCGGGTGCGTTTATATTTGGCTCTGAATTAAAAGCCTTAAGAAAATACCCAGGCTTTGCGGGAAACATTGATCGTGATGTTTTAGCCCTTTACCTTCGCCATATGGCTGTCCCAGACCCTTTTTCCATCTATCAATGTATCTATAAGTTGCAGCCGGGCTGCATGCTGAGTTTGGATTTGGCTAGCGCACGGAACTACCCAAATGGAATAACGCCTCATGCCCCTCTTACCTTAAATGGATTGAGTATAAATCGATGGTGGTCTTTGCATGAGGTTGTGGAATCAGGCCAAAGGTCATTAGTTACCAAGGAACAGGAAGCACTTGAACTGCTGGAGGTCCAATTACGTGATTCCGTGCGACTGCAATCCCTTGCTGATGTGCCACTGGGAGCTTTTCTTTCGGGGGGGATAGATTCTTCTTTGATTACGGCTTTGATGCAGTCTGAGTCCAACTTTCCAATCAATACCTTCACAATAGGTTTTCGGGAAAAGGAATACAATGAGGCGGAACATGCTAGAAAAGTGGCAAGCCATTTGGGAACGAAACATGTTGAACTCTACGTTACTGCAAAAGACGCATTAGACCTGGTTCAACAATTACCTAACTTATATGATGAGCCCTTTGCCGATTCATCGCAGATACCCACCCATTTATTATGCTCTCAAGCGAAAAAACATCTCACTGTTGCTTTGTCAGGTGACGCGGGAGACGAATTGTTTGGTGGTTATAACCGTTATTTCTGGGTGCGTAAAATTTGGAACAAGGTGTCCTGGCTGCCAAATGGTACTCGGCAATTGTTTGCAAAAGCCATTCTATCTCTTCCCGTTCATTATTGGGACAAGGTTTACTCTATGGTTAGCTGTGTTCTCCCTTCCTCAAGTGACTTATGCTTTGTGGGCCAGAAATTGCATAATCTTGCCGAGAGACTGGTGAATATAAGAAATGAAGACGAGCTCTTTTTTAGCCTGGTGTCTGAGTGGTCAAATCCCGATAAGGTTGTTAAAGGAGCTTGCGAACCAGTAACGTTGCTCAAAAAGAAAAACGACTGGCCCGCCTTGTCGGATGTTGAACACCGTATGATGTATTTAGATTCAATGACGTATTTGCCGAATGATATTTTAGTGAAAGTAGATAGGGCCGCCATGAGTACCAGTTTGGAAACGCGCACACCGTTTCTTGATCATAGAGTGGTGGAGCTGGCTTGGAAGTTGCCTTTAAGTATGAAATTGCGCAATAACCAGGGGAAATGGGCGCTAAGGCAAATTCTCTATAAATATGTTCCTAGAGAGATTATTGAGCGACCTAAGCAAGGGTTTGGTGTTCCTCTGGATGAATGGTTACGTGGTCCATTAAAGGAGTGGGCGGAGGAATTGATTTCCGAAAAACGGTTACGTCGGGAGGGCTATTTTAACCCAGATCTCATTCGCGCTAAATGGTTGGAGCATCTATCTGGAGTACGAAATTGGGACCACTCTCTTTGGGCGATACTGATGTTCCAAGCTTGGTTGGAGTCGATCGGGAATTGATTTTTCCAAGATCATTTTCTTGATAAAATCGTTTGTCAGATAGTTTTTGATTTGAAAAGTGTTAGGGAAGGGGCAGAAATTGATTTAAATGTTTAATTGAGAAAGAGTTCCTTCAGGTTTGATAACTTGCTAGAGTGATCCGTCATATATGTACTACCTTAAAAATTTTTTCAAGCACTGGATTAAAACCAGCCTTGGTATTTCTCCTTATCCCAAACGATATGAACAACTGTATAAGGAAATAGATAGTTTACACCCTCGCTCTATTTGTGAGATTGGAACAAATGATGGGATTAATGCGGCTCGAATGTATCAACGAGCATCCCAATATCGCCCCAATGTTGAATATTTTGGGTTTGATTTGTTCGAATCCATTGATGGGCAAACGTTCACTAAAGAATTTTCGCTATTAGTGCCCTCAAAAGATCAAGTTGATCGATTTTTAGGTCGAAAAGGAGTAAAGAGGCGCCATTTGTTTTCTGGTAATACAACAGAATCATTGCCTATGGCAAAAGCGCAGTTGCCAAAGATGGATCTGGTTTTCATAGACGGTGGACATTCTGAGGAAACGGTGGCCTCGGATTGGGAAAATGTGAAAGATTTGTTGCATAAGAAAAGTATTGTGTTTTTTGACGACTATCCAAATTGGGGGGTTGGGCCTGTTGTTGATAGCATTGATTCAGAACTTTGGAATGTCCAGATTTTGGGGATTGAAGATGTGTTCTTGACCGGCGGTCGATTCAGTTGGGGAACAAAAAGCGAGCGCATGGCATTTCAGTTTGCGCGAATTTCGTCACGCCTGTAGTTATTCTCTGATTGGGATTGGAAAAAATGATGGCAGTATTGTTGGGGCTACCTGGTCGGCTCTTGAAAAGAGATGTTGTCAGGAGATAGACGCTGTTTTGAAAATATTATTTGCAATTAAGTCGATGAATAGCGTTGGTGGTGGCGCAGAGCGTGTATTGTCAGAAGTTGTTAGTGGCCTTACAGAAAGAGGTCACCACGTTTCGGTATTAAGCTATGATGAGCCTAATGGTAAATCATTTTATCCATTAGACTCGTCAATAGGTAGGATTGAATTGGGTATTGGTAGGGTAGAAAAGCGTTCCACTTTATTGGAAATGGTGAAACGGTTTTTTTTCTTGCGACGAAAAATAGTGGAGAACCGACCAGATATCGTGGTTGGTTTTATGCACAGTATGTTTGTTCCGCTTGGTATAGCACTAGTTGGCACTGGGATCCCTGTGATTGCCAGTGAGCATATTGGCGTGGAGCACTATAAATATCATCCATTTGAATACCTTCTTTTGCAAGCCACCCCCTATTTCACAAAGAATACCGTTGTGATTTCCGAAAAGCTTCGGCAGGATTTTAATGGTCGGCTCAAGAAACATATGACTGTTATTTCTAATCCCATCAGCTTTGCTAAAGGGGTTGATAAGTCCACATTAGACTCTTGCACGTCTCGAAAAGTTATATTGTCTGTTGGAAGATTGGTTTTTCAGAAGGATCATAAGACTTTAATAGACGCTTACGCAAAGTTGGCAGATGAATACCCGGAATGGGATTTAAAAATTTTTGGGGATGGTGAATTGCGAGTTGAGCTGGAGGCTCAGATAGAAAAGCTGAAACTTCAGGGCCGTATCCAACTCTCCGGAACAATACCTAATGTAGAAGAGGAATTCATGCGAGCTCAGATTTTTGTGGTCCCGTCTCTCTATGAGAGCTTTGGATTGGCCACTGCTGAAGCATTGGTTTCGGGTTTGCCGGTAGTGGGTTTTGCAGATTGTCCGGGAACAAACGAACTGATCAAGCATGATCAAAACGGTATCCTGGTTTCCGGTTCCAATCGCGTTAATGCATTGGCAGATGGAATGAGAGACTTGATGAGCTCTTCTGAATTGCGCAAGAGGTTTGGTGATGCAGGGCCAGATTCCATGGCGGTTTTTTCCAAGGAAAAAATTTGCAGTAAATGGGAAGAGTTGTTGAAGAAGTGGGTTGAGGTTTGAATTCCTTTTCGTCTGCTTTTTAGTGGCCATAGTTTCTTGAACTATATTTTCTGGTAAAAATTGTTTTTAAGAGTGACCTTTTAATTAGTAGGGTTATAAAAAATTATGACATGTCAATTCAATGTGTTTTCAAATGTTGAAGAGGGCCTGCTAAATCGCAGGGCGATATTTTTTCCAGTTATGGAGTCAGGTGAACAGTGAGTCGTAATTCAGAAAAATCTCCAGAGGCAGTGCGGAGACTTCTTGTGGTGGAATCTAATTTCTCGTTTGAAGCGATCCGTGAGCGTGGGCTGGAATCTTCCATCACTTGCCAGGAATTAGATGGGTTTTTTGAACATGTATGGACTGTTCATCCTTTTGCGTCTCTCGTCACTTCGGAAGAGTGGACCAGTAAGTATGGCAAACCACAGTACCATGAGTTAAACCCTTCTCACACTTTTATCGAAGGAAAGGTGGGGCGAAGCGATATGTTACGAGGGTTGCTACCGCTGAATTTCCTGCTATCTCAAATTGGGATTATTTTTGATCTGGCACGTTTGATACGAAAAGAAAAAATTAGCATTATTAGAGCGGACGGTCATTTTCCATTTACGGGTCTTTTGTGTTGGGCTCTTTCCCGCCTTTGTGGTATCCCGCTTCTCGTTCGAGTGGGAGTAAATTTAGATCTAAATTACGAGGCGACTGGCATAATAGGAATGCCAAATTTTTTCAAAACCAGGCGTATAGAAAAGTTTTTTGAGAGGTTTGTTCTTTCTCGTGCTGATATTGTAGCTGGTGCAAACCAGAATAACCTGGATTTTGCTCTTGCCAACGGTGCACGGCCTGAGGCCTCGACCCTTTTTAGATATGGCAACCTATTGGCCAGACAACATTTGGGTGAGCCCTCCGCCCGTCCAGATGGTCGACATCTGTTAGATGCGCTTGGTGTGAACCATGAACGATTTCTGCTTACGATTGCCCGATTGGAGAGTCTCAAATGTTTGGAGGATGTGGTGCGTGTCCTGGCAGAGATCAGGCGGCGTGGTTATGATTTTCAAGCTGTTATCGTGGGTGATGGGATTCTTCGAGAATCCCTCGTCGATTTGTCGCGTGAACTTGGAGTGAAAGAGCAAGTTGTGTTTTGTGGAAACCAAGATCAAGAATGGCTCGCGCAGGTTATTCCGTTAGCTACTGTTGTGGTTTCGCCTTTTATGGGAAGAGCCCTTACTGAGGCCGCATTGGGCGCCGCTCCTATCGTGGCTTACGATTTTGATTGGCAGAGTGAGCTCATTCAAACGGGTGCCACGGGTGAGTTGGTTCCTCACCGTGATTGGGAAAAAATGACCAATGCCGTGGAACGATATCTGAAAAACCCTGCTTATGCTCGCTCAATGGGAAGTGCGGTTCGTAAACATGTTCTAGGAATAATGGAACCTTCCAAGCTTGACCAGCATGAAAGGGAGACCTATATGAGGCTTTTAGATAGGTTTCAAGTACAGCAAATTATTGAAAATATCGAAGTCCATGACAAAATTGCAAATGATTATGCCTCTGCGCATGGAGAAATTTTTAATGATGCAGAGCAGGACCGATTGTCGTTGGCACTTAAGAAATCTTTGCAGGAGGTTAACACAGGTTCAGAAGAGCTAACGGCCCTGGATTATGGTTGTGGGTCAGGAAACTTGACACGACACCTGCTGAATTTGAATGTTGATGTAGTGGCTGCAGACGTTTCGAGTCACTTCTTGACACTGGTTCGTGAACAGTTTCCCAGTGATCGATTGTCGACCCTGATTTTGAATGGCAAAAACCTTGATTCTCTGGAAACGGATAACTTTGATTTCATCACTGTATACTCTGTTTTGCATCACATTCCTGACTATCTTGCCGCCCTTACTGAACTTGCTAGAGTCTGTAAACCGGGTGGCGTTATTTATCTGGACCATGAGCCTACAGATCAATTTTGGTTGGGTAATCCGCTTTATGAGGAATTTCAAGCCAAAGCCCTCCGCATAGACTGGAGGAAATATCTGAATTTTTCAAATTATGTTGGAAAGGTCCGCAGGTGGTTCAACCCGAAATATTCGAATGAAGGCGATATCCACGTTTGGCCGAATGACCATATTGAATGGCAACGCATCGAAAACACTTTTAAGGGATTAGGCTTCGAAGCGGTTTTGTCTGAAGATTATCTCCTTTGTAAAAAACTTTATCGCCCTGACATATATAAAAAGTATGAGAAGTTATGTACGGATACGCGATTGATGGCATTTCGTAAATGTTAAATATACGGGAAAGATAAACCTGGGATAGGGCATTTATGATATATGACGGAAATGAGTTTTGTGGGTACAATGGCTGTGGGGAAATATTAATTTCATCTTTCGGGCCCGAAATTTTTGCGGCTATTTTTTTGGTGGTATTTATTTTTCTAGTACCCATTTTTTCTCGCGAATTAAGAAAAAGCAGATCGATAATTTTGACATACTGGTTTGTGATTTTTCTCCACCAGGTCATTGCATTTCTAAATGCTCACTTGTTCCCCAGGGGTTATAGGTCGGGAACATTTGGTGCGGAGAGTGATGCGAACTTTTCTTTCCATCTTATCGCAAAAGAGTTGAGTGATAGGGGAGAGATGGTATACCGCAGTTCACACTTATCTGTTCCGCTTTCATTTGATAGTTTTTTAAAGGGACGAGCCTTTTATTACGAACTGCTTGGGAGCCTGTACCAATGGTTTGGCTCATCAATTCTGATCGGGGAACAATTTTCAATATTAATTTTTGCCTTATCTTGCATTGTTTTTCTTAAGATAATCCGAAGTTTGGAGTTAGACAAGTATCCCGCACTTTCTCTTGCCTTATTCGGTGCATTGCCAACTATGATTCTATTGGGGTCGATAACATTACGGGAATCATACGAAGTATTCTTTTTTATGCTTGCTGTTTATTTTGGCATGAAAACTTCTGTTGATGGCAAATTGAATATTCCCTGCTTTTGTCTGATGATCATATCTGCTTTTTTAATGGGATTGTTTCATAGTGCGCTGGCTATTTATACGGTATTCATGATTTTTTTATTTATGGTATGGCCTTTAAGGCCTATAAGCCGATTTGGTAATGTGAAAAAGTTGCAGTTGGTGGCAATAATGCTTGTTCCGCTATTTTCTGCTGGCATTCTTTCCTTTTTAGACAAGGGGAGTAGCATTTTTTTGTTAATTGAGCGTTTACTTGCAGGTGAGAATACCATTGCTCAAACCATTATGCGGTGGCGCGAATTATCAATGAGTTCGATAGGGAGTACCACATATGATGTAACTTTGGATTCTTCTTCACCTTTTATGCTTGTCTACTCGGGTCTGAAGATTTACGTCTACTATTTGATTGCGGGGTTTTCGATGCGGATCAATAGCTTTTTCCACTCCTACGCTATTATAGAGGCCATGTTGCGTTTGAGTTTTCTATGGTTTTCTGTGCTGACCTGGTGGGGCGCCGTTGGTTTGCAAAAAAGATTGCTGGGTTTAATGTTGATTTTATATCTTGGGATGTCACTTTTGTGGGCAATGGGAACGACAAATGTTGGGACCGCTATGAGACACCATTTGTTAACTTGGTGGATTATCGTTAGCATGGGGTTCCCCTTATTGGTAGCAAAATCAAAAAGCATTTGGTTGAGTTGGATGTATCAATCTAAAAGACTATCGGGGGCAAAAAGTTAAGTTAAGTATTAATATTTTTTCAGTGTAAAGAAATGACCCCTAAAAAAAATATTGATAGTAAGACAGTTGTTGGATTTGGTGATGAGTGGACTCGTTTTGACCAATCGGAATTGTCTGAAAACGAGCACCGGGAGTTGTTTGAAAATTACTTTTCTCTGTTTCCCTGGGATGTTTTGACTGAAGATGCTAAGGGATTTGATCTTGGGTGTGGCAGTGGAAGGTGGGCAAAATTGGTTGCTCCTCGAGTGAGTCACTTGTATTGCATTGATCCGAGTTCGGCTTTGGATGTAGCGCGTAAAAATCTATCTCATTTTTCAAATTGTGATTTTTACAATGCAGCTGTTGATGCAATTCCTCTGAAGGATTCGAGTATGGATTTTTGCTATTCGTTAGGTGTTCTACATCATGTCCCCGATACTGAGGCTGGAATAAAAGCATGTGTGGAGAAACTTAAGGTGGGCGCTCCATTTTTAATTTATCTTTATTATTCTTTTGATAACCGGCCTTGGTGGTTTATCACAATTTGGCGTTTGAGTGATGGTTTGCGTAAGATCATATCCAGATTCCCAAATGAATTAAGGTTTTTTGCGAGTCAGATAATTGCTCTTTTGGTTTATTTTCCTTTAGCTAAAACTTCCCGTTTATTAGAAATTATCGGAGTGGACGTCAATAAAATTCCATTAAGTTTTTACAGGAATTGCAGTTTTTATACAATGCGTACTGATGCTTTGGATAGGTTGGGTACTAGATTGGAGAAGCGATTTTCTAAAAGACAGATTCTGTCAATGATGGAAAAAGCAGGATTAGAACGTATAAAATTTTCTAAAAATATGCCTTATTGGTGCGCTGTGGGTTTTCGTAAGTAAATGTAGGTAATCTTTCAATAGGAGTTCTGCTTTATACGTCGCTTTTCTGGTTCAAGGTGAATTGAAAATTCTATATAAAAAAGTTTTATATGATAATGGGAGTTTGAATGGATAAAAGCCAAACAAATAGCAAACCAAAATTGCTATTTGTTGTTACCGAGGATTGGTATTTTGTCTCCCATCGATTACAACTTGCTATTGCTGCCTCTGAGGCTGGCTATGATGTTGCAGTGGCTACTCGGGTGGCGAAGCATTCAGATGTTATCCAAAAAGCCGGCATTCGTTTGATTCCATTTGAATTATCAAGGCGTGCTGGTAACCCCATGCTGGAATTTCTGGCTTTATTAAAACTCTATCGCCGAGAAAAACCAGATATTGTGCATCATGTTGCGCTGAAACTGGTGTTGTATGGGGCTTTAGCCGTTCGCTTTGCAAACATCCCGGCTCAGGTGAATGCGGTGACGGGGCTGGGTTGGCTTTTCATATCTAACAACCTTATTGTACGATTCGGACGCCCGTTGGTAACCTGGTTTCTTGCACGCCTACTAAACTCTCCGCATAGTAGAGTAATTGTTCAGAACCCTGATGATGAAGAATTGCTCACGAAGGCAGGTGTTTTGCAATCTCGAATTCGTATGGTGGAAGGGGCGGGAGTCGACACGGATAAATTTTTGCCTACCTCTGAAATTAAGGGCCCGGTATGCGTGGTCTTGGCTGCGCGGTTATTATGGGACAAAGGGGTAGGTGAGTTTGTTGCTGCGGCACGTGATTTAAAACAAAAAGTGAGCAATGTTCGTTTTGTTTTGGTTGGAAATCCTGATCTTGATAACCCCGCGTCTATCCCTGAAGAAACGATTCGTACTTGGGAAAAAGAAAATATTGTTGAATGGTGGGGGCATCAAAAGGACATGGTTCCCATTTTCCGCTCCACGCATATTGCCTGCCTTCCTTCTTACAGAGAGGGTTTGCCAAAAGTACTTATTGAAGCGGCCTCCTGCGGGCTTCCTATCGTTTCGACCGATGTTCCAGGTTGCCGGGAAATAGTTCGCGACGACTACAACGGAATTTTAGTGCCAAAATGTGACTCTTTTTCCTTATCTAATGCATTACTCCGTCTCATAGAAGACCCTGATTTGCGAGCCGAAATGGGAAAACACAGTCGAGAACTTGTTCTTGATAAGTTTTCCTCAAAGCATGTCATTGCTAAAACTTTGAATATTTACAAGGAATTCTTAAAATGAAGGTTTTAGTCACTGGAGCATCAGGTTTTGTGGGTAGTGAATTGTGCCGACATCTGATGGAGCAGGGCGTGACGACAACTGGCGTGGTAAGGCATTCCCCAACAAATCCTGTGCCGGGAGTCGATTACCAAGTTGTTTCGGATTTGAGAAAAAGCAAATTTTGGAAGGAGATTCTCGTTGGGGTGGATGTGGTCGTGCATTGTGCTGCTCGCGCGCATGTCATACGTGACTCAGAGAATGACCCCTTGGCAGTATATCGGGAAATTAATGTTGAAGGAACTCGTTGTCTGGTTGAGCAGGCTGTCAGTTACGGCATAAAGAGGTTTATATATATAAGTAGTGTAAAAGTAAATGGGGAAGGTACTAGTGACCATCCTTTTAAGGCGGATGATATCCCTGCTCCAGAAGACTCTTATGGTCTTAGCAAATGGGAAGCCGAGCAAGTATTGCAAAAAATTGCCTGCAACAGCAAGTTGGAAATAGTAATCATTAGGCCCCCCTTAGTTTACGGCCCCGCAGTGAGGGCGAATTTTCTCAAACTAATGAGACTTGTTAATTCGGGATTGCCATTACCCTTGGGGGCAATTCATAATAGTAGAAGTTTCGTTGCTTTGGATAACCTTGTGGATCTAATATTAACTTGTTTGCATCATCCCGCCGCAATCAATCAAACTTTTTTAGTCAGCGACGGAGATGATATGTCAACCCCGGAATTGTTGCGGCGGATGGCAAAGGCCTTTGGAAAATCTTCGCGACTGATTCCTATTCCAGCACTTTTACTGAGAACGGTTGCATTAATACTTGGAAAATCGGAATATTCTCAACGCTTATGTGGATCTCTGCAGGTGGACATTTTTAAGGCAAAACAGTTGCTCGGATGGACACCTAAAATATCGGTGGATACAGCACTGCTTAAAACAACGAAACATTTTCTGAAAAACTCTGAAAGACATTAGTATGAAACGTTGCTTTGACTTAGTGTTAGCCTTAATCGCATCTTTTTTTTTAATTCTTCCCATTACTGTAATAGCGCTGGTTTTAATGATAACTTCAAAAGGAACCATTATTTATTGGTCTGACAGAGTTGGGCAAAATAATAAAATCTTTAAAATGCCCAAATTTCGAACTATGAAGCGGAAAACTCCTGCTATCGCAACCCATTTATTAAATGATTCCAAACAATTTATTACTCCTGTGGGCTTATTTCTGAGAAAAACCAGTTTGGATGAGTTGCCCCAGTTATGGAGTATTCTAATCGGGCATATGAGTTTTGTAGGTCCTCGCCCGGCTATTTTCAATCAAGATGATTTGATCAGATTACGCACAGAAAAAGGAATCCACAAGCTTGTCCCCGGGTTAACCGGATGGGCGCAAGTGAATGGTCGTGATGAATTACCTATATCTTCTAAAGTCGATTTGGATTTCGAGTATGTTGAGCGCCAGTCTTTTTGTTTTGATATGTATGTTCTGTGGTTAACATTTATAAAGGTTGTGCGTTGTGAAGGTGTTTCGCATTAATTACATTACTTGAAAATTTTAAGATCTAAAAACAACTCTGATTAATATAAAGTCCAATTTTATGTTGCTTTTCTGTTTGTTCCCTTCCTGAGTTTTTGCTACAAACCAAAGTTATTAAGGTGTTAAATATAGAGAGAGGTTCTTCCAACGGAAAAAATATTATCTTAAAGTTATATTTTTGATTAGCCTTCTTCAAATGAAAAATATTGATAATTTAATTCTAAAACCTTTATTCCTTTGCTTTATTTGGTTGTTAGGGGTTTACATACTCATGTTTGTCCTCTGTCTATATGTTCACGTGAAAGAAAGTAATATTATTGCCAATAGAGCTGATAATTTGGTGAAAAAGCTAACCCATGGAAATAACTCTGATTGGAGCAAAATTGCCCGCGTTCAAAATATGGTAAGGAAAACTAAACCCGTTTTCTGGAAACTTTTGAAGGCTGATGATTCTCTTTTTGGGGAACGAGAATTTTATGGGCTTATAAATAAAAAGCTCGCAAAGGAAATTGAGAATAAAAAAAACCACTTAGGAGGTTTAATTTTAGGCCAGGTACATCTTGAAGGTGCAGATTTAGCTGAGGCTGATATGCATGGTACGTATCTTGAAAAAGCCAACTTGTCAGGAGCCGATTTAAGAGGGGCAAATCTTATTGCTGCAGAACTTGGTTCCGTAAATTTTAGTAATGCCAACCTTAAGAATGCGAAGCTATTTAGAGCTGATTTGAGCGGTGCTATTCTTAAAGCAGCAAATCTTGGCAATGCCCAACTGCATAAGGCTCGTATTCAAGGAGCCGATTTAAGAGGGGCGGATTTAGCTGAGGCTGATATGCATGGTACGTATCTTGAAAAAGCCAACTTGTCAGGAGCCGATTTAAGAGGGGCAAATCTTATTGCTGCAGAACTTGGTTCCGTAAATTTTAGTAATGCCAACCTTAAGAATGCGAAGCTATTTAGAGCAGATTTGAGTGGTGCTATTCTTAAAGCAGCATATTTGGGGAATGTGGTTGGGCTAACTTGCAAGCAGATTAGGTCAGCTGTGATTGATGCAAAAACCCGATTGCCTGACTACATATTGTGGGAAGAATCTTCAGGCTCAGAATTCAATTGCAGAAACCTTAGTGAAGGAAAGGGGTTGAATCTCAGAAAAATAAACCTATCAAATGCCTATCTTCCGAATGTGGACCTTAGAAAGTCTGACCTTAGTCAGACAAACTTTCAAAATGTCAATCTCGGTTGGTCCCAACTTCAAAATTTAAATTTTAGTCACGCCAACTTGAAACAGGCTAATCTTGTTAATTCTCAATTAAATAATACCAATCTTAGCGAAGCAAACTTAAGCGGAGCTAATCTTAGTAGTGCCCAACTGCATAATGTTCGTATTCAAGGAGCGGATTTAAGAGGTGCGATTTTAAATCATGCTGAAGGCCTCACTTGCAAGCAGATTAAGTCAGCTGTGATCGATGAAAAAACCCGATTGCCTGACTACATATTGTGGGAAGAGTCTCCAGACTCAGAATTCAAATGCAGAGATCTTCGTGAAGGAAAAGGATTGAATCTCAGCAAAATTAACCTGTCCAATACCTATCTTTGGAATGCGGACCTTAGAAAGTCTGACCTCAGTCAGGCAAACTTAAACGGAGCAAATCTTAGTAGTGCCCAACTGGATAAGGCTCGTATTCAAGGAGCGGATTTAAGAGGCGCGATTTTAAATCATGCTGAAGGCCTCACTTGCAAGCAGATTAAGTCAGCTGTGA
>CAZECX010000045.1:22886-25147 GCA_964510965.1 uncultured Nitrospina sp. | reverse complement strand
GCCGTCTAGCAATCGGGTTTCAAAATCACAATGAATAACCATTGCACCTGCGTCTTCCAAGGTCTTTGTTACATTTCCACAGGCCCTTTAGGTAGACCCAATGCCATGCGAGTATTTTTTGCAATTTCTTGTGGATCGTTATTAAATTCTTCAAGTTCAAATTTTGGAATTCGATTTTCATTTAATTTTGCAGATCGTAAGAGTTTTTGAATCTGAATTCTATATATATTTGAGAGGGCTGTAATCCTACCAAATACTTTTTTCGTTAAAGCTTGTCGCTTCCTGTTATAACTCAAACCCAAATAAGACCTTCCATCTTCAAAGAAAAAGCTAGGGCGAAATTCCAAACCG
Organism: uncultured Nitrospina sp.; assembly: GCA_964510965.1. Classification (GTDB taxonomy): domain Bacteria; phylum Nitrospinota; class Nitrospinia; order Nitrospinales; family VA-1; genus UBA8687. The sequence continues at coordinate 24,796 of CAZECX010000045.1, read as the reverse complement.
ATCGAAAGTTTTTCGAGAAAATCATCTGAGAATTTCCTCAAGCCATTTTCAATTTTTGATACTTCTGCTTGGCTAGTTTTTAAATGCTTGGCGAGGCCAGTTTGGCTAAAACCACGGTACTCTCTTGCCAATGTCATCATTTCAGGATTAAATTTTTTTTCCATTTTGCCAAGTTCTAACTATTTGAGGGTTTCCTTATAACGCGTTTTTTAATGATTGCAGCTTCGTCTTTTTTGATTCTTTTGACTGGGGTGTCTTGTTCTTGAGTTTTTTGATCAGGAAATGTGATAACTGAATCAGGCACTGCGAGTATTAATTCATGCTCCCAAAGCAACACTTCATTCTGGTGACAGACCAAATGCGCGCTGTCAATTTTTGTCCAAAATTGATTCGGAACATACCCTGCTGTTAATTTTATGAGAGTGCCAGGAATACCCGGTAATGACATTTGGCTTTCGAAGTCGAACTGTTGTTGCGTAGGTATATTCGATGGTCGTAAGCTCGAATTTAATTTTTTGAACCGAATTAAATATTGCTCTTCAATTTTTAATAAAAAAAGGCCATTAATTACAAAGGTCTTTGCCTTTGGATGATTTTCGAATGCTTCTTCAACCCTTGAGACTGTGCGATCATGAATAATCCCAGCTTTTGTTCCTTTAACCAAGCTTGGATCGAAGCCATTTGCTTCAAAAAAATCCTGAAAACCATCATGGATGCATCCATTAATTGTTCCAAGATAGGGGCTTAATGTCTCCATAGCATTCTTTTTTGTGTTTTTATTCATTTTTATATACCCATATAAAGTTATAATTTTAAAAGGATATATAAATAAAACATAAAAATCAAGGATAAAATATTCCTTTTTTTATTCCACTCTTACGGCTTCCTTTGGATTCAATTGCTGCGCCAGGCGGGCAGGGTAGAGCCCTGCCAGAACAGAAATTCCCCAGGAAAATGCGACCAAAAGGAAAATGTATAAATAGGGAAAGTGAATCTGAATAGTCCAGCCAAAGGATTGCTTGTTGATAACAAAAATTAGAATATAAGATACAACGATACCCGCCATCAAACCCATTACTGACCCGATCAGCCCTAAAATTCCTGCCTCAATCAATATCATGCGTTTGACTTGGCCGGTGAACGCACCTATGAACCTTAGAATTCCTATTTCCCTTTTTCTTTCCAGAATAAGAGAAACTAGAGTATTGAACAATCCGAGCACAGCAACCAGAATCGCTATCAATTCGAGCGAGTAGGTGATGGCAAAAGTTTTGTCGAAAACTTCCAGAACCTGTTTTTTGAGTTCTGAGTTTGAACGAATGATCAATCGATGTTCATGGAGTTTATTTAAAATCTCTTTTCGAACGTTATTCAATTTGGTTTTGTCATTGAGATAAATCACAAAACTGTTGATTTTACTTTCCTGATAAAATTTTAAAAAGGTGGTTCGATCGAGAATGATGTACCCTCTTTCACGGGAGTAGTCGAAATAAATCGCGGCAATTTCAAGATCTGCTGGTCCGCTTGGAGTTTTTAAATTTAGGGTGTCGCCCACTTTAACCTTGTGCTTGAGAGAAAAGGCTTCTGAGACAATCGCACTATTACGGTTTACCATGTAGTGGTTTAATTTGCCTGCCGGGCTACCGGCTTTTATGACCAGGTTGCCAAATTTTGATAATACGGAAAAATCACCTGTAGCAAGTACAACCGGCAGGTTATTGTAGGAAATATCAATAGCTCGAAATTGATCAATCGCTGTTATGCCAGAAACCAATTTGAGTTTTTCGACCTGATCAGAAGGAAGAGTGTGTTGGTAGTCAATATCTCGTCCCCCAGCAACTCGGACAAATAAATCTGCTTTTAAAGTCTGGTCGATCCAGACAATTACAGTTTGTCGAAAGCTATGAACC
>CAZECX010000045.1:0-22876 GCA_964510965.1 uncultured Nitrospina sp. | reverse complement strand
CATGATGGACATGCTGATGACCATCATAAATGCAATGGCCAGGGAGGAAACAGCCAGTGCGTTTCTCCCAACATTTTGCGAGAGATTCATGCAGGCCAACAGCCCCTCTCCCCCCATCATATTTTTAAAGAAATTATGAAATTGATCGCGAGTCCAAAGTAAAGCTGCCGGTGATAGCATGGACAAGCCAAGAATAATCAAAAAAACTGAAAAAAAACCGAAATAAGGAAATTGGTTGATGGGCGGAAGCTGAGAACAGAACCCGGCAAACAAAAAGACGCATCCAGCAGAATAGTTTAACTGTCGACTGCCACGAAAAAGTTTAAGATCATAATTTCCCCGTCGCATTACTGATGTGGGCGGGGTTGTGGCTGCATCCCAAGCGGGTATGAGCGCTGAAATGAATGACAGTATGACTCCCAATAAAAAATAGGGTCCCATTTCCTGCCATTGGAAATCGATTTCAGTAACGTAGCTTGGCGCGTACAGGTTGTTGACGGTTAGAGAAATGGCATCCAGTGAAAATTGGGCAAAATAATAACCCAGGCCAATTCCCAAAATTGAACCTATAGCACCAATGACTCCAGCTTCAAGAAAAAATATCAGGGAGATTAATGTGGGGGTTGCTCCTAGCGCACGCAACGTCCCGATTTCGACCCGGCGCCTCACGACAGAAAGCGCGATCATATTGTAGATGAGATATAGGGCGACAAGGAGTGCAACGAAACTCAAGGCGGTGAGATTATATTGAAATGCTTGTAGCATTTTTTCCACCTGCTGGTTTTTACGCTGCGGGCGTTCCACCTGAAGATGATTGGGTAGTAAGGCAGAAATCTTCTTTTGCATGACCTCGAACTTGGTTTTTTGCAGGAACTGAATATCAATTCGGTCGAGGCGGCCAATTTTTTCAAAAATATTTTGAGCGGCCGCGATATCCATTAACGCGAAATTTCCATTGAGAGCTTTTCCAATTCCTTTATTCTCAAGTACCGCGTTGACTTTGAGTTTTTTCTCTTTTCCTTTAATTAGAAATTTCAGGGAACTGCCTGCGTTAACCTGAACATCAGGTATAAACTTTTCCGGAAGAATCACTCCTGTAGGATCCATGATGAGAGGCAATAACCCTTTTAGATCTTTTTCAACTGTTTTGAGGGAAAAATCACGAATTCCACTGTCTTGTAATAGATCGGTACCAATGATTTCTACAACTTCGCCGCTGGTGGATTCTGTGCCATAACCTTCGATGACGGGATAGGCTTTGATTTCCTTTCTAAGAGCATGGAGTTTTTCAAAATGGGTTTCGTCAAAGTCTATGCCTTCGGCCCGGATGACAGCATCAGCCCGTCCGAGAACCAGGTCCACACTTTCGGTGAAGGACATCATGGTTTGCTGATTGGCAAGCCGGATGCTTAGGAAGACAGCCACTCCCACGGCGACACCAAATATAGTAATAGCAGTTCGAAACGGGTCACGAATCAACGGGCGTAGGATGAGTGCTGTGAAAAGATCTTTGAAGTAGTAAAGAAAGCTCACGATGAAATATCGGTTAGTTTTCCATCGCGGATTTCTAAATGCCGGTTACCGCATGCTGCTATTTGTGGATTATGGGTAACAAGGATAACTGTGGTATTAAAATCAGCGGCAGCTTGTTTCATTAGCTCGATAATTTTTTGTCCGTTCTCTGAGTCAAGATTGCCGGTGGGTTCATCTGCAAGCAAAATCACGGGTTGATGTACCAACGCTCGAGCAATTGCAACGCGTTGCATTTCACCCCCCGATAGTTCTGCGGGAAAAGATTGGGCGCGGTTCCAGAGCCCAACATATTCTAGAAGCGTTTGCACACGACTGCCTTGAGTTTTAGAGGAATGAGCAAGAAGAAGCGGCAATTCCACATTTTCCTGAATCGTCAGGGTCGGCATCAGATTGAAAAACTGGAAAACAAAACCAATTTCTTTTCTGCGTAATAAGGTTAAATCGTGGTCAGAGAGATCAGAGACTTTCCGGCCTTGTAAAAATATTTGACCTTGATCAGGCAAGTCCAGTCCCGCCAGAAGGTTTAGTAAAGTGGTTTTTCCGCCCCCACTGGGACCCATAATCGTGACGAAATCGCCGGCATCAAAACTCAGGTTCACACCTTGCAAAGCTGCGACTGAGGTCGCTCCGTTTTGATAAGATTTATAAACATTAACAAAATTTATAATTGCCATAGTTAAAAATAGGGTGTCTATAATAATAAATTAGCGTGTCGTTGAACCTTACCGCAGATTGTGATAAGGATGGGAGGTTTATTTTAAAAATTTAATGTTAGTCCACTCAATAGGGTATTGAAGAATGGCTATCTCAGAAAAAGTAAGCGGATTCATGGAAAAATCTTCATGGATCAGGAAGATGTTTGAAGAAGGAATTCGGCTGAAGAAAGAATTTGGCGAGGAAAATGTATTTGATCTTTCCCTGGGAAATCCTGTCATTGAACCTCCTCAGGAAGTGCAGAGTGCTCTGGTACAGGCAGCAAAAGATATTTCACCAGGACTGCACCGTTATATGCCAAACGCCGGATTCGAAGATGTTAGAGCAGCAGTTGCCGAAACACTGTCTGAGGAATGCAAAGTAGCACTTTCCGCAAATGACCTGGTCATGGTATGTGGGGCTGCAGGGGGATTGAACATTGCCCTGAAAACCCTGCTTGATAGTGGTGATGAAGTTATAATTTTCGCTCCTTATTTTGTGGAGTATCTTTTTTATGCGGATAACCACGGCGGCAAAGCGGTATCTGTTAAAACGCAAGGAGACTTTACTCTTGATTTCGATAGCTTAAGAAATGCACTGAATGAAAAAACCAAGGCGGTGATAATCAATTCACCCAATAATCCCACCGGTGTAGTTTATTCGCGTGAAGAACTAAAACAATTAGCTGCGATATTGAAAGAGCATTCAGATAAATCGGGTAAGCCGGTTTATTTGATTTCGGATGACCCTTATCAAAAAATCACCTTTGATGGGGTAGAGGCTGCGAACATTCTTGAGTTTTATGAAAACACCATTTACATCACATCGCATTCGAAGGACATTGCGTTGCCGGGGGAAAGAATCGGGTTTGTGGCGGTGCATCCGAAATGCCAAGATGCGGGTAACTTGATGGCCGGGTTGATCTTTTCCAACCGGGTGTTGGGTTTCGTTAATGCTCCCGCTTTGATCCAACGTGTTGTAAAAAATGTTCAAGGGGTAACGGTGGATGTTGAGCAGTACCGAAAAAAACGCGATTTTTTATATGGTGAATTGACTCGTATTGGTTACGAGGTGGTTAAACCTCAGGGTGCATTTTATTTCTTTCCCAAATCTCCTATAGAAGATGAAGTGGAATTTGTGAGAAAACTGGCAGAGAAAAAGGTGCTGGTGGTGCCGGGACGAGGGTTCGGTTCCCCAGGCTATTTTCGCATTTCCTATTGCCTTCCCGATTCGGTTATAAAGGGGTCCATTTCAGGATTCGAGTCGGCATATAATGAGTGTAAGAAGGGGTAATTTGTTGCCCCCTACGGCTAGTGGCTCCTTAGCAGGGGAGGCTGTGCTGGCGAACCTTTGGTACAACGCCCAACGACCTGTTTTTGCTTTTTTGGAATAGACTTGTTGCCCCCCACGGCTAGTGGCCCCTTAGCAGGGGAGGCTGTGCTGGCGAACCTTTGGTACAACGCCCAACGACCTGTTTTTGCTTTTTGGGAATAGACTTGTTGCCCCCCACGGCTAGTGGCCCCTTTGCAGGGGAGGCTCTACTGGTGAGCCGTTAGTACAAAGCTCAACGATCCGTTTTTGCTTTTTGGAAATAGACTTGTTGCCCCCCACGGCTAGTGGGTGATAAAATGGAACCTTATCTATATAAATGAAAATTAATCGTTTTTGACAGGAAACTTAGTTATGGCTTTAACTACAGATCAAATCAACCGCTACAGTCGGCATTTATTGTTGCCGGAAGTGGGTGTTGAAGGACAGGAAAAAATTTGTAATGCAAAAGTTCTATTGATCGGCACCGGTGGCTTGGGTTCTCCATTGGCACTTTATTTGGCCGCGGCAGGAGTGGGAACTTTAGGATTGATTGATTTCGATGTGGTGGACTTTAGTAATTTACAAAGGCAGGTTGCTCACGGCGAGTCAACGGTTGGAAAGCTTAAGGTGGATTCCGCCAAAGACCGGATTGCAGACCTGAACTCGAGCATTGATGTGAAAACATATAATGTGAGGTTGTCGTCTGAAAATGTGATGGATATTTTTAAAGACTACGACATCATCATCGATGGCACCGATAACTTCCCCACACGCTATTTGGCGAGTGATGCTTGTGTGCTTTTAAACAAACCTTATATTTATGGATGTATTTTAAGGTTCGAAGGTCAGGCTTCCGTATTTGATTCGCGCATCGGGCCCTGCTATCGGTGCTTATACCCTGAACCACCGCCACCAGGTCTTGTTCCCAGTTGTGCCGAAGGCGGAGTCCTTGGGATTCTTCCGGGAATTGTCGGCCTCATTCAGGCAAATGAAGCGGTCAAGATAATTCTTGGGCAAGGGGAAACCTTGGTGGGCCGTTTGTTGCTGTTTGATGCACTTGGCATGAAGTTCAGGGAAATGAAACTCAAAAAGGATAAGAATTGTCCGATTTGTGGGGACAACCCGACCATTAAAGAATTGATCGACTATGAAGAGTTCTGTGGCATTCTTCCGGTTGAGGAATCTCCGGAAGACGATGAAATGGAAATCGGAGTCGAACAGGTTAAGCAGATGATGGACAACAAGCAGGCATTCAGACTGATTGATGTGCGTGAACCCTCTGAGTATGATATTTGTAAGATTGGCGGGGCAATTCTGATCCCACTCGGTGATATTGAATCAAAAGACCCGTCAAAACTCAATGGCTTGAAGCAAGACGAAGAAATTGTTTTGCATTGTAAGGCCGGGGTACGTTCCATGAAGGCTGCCAAGGCACTCCAGGAAATGGGGTTTAAAAATCTTAAAAGCATGCGCGGCGGAATCAATGAATGGTCAGAAAAGATAGACTCTTCTGTTCCATTATATTAACGGTCTGAAGTATTGTCCTCTTTTAAAAACCGAAAAGTTATCGTGACCGGTGCCGCAGATGGCATTGGCAGAGCCCTTGCCCTGGCATTTGCGAAAGAAGGTGCGCAGGTAGCGGGCTGCTCGCGCGGTTCCGAACGATTGGATTTGCTTGCGAAAGAGATTGAGGGTTCGGGTCACATGTTTTTCGCAGCTGACCTTTCAAAAGCCGAGGGAGTTGTTGCATTTTTTGACAAGGTACAAGAAACCTTCGGCGGGATAGATGTTCTAGTCAATAATGTCGGGGCAGTTTTAAAGCTTGGAAACTTTTTTGAAGTTTCCGATGAAGATTGGGAAGCTTCCTTTCAGTTGAATCTAATGTCAGCGGTTCGCCTTTGCCGGTTAAGTATCCCTTTTCTAAGAAAATCTTCTTGCCCCAGAATCATTAACATATCGTCTATCGCCGCGTCTCATCCCCAGGAGATTTTTCCCCATTACAATGCGATGAAGGCAGGGTTGTCCAACCTGACGGTTTCGTTGGCCCAAACTCTGGATGATATTTGTGTCAACTCGATTTCGCCGGGTCCGGTGTGGAGCCGTTCGTGGGAACAAGAGGCTGCCGCGCAGGGAGATGACGTCACTTTTGAACAGGCCAAAAAAAGTATAATGGAGCAGACGGGAAAAAATATTCCACTGAAAAGAATGGGAGTTCCCGAAGATTTAACGGGACTTGCTCTTTTCCTTGCTTCGGAGCAGTCTGCATGGATCACTGCAACAAATTTTGTTGTTGATGGTGGGATAACCCGGAACCCTTTCTAATGCAATTTCCTCTGTTTAATTCTAAATTTTTTTTAACTCCAATCAATAGATTCTACCTCCTTTTTTTTGTTGGTCTATTATGCGGGGTAATTCAGGCGTGTTCGGTTTCACAGTCTGCGAAGCAGGCAAATAAAGTACTTGTGGATAAAGATGCACCCATATTCGATAAACGTTTTCAAGACATCTCAATTGAAGATATCAATCTGGAAAAGTTTTGGACTCAATTGGAGGATGTAGAAGAAAGTCAGGACAGAACCCCCGTCGCAATAGACAATCAGACCTTTGCTCGTATTTCAGAATCCGTAAAGTCGGCAGTTGTCAATATTTACACCGTTCGATTGGAAGAGAAAGACGCCAAAATTGGAATCGATCCAAACAGTTTGTTGCCGTTTAATATCCCCATTGTATCCAGCATTCTTGATTTTGTACCTTTTCAGGTTCCTATCCCATTTAATTCGAAAGGGCTCAGTCTGGGTTCTGGATTTCTAATCAATCAGCAAGGCTATATTCTTACCAATGCTCATGTTATTTCAAATGCAGTTAATATTCGTGTCGTTATGTCTGAAGCGCAGAAAGAATATCCTGCGCAAATTATAGGAATCGATCGATTGTCGGACACGGCACTCATAAAAATCGACTTGGATTTTACTCCTAATGTTCTTCCTTTTGGCAATTCGGATGCGCTGCAAATGGGAGAAATTGTTTTAGCAATGGGGAATCCATTGGGATTTCAACATTCTGTCACGTCAGGACTAATCAGTGCTAAGGAGAGGATGGCCCCTAGTTCCAAAGATCAGTTCGTGAGTTTTTTGCAAACCGATTCAGCGATCAATCCCGGAAGTAGTGGAGGTCCCCTGATAAACCTTCATGGTGAGGTTGTGGGAATCAATACTGCGATAATTCAGCAGGCTCAGTTGATTGGTTTTGCTATTCCCATAAATACGGTGAAAGAAGTTATGGGTATGCTGATTATTGGCGAAGAAGAACGAGGATGGTTTGGTGCCAGTGCAGCGCCCGTTTCCGGTGCACAAGCTGCAGAGCTGGGCTTTGATGGGGCAGGTGGACTTTTGATTAAGGGTGTGGAAAAAGAAAGTCCTGCAGAAGTTTCAGGTTTGAAAAATAATGATATTATTGTTGAATTTAATCATGACCCAATCGACAATTTTATTGTGTTTCGTCGCAAAATGTTAGCTTTAATGCCGGGTCAGAAAATAAATTTAACAGTTTTTCGAGAAGGAAAAACTTTTGAGGTAACCAGCACGCTTATTAAAAAACCGACCGAAACAGAAAAAAACGAAGAACCGTTTAGTGAAGATGACCCTTCCTCCTGAATAAAAATTTTAACGGAAAAAAATAATTATGACATCTTCTATCAATCCACAAATATTTAGAGAATATGACATTCGCGGCATTGTGGGTAAAGACCTCACTCCTGAATCCGTTGAAAGTATTGGTAAAGCCATTGGCACCTATATAAAGCGCGGGGGAGGTAAAACCATGATTCTGGGCAGGGATGTTCGTTCGAGTTCGGTAGAGTTTCGAGATATTCTTTCCCGAGCTTTAAACTCGACCGGTTGTGATGTCATCGATATCGGTATGGTTCCCACACCCGTGACCTATTTTGCTCTTCACCATTTCAATGCCGATGGCGGCGTTATGATTACGGGTAGTCACAATCCGCCTGAGTTCAATGGATTCAAAATCAGCCAGGGCCTCCATAGTTTGTACGGCGAAAAGGTACAGGAGTTAAAAAGACTGATCGAAGCGAATGATTTTGAAACGGGAACTGGAAACACCCGGCAGCAGCCGGTGTTAGCAGATTATATGGATAAAATATGTTCTATTTTGGAAATCCCTAGAAACATAAAGGTGGTGGTTGATGGAGGGAATGGTTGCTTTGGAATTGTTGGCCCGGATTTGTTGAGGAAGTTGGGGCAGAATCCGGTGGAACTGTTTAGCGAACCCGATGGAACCTTTCCCAATCACCATCCAGACCCTACCGTTGCAGAACATCTTACCGACCTAATTGAAAAAGTCCGTCTGGAAAATGCAGAACTCGGTATTGGGTTTGATGGCGATGCAGACCGAATAGGGGTTGTAGACGATAAAGGTAATATTTTGTGGGGGGACCAACTGCTCACTATTTTTGCTCGCGATATTCTTTCTCGAAACCCGGGGGCCACTATAGTTGGCGAAGTAAAATGTTCACAAAATCTCTATAAGGACATTGAAAACCACGGAGGAATCCCGGTAATGGCTGCAGCAGGGCATTCTTTGATAAAAAATAAAATGCGAGAAACAGGGGCCCTGCTAGCGGGAGAAATGAGCGGTCACATATGTTTTGCTGACAATTACTATGGTTTTGATGATGCCATTTTCGCAGCATGTCGAGTGTTGCAAATTGTCGCGCAATCAAGCCAAAAGGTTTCTGAAATGCTCGCCGACCTTCCCGAAACGGCTTATACCCCAGAAATTAGAATTGATTGCCCCGATGATAAAAAGTTTGAAATTGTCCGCGAGTTAACAGAAATTTTTCGAGAGCAATATGAAGTGATAGATATCGATGGAGTTCGCGTCAACTTTGATGATGGCTGGGGTTTGATTCGAGCTTCAAACACACAACCCGTTCTGGTGCTTCGCCTTGAAGCTGTCACCAAAGAAAGATTGAAGGAACTGATCGCCATCATAAAAATACAAATGGACAAATATCAACCCGTTGTTCAATTTGATTACGAGCCATGATAAAAAAATATTTGCACACCCGGTTCCGCGTATCAGATATGGATAAATCGATTTCTTTTTATCAGGATATTTTGGGGATGGAGGTGATCGAACAGAAAACTTCACCGCGCGGCTCGAAGCTCGTTTTTCTTAAGTTTCCCGGAATGGATTGCGAACTGGAGTTATGTTCTTTTCCGGATTCAGGTTACGTTCATGTTCCTGAAGATCTAGTCCACCTTGCTTTTGAAGTGGATGATTTGGAAGTCTGCATCAACCAACTCAACACTGCGGGTATCCCAATTACGGAGGGCCCTTTGGAGTCTTCCAATGGAACACGGTTTATATTCACTGAAGACCCGGATAAATATGAAATCGAGTTGATGCATTATAAAAAATAATTTCAACTCACTATAACTCCTGCATATCCCACCACCCGGTTTTTATCTCCGTTCACTTCTCCCGATGTTCTGTAATCGATTAGCTCGGCTTGTTGGGCTCCCAGTTTTTCGGCGCAAAGCAACATGACCGTGACAGGATTCACTCCGCACATCGAGATTTGTTCCTGCCGTACGGTTTCGTGCAGACCGAAGGCATCTTGGTTTTCGATTTTGGTAATGGCTTTTTTATCTTTTGCTTTTGCCGCATCGTGGGTTTCAAAGTGTGTCATGTCAGAACTGGCAATGATTAACACGGGTCTCCCGAAACGCTCAATGGCTTTGACAATCCCTTCGCTTAATTTTTTGCAAAAGGTGAAATCCACTTTTTTCATGCAAATGGGAACGATGCGGAAATTTTTTTTGAAATACTGGAGAAAGGGAAGTTGAGTTTCGAGAGAATGCTCGAATTGGTGCGCGGAAGGATTGGGTTTGACCAGTGTTGTTTCTTCACAAAGAATAGTTGCCAGTTCTTCATCCACCGATACATCTCCCATAGGCATAGACCAGATGCCCTCGGACATGACCGAAACGTTTTCACCGCGACCCGTGTGGTTGGGTCCTATTAAAATCACTGTTTCTGGAATCTCTATCCGGGAATACACCGCGCCCGCGACATCCCCCGAATACATGAAGCCAGCATGAGGGCACACCACCCCAATGGCTTTTTGCTTGATTTTTGAAAGGTCACCTAAATGACAAGCAATCGTTTTTTTCAATTCGTCCGATTGTTCAGGATAAAATTTCCCTGCCACCGCTGGAGAACGTCTTTTCATTTTCGCACCTCCCCCGTCATGGGTACGAAAACGACAGCCGCAATAAATGCTTTTTCCAGCGAACCATCCTTCATTTTAGTTAATACAATTAAATTTTGGGAAAAGGGAGATTCGGACAAAGGCAGCACCATTTTCCCCCCTACTTTTAACTGGTCGATTAAAGGTGCTGGAATTTTGGGAGTCGCCGCTGTGATCAATATCGCATCATAGGGAGCATGATCTTTCCACCCCTTATAGCCATCGCCAAATTTTGTGGAGATATTTTTATAATCCAAAAATTTTAGAAGCTTCGATGCCTGCTTAAAAAGAGGTTGGATAATTTCAATGGTATAGACCTCTTCAACTATTTCAGCAAGCACAGCAGCCTGATAGGCAGAACCGGTTCCGATTTCCAGGACCTTGTGGCTGTTCTTCAGTTCCGCGCTTTGCGTCATCAACGCAACAATATAAGGTTGGGAAATGGTCTGATTTTCTTCAATAGGAAGCGCAGAATCCAAATAAGCCCGATGCTTTTGTCCTGGCGGAACAAACAAATGGCGGGGAACCTTCAACATGGCATTTAAAACTTCAGTGTTATGGATGCCACGGGGTAATAACTGATTCTCAACCATCCTCTTTCTAGCAGATTCAAAATCAGATGAGGATGCAACACCAAAGGACAACAACCAGAATAAAAAAGCTTTTGCTGGTAAGACGGCTTTAAAGAATGAGTCCGTTTTTCTTAAGCCATTCTTCGGTATTGAACTTTTTGTTGGAAAATTCCTGGAACTCGATTTCCTTTTTAGAGAGCTGTTGTCCATCAATGAACTGCGCTTTCTTTGGGGATTTTCTGCTGGCGCGTTTTTTAGGAGTGGGGCGTTCTTCTGTGAGTTCCTCTTCAACTTCCAATTCAAGTGAGTCGGTCAACACTTCCATCTTGAGGACTAAAACCATAAAACTTTTTGGGCAGATTTCATCGTTCTTTTGAATTTCTGCAACGATTTTTTTCACCTTAGGTGATGTCATTACCGCTTCTGTAATAGCCTTGGATAATTTTTCAAAACTACGTTCTGACCCATCGGATTCACTCACAAAATCCCCCTTTCGGTTTCATGAAAATCGAAACTTTTTAATTTACCTATACACATCTAACCTTAAACCCACGACATTCTCTTGTCAAGAAGACCTTTATAAAAGCATGGAAATGAAGGATAAGCTATAATCCCTTCGCCTGATTTTACTTTTAATTAAAAGACTGATGCCTTATGGGAATTTTCCCAAAAATTTTATCCTCTCCATCTCTCGTCTGGGTTTTGGCGGCAATGGGGTTTTATCTGATCAATATTTTTATGGGATTGTATATCGGTTTTCAAAAGAAAACAGCCCAGACCCTGAAAATACATAAATGGCTGTTTTATTCCATCGCATTTTGCCTGATTTATTTCCTGATTATGAACCAGACCCACCATGAAAACACGTGGATGGATTATATTGTGGTTGCCTATGTTGTTGGATTGGTTCCCTTCAGCAAACGTTGGGATATTTTGGTGCACGCCTTGATCGCCACCGTCGGATTAACTCTTTTACCCCTCCTCATCGTTATCCAGTTATAGGTAGCATTGCTTCCGTTTTGCACTTGGCCTTTGTCCGTCATTGCGAGGAACCAGCGGTGACGAAGCAATCCAGATTACTCGAATGAAGCAACATATGAAGTAAGAATACGCCTGGATCGCCGCGCTCCTTTTGTCGCTCGCGATGACGGACAGAAGAGATTGCAATTTAGGTCACACAATTTGACAGGAAATCGGATAAATGCAAGAATTCTTCCGATTCTCGAAAGATTTAAAACGATACTATTATTTTAAAATTAAGTTTCTAAAAATAAGACTTTAAATATGAACAGATTATTTATTCTTGGGGCAGGGGCTTCTGTAGATCACTCATCGGCCTTAATGCCTTGCACGTCTAATTTTTTCGAAAAAGTAAGACAAATCAAGGAATTCCAATTTTGGGGTGTTCGGAATCGTGAATTGGGAGATGAGGATAATTTTCCAAAATTTTCCCTAACGGAGTTTTTAATTCAAAGGTTTTATGGATATCATCCTAATTACTTCCTTGGCATTGGAGGAAAAGACCTCTCAATATTGGTAGAAGAAGATTTCCGAAAAAGGTTCTTATAAAAAGTTTGTTGAAAAAATCTTAAAGGATGAAGATTCAATTATTACCTTCAATTGGGATGTCTTGTTAGACCAGTTATTTCCAAGCTATTTTTCAGGCTCTCGAAATGTTTCAGCCGTACTTAATGGTATCTATCCTAATTATCTTAAAGTCTGTACTGCTGAAATGGAGGATTCTTGGAAATCTTCAACGCTAGAAAGACCAATTTCTGGCGGTAAAATAGAAGGGGGCAATACATTTAAGCAAAATTACATAAAGCTACATGGTTCTATAGATCTTGTCTCCTGCCAGAATCAAGGTTGTCAGAACCACCTAAAACCGTTTGTTTCCAATCCCGAAGATAAAAATAATAAATGTGGTCTTTGTTTTGAAAATGTAATTCCATATATTATTCCTCCCATTCAAAATAAACCTATTAGAGATATGCACTACATTAGAAGGGCCTGGACTAAGGCAAAAGACCTTTGCCAAATGGCAGACCAAGTTGTGATTTGGGGCTATAGTCTTCCCGTCACAGACCATTGGAGCAATTGGTTAATCAGACAAGTCTGGATGGGTGAGTGTAAAGAAATAGTTATTATAAACCCGGAAGTTTTTTCAGATGATGGAAAAGAAAACTATCAGTTTATAAATCGCTTTTGCCCTTTTGAGATGGCCTTTGGAAAAAAAGTGGAAAGAAAAATTTTTAAAAGTTTTGATGAGTTTGCTGATTCATTGGACCAACACAGTGGATGCCAGCCGATTGGTTAGTCTGCGATGGCGGCTTTGACGGTGATGTCGCCGTAAACTTTTATGCGACAGCCGAGTTTCTGGTGGTCTTCGAGGCGGTGGACTTTTTCAAAGAAGGTGCGACCGTTCACGTTTTCCATAGGTTCTACTTCCACCACGCATTTGGCGCATAATCCGCTGCCTCGGCAATTGAGGAATTTGTTGAGGCCTTTATAAACCTCGGCATCATTATAAAGAGCTGCCTGCCGCAAATTGGCACCATAACCCGCTTTGAATTCGTAGGTTTCATCGGTTTCGGTGTTGATGACTTTTATTTTTGGCATGAAAAACCCTTTATATTTGTTTCTCGAAAGCGTTATTAATGCCCGATTCACCGGGCAAAGTCAATCCTTATCTATATTGGGTTACTAGTCCTTTAAGAACAATTATATAGAGTAGTTATGACCCATCAGAATTTTCTTTTCCTTCAAGTAGTTCTGTATTTTGGTCGATGCTTCTTTCGCATTCTGGGCTTCATCAAGTGAAAGTAGAATTTCCGGTTCTCCTGCAGGTGTCGAACTGACTTGTACTTCTATCACCTGGTAAGGATTCGCCAATAGCTTGAGGTCTTCCTGATCTTCTCGGTGAAAAGCATTTGATGTAGAAATCACCACATGCCCGGCATCGAGAAACAGTTTCGCCACTTCACCCAGCCGCCTTGCAGACTCTTCTTCGACATGACCTTCAGGTTGGTTCAAATCGGCGGAGACTCCTAAATTCACATTTCTTCGGTCTAGAAGATAACTTTGAAAATTATTCTGGAAAAGACTATGTTCCAGCATTCTTGCCAGCGGCCCTTTTCCTGATCCCGGTTCGCCGGTGATGAGGATCAATGCGGCGCGGTGCCCGTTGCGATAAGCCCGCTCTTCTGGTTTGATGTCACTTTTTATCCAGTTGAAATCTCGGGTGCGGACCTCATCTCTGAGTTTGTCTTCTTTGGTGGTGGGCATATAGGTGGTGATGATTCCACCGCCACAAACATCGTATTCATCCACCAGAACAAAACGTCCTGTGGTCGCGATGGATCCAAACAGATCGAATGCCACAGGTGATCTGGTTTTTAATGTTAGTTCTGCAACATCATTTTTGGCAATGTATTCTTGATTGCTGAGCGTTTCCAGTGTAGAGGCATCGATGGCTTTTTTAAATTCATGGACTTCGCATTCCACTTCCTGGGTGTTCAACTTAATCGTGAATTTACGTCCCTTTTCCAGATGGCGTTTCCCCATCCAGAAAACGTTTGCATCGAAAGTTGTAGAGACGATGGGTAGCTCGTCCATCAGGGTGCAGACATCTCCACGCTCGACAAAAATCTGTTCATCCAAGGTGAACCCGATGGATTCCGAAGAGGTTGCAGCAGCAGGTTGTTCGGGTACGCTCCAGGCTTCAATACTTTTAACGATGGCTTTTTTGTTCGAGGGTGAAAAGATAACACGGTCACCAACTTTGAGTTTGCCCGATTCCACGCGCCCGGCAATGATTCTGCGTTCATCAAATTTATAGACATCCTGCACAGGGAAGCGGAAGGGAAGATGGTCGGGACGAGGTTTTTTCTCGAACTGATCCAGCATATTTAAAACAGTGGGGCCTTTGTACCATGGCATTTCATCTTTTAGTTCGGCAATATTGGTGCCCAGCTTCGCAGAGACCGGGATAAATTCTCTTGCTTCAACTCCCATCGATTCGAGAAAGTTGGAATATTCTGTTTTGATTTTGGAATAAACTTTTTCATCGTATCCCACCAGATCCATTTTATTGATGACCACCGCAACCTGGGTGAGACCCAAAAGTTTGAGAATATAACCATGGCGACGAGATTGTTCTTGCACACCCTCTTTGGCGTCAATGAGAAGAAGTGCAGCTTCTGCATCGGCGGCGCCCGTCACCATATTTTTCAGGAATTCTTTATGTCCCGGCGCATCAATGATGACGTATTTTCTTTTCGCGGTATGAAAGAAAATTTGCGAGGTATCGATGGTGATCCCCTGTTCCTGTTCTTCTTGCAGGGCATCTAACAGGAAAGCGAACTCGAAAGTTTTTCCCTGTTGGTCGCAAATATCTTTTACAAACTGGAGTTTGCCTTCAGGGAGGCTGCCCGTATCTGAGAGCAGCCGACCTACTAGGGTAGATTTGCCATGGTCCACATGACCTACAATAACCATCCGCATCAAGCGGGTGGAAAGATCTGGAGCGCTTCCGTTATTGCCCATTTACATATACCCTCGGGCTCGCAGTTTCTGCATCGCGTAGGTGTTTTCCTGATCCTGCGCCCTGCCGGAGCGTTCTGATGTGGTGACGTTTTTCAATTCCTCAACGATCTCTTCCACATTTTTCGCGTTGGAATCTATGGTGCCCGTGCAAGGTGCACAGCCTAAAGACCGGTAGCGAGTGCCTTCGGGAGTTGCGAAATAGAGATCAATGATGGGGATTTTCTCCCGCAAAATATATTCCCATACATTCAATTCTGTCCAATGAAGAATGGGATGAATGCGGATATGTGTGTCATCCGAAAATGAAGTTTTATATTGGTCCCAGAGTTCCGGAGGCTGATCTTTGAAATTCCATTCAAAGTTTTTATCCCGCGGCGAAAAATACCGTTCTTTGGCGCGAGTTCCTTCCTCATCGCGACGAATGCCGAGAATGAGTCCGGTGTACCCATGTTCTTCCATAATACATTGCAGGCCCTGAGTTTTAAGGGCTTCACAGCATACGATTCGTCCCTTTTCGTGGTTCATGCCTTCATCCAAAGCTTTCTGGTTTTTACCGACGACCAGGTTCAATCCCCACTCCTTCGCATAATGATCACGGTATTCGATCATAGCCGGGATTTTGTAGGTGGTATCGATGTGTACCAGAGGAATAGGACAATGCCCAAAAAAGGCCTTACGCGCCAGCCATACCAGTATCGTAGAATCCTTACCAATCGACCAAAGCATGGCAAGGTTTTTAAAGTTTTTATAGGCTTCACGGAGGATAAAAATGCTCTGATTTTCAAGCTCGTCTAAATGATCCATTTAATACAGTTATTCCTTAAATTAAAACCCACGGTGTTGTTCCCCGTGACTAACCACGTTATCTTTGTCGGATTTCCCGTCCGCTTGCGGCGGGATAATTCGTTGAGGAAAATCCACTTTATCCTGATTTTTCAATAGAATCAAGGGGGATAGAGATTTTACGGGAAATTAGGCCATTGCGCAATGGGAATGCTGTATTTTTGGAGTTTTTTACGCGAAATACTTGTTCACCACATCCGGAAAAGGGCAGCGCAGGCAGTTATTCTGGCTTTGGGTGCAAAAATCCTGATAAACCTGCATCAATCCCTGCACCTGCTTTTCCGAAGTAAGTAGTTTCAGCATTTCTTTCTGATCGCCAAAAATATAATGCTTCATAAATCGGATCAGTTTGTTATCGCTGGCACCTTTGCTGATTTGGAACAGGCCATAGAGACATTCTTCAAGATCATTGAATTTCCCCGCGCGGGCAAAAATCAAACCTATAGGAAGTCCAATGTTGATAATAATTTCACGTGATCGCGCAGCACCGATAAGTTGCTGGGTGTCTTTAAGTTTTTTACCGCCAGGGGTGTAGTGCTGAGACCAGTAATCGTTGGCATCCACACAGAAAAAATTTAAAAAAGAATCTAACCGTTTGCGTGTTGGATTTTTGGTCTTTAATGCACCTTGAACAAAATTGGCGAACATACCTTTCTTTTCATGAAGGACAAGCAGATAAGCCAATCCGGCAATCCTCCGGTAAGGATAATTGGCAGGGCGAATGGCACGAAAACTCCAATCCCTTTTTGTTAATGGAGAATCGGGTGTCGAATCTTTGTAGCCTTCCCAGATTTTCACCCGTTTCTTTAGAGCTGGAATTTCTTTCCAGTTTTGAATGTCCATCAAACCGGAAGCACCCAAAAGCAATGCCTGATAATGAAGAACTCTTTCCTCGTCTTTGAATTTTGCAGGAACCAATTCCTTTAAAGTCGTAAGAGGCAAGGTGTCGGAAAGAACCTGAAACGGCTGCTTATTGTTGGGATAACCCAAAGCCTCCGCCACACCGCGGTAAAAAGTTTGCTCGTATCCATCAACGATGATTGGATCATGAAAGCGTTCCTGTTTTCGTAAAACCCGGGCTTCACCTGCAGCATTTAGAAGGTGAAGGAGTTTTTCCTCAGATAATCTGGAAAGCGGTTCATGACAAAGACCCACATTGCATTGATTGAGAACCGGGTAGTTTTCAAAATCAAGTTCATTGTTGAGGTCGAGTAAGCCTTTGGTTAGAAAATCCTTTATCTCAAAATCAAACGCCGCGTTCTTTTTTAAATTTTTTGGTTCGCGTCCGCGACCCTGCCACATATAAACATGAAGAATAACATTGTCGAAGTCCGGGTTGCTTGAGTGGCCGTGGCTATCCCAGTCGTTGGCGTAGACATGTAACTCTACATCGCCTTCATAAACTTTGCCGTTGACCTTGATGGTGGCGCTGGTGAAGTCGGGTCCTTTACCAAAATTCCAGTAACCCGGATAGACGATTTCCAGATCTTGACCGTCCTGGGTTTTGAGATTTGGAGTGCAAAATAACTGATCGTTCCAGATGCAGCGAATTACTTTTTCGGGAACGCGTATGGTGTGATCTTCTTCCCGAACTTCGAATTGGTTGAAGACGCGGGTGAATTTCAAATAGGCATCTGAAAACTTTTCCGCAGCGATCATTTTATCTTCCATTCGGTGCCGTTGGGGGTGTCTTCGATGAGTACCCCTATGGCTGTTAGTTCATCCCGGCAACGATCGGCCTCAGACCAGTCTTTTGATTTGCGGGCGGCATTGCGGTCAGCAATCAATTGCTCGATTTTTTTCACATCGAGATTCAGGTTTTCATTTTTGATCGCGAACAATTCTTTTTCAAATTGCTCGGGCGTGCTGGCAAACAAACCAAGAACTTTTGCGGTGTTTATCCATGCATGCGCCGTTACCGCAAATTCCTCATTAGCGGATGCCGAGTTCAGGTTTCGCAAGCCTTCATTCAAGTGAGCCATTACGACAGCGGTGTTCAAGTCGTCGTTCATAGCTGTCTCAAAACTTTTTGTTAACGTATGCTCTTTGACCTTTTTTTGAAACTCTGGAATAGAGTTTATGTCGAGACCTTTGAGTTTTTCGTTGGCCCCCGCGAGTCCTTCATAAAACCGGGTCATCACCTTGGTTGCGTCTTCCAGATTCTTTTCCGAAAAATCGATGGGGCTGCGGTATTGACTGCTGATTAAGAACAATCGCAATGCTTCCGGGTGATATTTTTTGTAAACGTCACGCAGGGTGAAAAAATTGCCCAAGGATTTTGACATCTTTTCTTTGTCGATATTAACAAATCCGTTATGTACCCAATAGCGAACCGGTTGCTTTCCCGTGCAACCGCAGGACTGTGCGATCTCGTTTTCATGGTGAGGAAAGACGAGGTCTTTGCCGCCGCCGTGAATGTCAAAGGTGTCACCGAGATATTTGCGTGCCATCGCCGAGCATTCG
Source organism: uncultured Nitrospina sp. (assembly GCA_964510965.1). GTDB lineage: Bacteria > Nitrospinota > Nitrospinia > Nitrospinales > VA-1 > UBA8687. The sequence goes on along the minus strand of CAZECX010000045.1, from coordinate 4,645 downwards.
ATATGCCAGCCAGGCCTGCCTGCTCCCCAGGAGCTGTCCCACGAGGGTTCTCCCGGCTTGCTCTTTTTCCATAACGCAAAATCCAGCGGATCTCTTTTGACATCGTTGATTTCGACCCGTGCCCCCGATTGCAGGTCATCGATGTTTTTACCTGATAAACAACCGTAGTCCTTGAAGGATTTTATGGAATAAAAAACATCGCCATCCGACTCATATGCCTTGTCCTGATCGATGAGGGATTGGATTATCTCCAGCATTTCCGGGATGTGGTCCGTGGCTTTCGGTTCTTCAGTGGGGGAGGCAATATTCAGTTTCCCCATATCAAGGTGAAAAGCTTCTATGTATTTTCGGTTGATCTCCTGCCAGTCCACACCTTCTTCGTTGGCCCGATTGATGATCTTGTCGTCAATGTCGGTGAAGTTTCGAATGAAGTTGACTTTATGACCAAGGTATTGCAGATAACGGTAAAGTGTGTCGAAGACAATAGCAGCACGGGCGTGACCCACATGGCAATAGTCGTATACCGTAACGCCACAGACATACATGCCGACCTGGTTTTCTTTTTGCGGAACGAAGTCTTCCTTCTTTCCACTCATGGTGTTGAATATTTTTAAGCTCATCAACTAAATATATCACCCACCGGCAAATGGGTATAATTTTTTTGCTATACCAAACTCTTTGAATTTATAGGGTTTTGTTGTGTCCATTTAAGCTGCTCTAATAGAGTGCTTGTTTTGGCTTGATTTCACGCATTAAAATGGCTTCTCCGAATAAATTTCTAATTAATTTAAGGAGGACCAAAGAATGAGAAGTCTAATTTTGTCTTTAATGGTAATTGGTAATTTAGTTTTTGCATCTGGTGCAACAGCACAGTCGATAGATGGTGTGCCCATTGGCGCAACCACTCCAAGTACAGGGAAGTTCACCAATCTGGAAGCCACTACTTCGATCAAGCTGGGAAGTGATACGGTTACCAGTTTCGATCAGGTAAATGACAGCAAAGTCAAATCGTCTGCTACCGATACCACATCGGGTTTCTTGGTGGATGAATTGCAGGGCGGAACGAATGTAACCGTTTCGGAAGTCGATGTGGGAGGTAACAAAAAAGTATCCGTGTCTGTTTCGGACAAGCTGACAACCAAGGGCGATGTGTTGATCCACAATGGAACCAGCGAAACCCGGCTGCCCATCGGTTCTAGTGGTCAATACCTGACATCCGATACCGGTGACAATTTGCTTTGGGCGAATCCACCGGAAGGCGATCAGCTTTTTAATTCTAATGTTTTACTGAATGCCTATCGCACTGCGGAAAATGGCAGTCGCCCAGTATTAAAAATGGTGGATGGTGCAGTGGATGCTTTTGAAGATGAAACAGGTGTGGATGCCACGGCTTCCACCAATGAAGATTATGATTCCAGCAATGATTTATATAAACCTACGGGGGGCAGCGGCTTCAATGTTCCTGCTGTAAACTTTGATGGAACGAATGATTATTTAACCATCTCCGATGCAAATTTAGGGCAGAGTGATGGCAAGAGTTTTACTATTTCGTTGTGGGTTAATTTAAGTCATCAAGACGGCGATCAAAATGAATTTATCCGGTCAACCAATAGCAATATCATTTTTCAAAGGACAGGCACCTCTGGTAACGACCAAGTAAGGTTGGCGCTTAGAAATTCAGCTGGCACCACTATTTGTAACGTAAGAACGACAAGTAGTCTAACGGCATCCGGTGGCCTGACACATATTCTTGTTGGAATTGACCTGGCTAATCAAACTGTGCAATTCAGGCTTAATGGCGGCTCGATAGAAACAAATATAGTAAGCACAGCTGTTGCCAATGACACTTTTGATTTCACCGACACAACTTTGGCTATAGGAGGCGCTACGACCGGCGGGGCTAGCAAGCATGAAGGCGATATGGCACAGTTGTGGCTTGCGGAGGAATACATCGACATTTCAACTAGCGCCAACCTTGCCAAATTTTATAATAATGGCAACCCGGTGAACCTGGGATCTGACGGTTCTGCTCCGACAGGAAACACACCAATAATTTACCTCAATAATACTACGAGTACTTGGCAGAATAACCTCGGTTCCGGGGGTGACTTTACAGAAAATGGAGCGTTAACAGACGGAACAGATTTATCAAACGGCTCCGGTACTCCTGAAAACATGACTCTGGTTTCTGAATCGCAGACGGCGAAGACGGAGGCGAATGGAGCAAATATCGTTTTGTTTGCTGAAGATGTGGAAGCAGATATCACTCTCAACACGGATCTCAAAGCTTCAGTGAGTCGCGATGGTGGAACTACTTTCACTCAAGTCACTTTATCCGATGCGGGTGAGTTTGAAAAAGGCAATCTGTTGACTGGCACGGTAGACATCTCTTCTCAGCCATCGGGCACGGATATGCAATGGAAGGTGGAGACGGATAACAACAAAGCTCTCAACCTCCACGGTATGGGTTTGGAATGGAGATGATCTGATTTTCATCGCGAGACGCTGAAAGCGGCGCGGCGATCCAGTCTGGATTGCTTCGTCGCCTTCGGCTTCTCGCAATGACGAGCTTGTGCAGGCCTCGCTACTTAATGTAAATCACCCCAACCCTCTTTGGGAAAGAGGGGGTAACTATTTTTAGAAGCGCAACCGTCATTGTTCGCCCAGAAATGTACCGACCCATCTGCTTCCCCCGTTAGGGGGTGGGTTGGATGCGGGCTTCAAGTTCTGTGACGCTGGTACGTAGTGCCGTAACCGCGAACCCGGCCTGGCTCTTCAGCGATGCTTCGGTCACAGGTTCCTCTGATTTTCCCAAGCCTGAAATTTCTTTGCGGATTTTATCCAGCTTTCGTTCCAGAAGGATACTGCGTTTGGAACTGAAACTTTTCGCGATGGCGTCTTTCAAGCCTTCGCCATCAAAATGTTTGGTAATCGCCATCAACATACGTTTTCGCGAAATGAATTTTTTCCCATTCTTCCAGTCTTCAATGGCCTGGAACATTTCCTTCTCAATATTGTCGACAATGGCGTTGTAATCGGTTGGGTCGGTCATGTCATGAACCTCACCGCGGACGGAAGCCGATTTGATATCAAAATCAAAAGTCTGGTCCACACCCGTAAGATCTGCCGAACGGATATTTGCATGGACTTCATCAGGACTCAACATAGGCGCCCAAACCTGCATGATATAACCTTCGCTTTTTACATTTTTAAATTCGTATTCGCCTTTTTCATTCGGCTGGGTGTAGTAACCATTGGGGACGACGAATAATGTTCCTATCATGTCTTTGTGCATATTGCATCGCAACACGATCGGCCCGGCTTTATTGACCTCGATGGATTTGAAGGAGCCTGAAGCCATGGCACCCAGGTTGAACTGGTTGCCTTGAGATTTGGAATAGATATTGTGCACTTCCTTGTCATGATTGGCGAAATTGATGGTTGCTCCCACCTGAACGACAGAATGACGCGGTTGAAAATTTAATCCACTCTGGTTGATGGTGATGGACTGTCCTTTTTTCTGTTCTTTTACCCGCATTTTAGTTTTAGTTTCGAGAAAGACCAGGGTGTTGGAGCTGGGTGGCTTGCCGTTTATTAGAATTTTCCCTTTAACCTGAGTGGTTTTGTTGACCTTTTTAGAGCCTTCCATTTTATGGTCGGAGCCTTCAGCTTTTTTCTCTTCTTTTTTAGGAGCCTCAATTTTGGCCTGCTTGACGGGTTCCGGCTTTTTGACAGGCTCCGGTTGTTTTACGGATTTGGGTTGGTTGATCGGTTTTCCGGCATCTACATCATATTTACCCAGGGCGGTTAACATTTGAACGACGAAGGGTTTTTCATATTGTTTGTCCAGCTCAATCGCTTTCAGAAAATGTGGGGCTGCCGATTCGAATTTTTTCTGTATGCCAAGAACGATACCGAGATTGAAATGAATGAGAGCGAAATTGGGCTCAATTTGAAGCGCCTTTTTATAGGCCGCGACTTCCTCGTCGTACATTTTTTTTCGGCCATAAGATTTTCCCAGCAGGTTGTAGGCCATCAGGTGATTGGGTTCTATATCAATGGTTTTCTGGAAAAGGTGAATGGCATCGTCCGGAAGATCTCCCTCCAGTTGTGACATAGCCCAGTTGAAAGTTATTTCACTGTCATTGGGAGACAGTTCGTGTGCTCGTGCGAATCTTTTATTAGCGCCTTTAAACTTTTTCGACATCCTCAGCGCAGCACCCCAGATAGAATAGAGGTCTGCGGAATCCGGACTTAATACGGAGGCTTTTTCAAATTCCATATTGCCGGCGTTATATTCCCCCTTCTCCGTAAGCTCCATGCCTTTTTGAATATGTTCCAGAGTTTTTCGAGGTAGTGTTGATTGGGGGGAGGAGGGTGAGGTTGCAGTTTTCACCAGATTCCCTAAATCGGTCTTCGCGGTCGAGGTTATTTCTTGAGGTTTTGCAATATCCCTGTTTTCTGTGGATTTTTGATTATTTGCTTTAGCTTCCGGATTATCTTTGGATTCTTTATAGCTGTCATAGGGTTCGAGATTACTTGGAGGTGCCGAATAGAACATTAGAGCCCAAAGTCCAAATCCAACTATTGCCAGTCCCAAAATTGTAATGATGGAGTTTTTTAGTAAATTTGTTGACTCTGTTTT
>CAZECX010000044.1:0-25489 GCA_964510965.1 uncultured Nitrospina sp. | reverse complement strand
ACTCAGAGGAGGAACAAACAGCCGCTTAAAATCGTGTAGAATATCTTAACCGAGAAACCATGGCTCTTCCTCTTCGAAAAAACTAAATCTGTAAACGCTTTTCGTTACTAGTACATATGAAGACAACTTAATAGGTAAAGGCCAAAAATCGAATGTTGTTCTTCCTGATGAAACAGCCCGTCTTTCAGTTTTTTAATCCAAACTGTTTCGAATTTAAATCAAGGATATATGAAGCTCTCGACCAACGGCACGTGCGGCTTTGGACATGGTGGCTAAGGTAATATTGGGCACTTCTGAGTCCAGTAATCGATCCAATTGACGCCTACTAGTCTTCATTCGTTCTGCCATAGCCGTTTTGGAAATGTGATTTTCCTTCATAGCCTGTCGGACTTGATCTGCAAGGATTTCTTTAAGGGCTTGATGTTCACATTCCTCAAGCATTCCTTGCTCATCAAGAAAATCGTCTAAGGATGATCCAACATGAGAGGTTTTTGTTTTTTTGCTCATTGTTCTATTTCCTTCTTTCGGTTTATGGCAAGATCTAAATCTGCTTTTGAGGTCTTTTGTGACTTCTTAACAAAACCATGAAGCAGAACCATTTCATCATTCTTAATAAGAAAAATAACACGAGCAATGCGCTTATCTGATATATCACACCTAACTTCAAAAAGCCCACGCCCTAACGGTCTGCTATAAGGCATTCCAATCGGCCAACCAAACTCTACTTTTTGAATATCTTTGCCAACGATTTTTCGGTCTTCAATGCTTAGTTTTAATAGCCAGTTTCTTACAGGTTCGGTGTCATTTGATGTTTTGTAAAAACGAGCAATGATTTTCTTTTTGGGTCGTGGCATAATTGATCGTGTCATATATGGCACTCATTGTCAATTTTTTGAGGTAGGCTTGGAGTATTCTGTGAGGACTTGGCGGGGAGCTTTGGCAAAACTGTATGGTAATTGTATCGTAGACAGTCAGTATCAATTACCATCAAGCAGAAATTCTTGGCTCCAAATCTTCCCATTATCAGAACAAAAACAAACAAATACCACGAAACAGGACTTAAGGAAGATGTCTGGCGCTTGAATGGCATTCAAGAGGTCGTCCCACCTTTTTGATTGAAAGGGACCTTTGACGGCGGGTTCGATCCCCGCCAGCTTTATATACATTTTAAAGGGCTTAGTCGATTTGACTGGGCCCTTTTGTTTTGAAATTGTATGGTAATTGTATAGTGGGGGTTTGATGGGTAAAAGTAGGATTTTAATTTCGAAAAAATTTGATTCCTTTGGCATGTCACATTGGTCTGCTCCCGACCCAGGCTGTGTGAAAACTCGGACAGCAAGACTCCTTACAGAAAACCGACTCCACCAGAAGCTCGTAGAGCAACGATCAGCATGTTAGGAAGGGGTCAGGGACCCCCTATTTAGAGGTAGTTTTGAGTTTTCACACAGTCTGGACCCATAGCGTACATTGAATATTTGAAGTTCGCCGGCCTCTTATGCCAAAAACTGGGGTTTGACTCCCCTTGAGGGTATCATATTTAATTTTTAAAAACGCCAGACCAAAAGAAACTGAGCTACATTTTCATCGGTGTCTTCATCGCCAAGTTTGTTCATCCAGTATTGCCATTCAATGCCAATAAAAACTTTTTCCGGATAGTTGAACAGGTTACTGACATGATATCTGAATTGGGGTTGGGCTAAAATCCAATCTTCTACTCTTGCTCCCGTCTCATCTGTTCTTTCTCCAATATATTCTGCATGACCTACAATGGAGAAACTATGTGATTTTATTTTAAAAGGATATGCCCAATTGATATCGAAATAAAATGAATTATCTTCTTTAGGCACTCCCCCTGATGCAAGGCCATTACTATCGTCTATATAAAAAGCAAAATCTGTATTTAAAAAAGTAAATCCCTTCACATCCCAGGAAGCTCTGATTCCCGGCAGGTACTTAACAACCTCAGAATCTGCCCCCATATTTATTCCCGCAAGAATACCAATATCTTTAATTGGACCAATTCCTATTTTTGAATTCAGGATTTTGCTCAAACTAAAATTAAAATACACCTCACCATAAAACTCACCGTCATTGAAATCATCGTCGTCTGCATCATTGAGGAAATCGATGAATATATAATTGTCCCCATATTTCCATCCGCTAGCATGCTGGAAAGTTAAGATATGGGTTTCTGAATCACGTCCTCCTCTAAATGGGGCATCAAGGTTTCCGAATTGATAATGCAACTCTGTAGTACTCCAGTCAAATGCGCCCGCCGTAGTTGGCGTTAGACTGGTAGCAATAATAAAAATGAAAAATACTACAAAAGATCGGAATAAGTTCATTACATCCATTATCTAGAAGAGGATAGATATTGTAATTAATAGCTTTTATATTGATTTATCATGTCAAAAATGGATTTGCCCTATAAATTATCTCCAGATTGATTATAATAGGAAGCTCAATGTTAATGTATATGGTTTTGAGAAGGTTTTTCGCCGTTTCTCCCATGACGACACACATTTAGAGGTTTTCAGATGAAAAAGCTCATCGCCTTTCTGGCCATCGTTCTGAGTGTGTTCACCCTTGCCGTTCAAGCTCAATCCAAGTCATTAGAAAAGGTCTCCATTCAGTTGAAATGGTTCCACCAATTCCAATTTGCTGGTTACTATGCAGCCAAGGAGAAAGGGTTTTATGCCGAGGAAGGACTCGACGTTGAACTGGTGGAATACAATTCAGAACACGATCCCATCAAGGACGTGGTCCGTGGCCGGGTGGAATATGGTATTGCTGATTCCGGATTATTGATCTCCCGGCTTCAAGGCAAGCCGGTGGTCCTCTTGTCGCAAATATTCCAGCACTCCCCCGTGGTCTTCGTCACGCTAAAAAAATCCGGACTGAATTCCCTGCTCAACCTGAGCGGCAAAACCATTATGACTTTTAAACAGGGTCATGGAGACGCCGCACTGCGGGCCGCTGTAATGAAAATACTGGGAAGCCAGGACAAGGTGCAATGGAAAGCACACACCTTCAAAAACCAGGACCTCATTGATGGCAAGATTGACGCTATGCTGGCCTATTCCACCAATGAGCCTTACTGGTTTCATGAACAAGGCGAAGAAATCAACATAATCGATCCGCGTAATTTTGGGATCGATCTTTACGGTGACAATTTGTTCACTTCCGTCCACGAGGCGCAAAACCATCCTGAAAGGGTCGACAAACTCCTTCGCGCAACCATCAAGGGATGGACTTACGCCCTGAAGCATCCGAATGAATTAATTGACATCATCCTTGAGAAATACAACACACAAAAGAAGACGCGGGCCCACCTGGAATTTGAAGCCCGGCAAACGGCAGAACTGATTGATACCAAGAGTTTCAAAATAGGCCATTATGAGTCCTTCCGATTCGATGAAATCGCCGTTATCTACCGGAATCTTGGTTTGACTGACAGGAGTAAATTTTCAGAGCAATTTTTCTGGAACACACCTTTAAAGACTCAAACCACTAGCATCAAATTGACAGAACAAGAACAAGCCTGGGTTCGTGGCCATACTACTGTCAAAGTGGGTATAGAAGAGTGGCCACCTTTGGTGTTCACGGGTAAAGACGGCGACGCGGATGGTTTGGCGGGAGGCTACTTGAATCTTATTGCCCGGAAAACGGGGCTAAAGTTTGAAATCGTCAGCGATCAATGGGACAACCTGCTAACCGGTTTGCGCAGTGGAAATATCGATCTCCTTCCCGCGACCTATTTTACCAATGACCGAACTAAATACGGTCTCTACTCCACGCCCTATTTTCAGGTACGGGAGTTCTTCTACGTCAAGGACAGCAACGTCCAGATTCATGCGGCTGACGATCTAGCCGAAGCCCGCATTGCTGTGATTAAAGGGTATGGAACCATTCCCAAGCTTCGCGAGCGTTTCCCCCGTGCGACAATCGTCGAAACCAAAAATCTTCTAGATTCCATCAATACAGTCCTCAACGGCGAAGCGGATGCTTTGTTCGATACCCAGATGACTGTCGAAGAAATCCTCAAGGTGAACGCTATCATTGGTCTGAAGGGCATCAGTCAGAATCTCTTTCCGCCTTCCCCTATCCATCTATTTTCACGCATCGACGGGCCGTTGCTCAAATCCATTTTACAGAAGGGACTGGATGCCATCTCAGAGGATGAAATTCGGGCGGAAAAACAGAAGTGGTTTTCCTTAACCGGGTCCCAGGAAGTTGCAGGTCGAGGGGCTTCGGGAGAAAAAGCCATATCCCAAAAAAAAGAGTTCAGTTTCTGGAAAATTGTTATAGGTATTGCCCTGGTGACACTGGTGCTGGTCTTCGCGGTTCTTATGCTGAACCGGTATCTCAAAACGGCCCGTGCCAAAGGCCTCACGGAAGACCTTTTCCAATCCTCGAAGATCCGTGGCATTGGTATTAGCATCATGGGCCTGTTCCTGGCTATGACCATCATTTTGGCTTGGATCGCTATAAACCATATCGACCAACGAATCCGTCAGGATATGGGAACTACCCTGGGCATTGTTTTAAAATCCACACAGGATTCTTTAAGAATTTGGGTGGACAACAACAATAGGTTCCTCTCCAAACTAATTTTAGAACCTGAACTTTTGCAACCTGTAGAAATCCTTCTGGCGGCTCCACGAAACAAAGATGAATTGGCAAAAAATTCAGCCCAGGAAACTGTTCGGGAGTTTTTTGAATCCCGATTATCGACTTCCTTTAATGAAGGATTTTTAGTTATTTCTCCCGATCTTTTTGTTATTAGTGCGCAGAGGGATGGTGAGATCAGGTCAGGCAGCCACATTTCCGAACGGCATAAAAAATTGCTGAACCGTGCCTTGAAAGGAGAGCTGGTTTTTATTCCGCCGATTAAATCTTATATAAAATTACCGGATGAGTCAGGAAAGAAAAAGGAAGCTTTCCCAGCTATGTTTTTTGTGGGTCCCTTGCTCAACATCCAGGAAAAGGTCATTGCGGTGGTCGCCCTACGTATAGATCCTTTTCGAGATTTCACCCAGCTGGCTCAAGGGGGACGCATTGGTGAAAGCGGCGAGACCTACGCTTTCGATCAACAAGGCTACCTTCTTACGGAGAGCCGGTTTGAGGGGCAGTTGGAAAAACTAGGATTGATCTCCAAGGGACAAAAAGGAATCCTTACTGCTCGGGTGAGCGATCCCGGTGGAAATTTGGTGGAGGGATTCAGAGAGGCTCCGTCTATCAGCGATCGTCCGCTTACCCTCATGGCTCAGAGCGCTACGGAAGGTCAGACGGGGACCAATATTCAAGGATACCGGGATTATCGGGGCGTGATGGTTTTTGGTACCTGGTTGTGGGACGATGTTTTGGGTTTTGGATTGGCATCTGAAATCGATATGGAAGAGGCTCTCGACCCGCTTTATTCCGTGCGCAACATTATCATTTTAGTCCTCAGCATTGTCGTTATTTTTTCTCTCATCCTGACAGCGCTGAGCGCGTGGGTTGGTGAACAGGCCAACCTGACCTTGAAAAAAGCCCGTGACGATCTCGAAGACCGAGTGGAAGAACGGACAAAAGAATTGCGGAAGAGTGAAGAAGAAATAAAAAGAAAAAATTTATTTTCGGAATTGCACAAAAATATTGCTGTCTCAGCAAGTCAAAACCTTCCAATAGAGGAGGGTATGAAATTGACTCTTAATGCTGTCTGTGCAGGTATCGATTGGCTCGTCGGTCACATTTATCTGCCAGATCCTGATAACCCCAATGACCGGGTCATCTCTTCCAAAATTTGGTATGTCAAGGATCCAGAAGTTTGCCGTCATTTTATAAATGTAACCGAAGCCAGTTCGTTTGATAAAGGAATCGGATTACCGGGAAAGGTTTTGGTCAGCGGAAAACCTGAGTGGATTAAAAATGTGACCACTGATTCCAATTTTCCAAGAGCTCCCATCGCTGAAAAGATTGGGCTTGGGGCGGGATTTGCTTTTCCCATTTTAATAGGTAACAAGGTAGTAGGCGTTATGGAATTTTTTTCTGGAAAAGAAGAAGAGCCGGATAGTAAGCTTCTGGAAATGATGGGAGGCATTGGAACCTTATTGGGAAGTCTTATTGAGCGGAAACGAGGGGAAGAGGAGCTTAAACTTGCCCAGCAAAAGGCTGAAGACGCCAACCAATCAAAAGGTGATTTTCTTGCAAATATGAGCCATGAAATTCGCACCCCAATGAATGCCATTATAGGTATGAGTCATTTGGCCTTGAAAACAGATTTGAATGCCAAACAACAAAATTATCTAAATAAGATCCAATCCTCCTCCAATTCGTTATTAGGGCTCATTAACGATATTTTGGACTTTTCCAAAATAGAAGCAGGAAAACTTGATATGGAGTCTATAGATTTCCAGTTGGACGAAGTGCTGGAAAATCTGTCCACATTGGTTACGCTCAAAGCTCAGGATAAAGGTTTGGAAGTTTTGTTTTCGATAGATAACGATGTTCCGTATACTCTGATAGGTGATCCTCTGAGGTTGGGGCAAATACTGACGAATCTGACAAACAACGCGGTGAAGTTTACAGAACAAGGTGAAATTACTGTAGAGATCAAGTGTTTGAAAGCTGAAAACGAACAAGTAGAGCTGAAATGCTCAGTGAAGGATACAGGAATTGGATTAACAGAGAAACAGATTGGGAAGCTATTTCAATCCTTCAGTCAGGCTGATTCATCAACCTCCCGGAAATTTGGAGGGACAGGCCTTGGATTGACGATCAGTAAAAAACTGGTTGAAATGATGAATGGGAAAATCTGGGTGGAAAGCGAACATGGGAAGGGTAGCAGTTTTATTTTCACCGGGATATTTGGGGTCAGCGCTGATCAAAAGGCCAAGCGGTTAATACTTTCAGATGATCTTAAGGGAAAAAGAGTTCTTATTGTTGATGACAACCAAGCAGCGCGAGAAGTGTTGGAAAATGCTCTGCAATCCTTTTCTTTAAATGTGTCTATAGCCACTAATGGTTCAGAAGGTATCACGATGGTAGAGTCTGCTGATGCAGATCAGCCGTATGACCTGGTAATCATGGATTGGCAAATGCCTGAGATGAATGGAATCAGGGCTTCCGAGATCATTAAAAAACACCCTAAGCTCAAAAATATTCCCAAAATTATTATGTTAACGGCATATGGCCGGGAAGAGGTTGTTCATCAGGCAGAGGAAGCAAAATTAGACGGGTTCATGGTTAAGCCCATGAATCCATCAATGTTATTTGAAGGCATTATGGAGGTTTTCGGGGAAAAAATTGCAAAAGAAAAATTTGGCGGAAGCGCCCAGGAACAACAGGGGATTTTGGGGCTGGAAAACATTTGCGGCGCCAATGTATTGCTTGTTGATGATAATGAAATCAATCAGGAAGTAGCCACTGAACTGTTAGAACAGGCTGGGATGTGTGTCACAGTAGCCAATGACGGAAAAGAAGCAGTTGATAAAGTAACCCTGTCAGAATATGACTGCGTATTTATGGATATTCAAATGCCAGTAATGGATGGTTATGAAGCGACCCAGGCCATCCGCAAAGAAGAACGTTTTTCCTCCCTTCCCATTGTAGCGATGACCGCTAATGCTATGCAGGGCGACCGTGAGAAGTGTGTCGATGCAGGAATGAATGACCATGTTGCAAAACCGATTGATCCCAAGGAATTATATGCAGCATTGATTAAATGGATACCTGCAAGGGAAGTGTCTGAACAGAGGACCACTTCTTCATCAGAAAGAATTCAAACAGCCAAGACAGAAGAAACTTTGCCAGACCTTGCAGGTATTGACATGAAAGCTGGTTTGATGAGGGTCAATGGAAATAAAAAACTTTATCGAAAATTGTTGTCTGATTTCTATAAAAATAATATCAGCACAAAATTAGAAATCGAGAAAGCAATAGAAGAAGGAAATACAAAACTGGCCGAGAGACTGGTTCACACAGTCAAAGGAGTTTCATCCACAATAGGTGCTGATGAATTAGCCAAAGTATCACAGCCGTTGGAAACGGAACTTCATAATGGAAACGAATCTATAGATGATAAGTTATGGAATGACTTCTGGGATAATCTGGATGCAATTCTTAATACTTTAAAACTACTGGAACCAGAAGGGAATAAGGACCCGGAGGGAGAATTGGATCTCACAAAAATCAAATTGCCGGAATCTCTTATCGATTCGATGAAAAATGATATTAATAGCGGGATGTTAATGGAGCTGGATCAATACTTTTCTCAGATCGAGAAAATTGAACATGGAGGTAAAGAATTAGCCGATTATTTAAAAGAATTGGCAGACCAGTTTGACGATGGTGGGATATTGAATATATTAGACGAAATTGAAAAGAACTGACAAGTAAACGGCCCCTCAAAACTGTATGACAATTATATCGTGGAGGTTTATATTAGCTAAATACGATTCTTTTATTAGGGTGGTGACGTATGTCTTGGTGGGGTTTAGTAAAAAAGCTATGGGAAACTAAATTCGGAAAAATTTTTGCGGAGAGAATAAAATGGGGGTTCCGCTATTTCTAGATCTTCTTTTTAAAAGGGATTTTTTTAAAAAATTACATTAAAAGAGAACAATTACATTAAAAATTAATATAAAAATGATACTGAAAGTATTGAAGATGTCAAATTCCTTATAGTAAAACTAGAAATCTATACTATCCTAAATTTGAAAACCGATAAGGAAAATATCTGAGAATAAAACAAAATGAATGAGAAGATTCCCCAAAACCCTCGCCCATTTTTTACCCGGTTGATATCAGAAATTATATAGCAGTAATTTAAATCAAGAGTTAAATTTTTTTGTTTTCCATTTCTTCCTTCGGAAACAGCGTGTAAATAATGCTTTTAATTTCAATTGTTAATGGACCGCCCATCCATTGGCGCTAGGGAATTAAAATATAAACTCCTCTCTCCTCTCCCCCGAACAAAGCCCAATATTTAACCCACCTCTTACTGCAAATTCTCATAATTCAAACTGATATTTGATCCATCAAAATTTTTATATGGCAATATCAAATTTGAGGCCTATATTGAAATTATCCTTTTAGCCATCAATCGGCAACAGGGTTAATCTATTAAAAAAATCCAGTGTGAGGATTAAAAATTAATTCCAAAACATATGATTCTTGCCGTTAGGGACGATCGATTATCCAAGGTGTTTGAAGTATGTATGAAAATGAAATGCAAAAAATATCCGATTCCTCGGAGGCAAAAATTGAGTTCATGAAAAAATCACCCTTGGGCTATTTAATCCTTTCCGCCTTGGCAGGGATTTATTTAGGTTTTGGAATCGTTCTAATTTTCTCAATATCTGGGCCCATAGCATCATCAGGGGGAGAAGCTTACTTGAAATTAATCATGGGTTCATGTTTTGGCATTGCATTGAGTTTGGTTATTTTTGCAGGGGCAGAATTGTTTACCGGCAATAACATGGTATTTGCGGTAAGCACACTAATGAAACGGGTGGGTTATGGACCCATCCTCATTCTATTTACATTATGCTTTATTGGTAATCTTTTAGGTTCAGTCTTTCTTTCCTGGCTGGTTGTAGCCGGAGGCAGTTTGTCTGATGCGTCCAATGAATTGATTCTTAAAGTAGCCGCCACGAAAATGTCTCTCAGTCCCAAGGAGGCATTTTTGAGGGGCATCTTATGCAACTGGCTGGTTTGTCTAGCCCTATGGATAAGCCTTAGAACCCAGAGCGAAACGGCCCGGTTGATCATGGTGTTTTGGTGCCTGTTTGCTTTTATTGGCAGTGGTTTTGAACATAGCATTGCCAATCAGACTTTATTAAGCCTGGCCATGCTATTGCCACATGGTTTAGATATTTCCTTGGCGGCTTATATTCACAATCAAGTTTTTGTGACCTTGGGAAATATTGTGGGTGGAGGCGCTTTTGTAGGTGCAGTGTACTGGTTTGTCTCTCCGAGCATGTATATGACCGGTGAAGCTAAAATAAAAACCACACTGCAAAAATTTGCTGAAAGGAATGATTGATAACTAGTGTTGGGTTGATAATTTTATAATAAAAAATTATTCATCAAGATGCTACATACCCACACAGATATTATTTGGATATTAGCTTGCTCAGCTTTTATGCTGATCATGCAGGGGGGATTTACCTGCCTGGAAAGCGGACTCGTTCGCGCCAAAAATTCTCTCAATGTGGCCCTTAAAAACTTTGCTGACTTCTGTCTCTCCGGCCTCCTTTTCTGGATGTTTGGTTTCGCCCTCATGTTTGGAGGATCCTTTAGTGGTTTCTTCGGTAACACAGGTTTTTTCCTTTTTGAAGTCGAGGAAACCTGGCTTTGGGCATTTTTTCTTTTCCAATTCATATTTTGTAGTACTGCGGTAACCATTACTTCTGGGGCGGTTGCCGAAAGGATAAAATTTTCTTCTTATCTTGTCATTACAGTAGTAATAGCCGGCCTGATCTATCCGGTTTTCGGTCATTGGGCCTGGGCCGGCGCAGACAGCGGAACACCAAGTGGATGGATGGCCAAATTAGGATTCATAGATTTTGCCGGTTCGACGGTGGTTCATTCCATCGGGGGTTGGGTGGCTCTTGCGGCCATAATAATTATCGGGCCGCGTGCGGGACGTTTTGGACTCTCCAAGTTTGGTCTGGCTAAGATAGAAATAAAAAGAAATAATTTGCCCATTGCCACTCTTGGAGTTTTTCTATTATGGATAGGTTGGTTTGGGTTCAATGGGGGAAGCACTCTTGCCTTTAATGATAAGGTTCCGGAAATTCTCGTTATAACCAGTTTGAGCGGATTAGCCGGAGGGCTCGCGGCTATATTTCTTTCATGGAAATTATTCTGTCGTCCAAAAGCAGAATTAACATTGAATGGATCCTTGGCTGGACTGGTGGGTATTACAGCTAACTGTCACATAGTGACGACGTTATCGGCTCTGATCATTGGCGCCATTGCTGGAATCATTAGCGTAGGAGCAACGATATTATTAGAAAAACTTGAAATTGATGATGTGGTGGGGGCTGTACCCGTCCATTTAGGGGCCGGAATTTGGGGAACCTTAGCCGTTGCCCTGTTTGGAAACCCGGAAGCTTTCCAATCGGGATTCGACCGGTGGGATCAATTTGGTGTCCAGGTAATGGGTGTAGGAATATGCTTTTTGTGGGCCTTCGGTTTGGGATACGGACTATTGTGGCTAGTCAACCGGTGGAATCCTCTTAGGGTCACTGCCCAGGAAGAACGGGTCGGTCTCGATGTTTCGGAACATAGCTTGGAAAAATTAACAGCAAGGTTGGTCAAGGATGAGGCTTTGATCCATGCCATGATTGATAATATTGGAGATGGTATCGTTACAGTCAATTCAAGCGGTATTGTCGAATCCTTTAATCCCGCAGCGGAACAGATGTTTGGGTATTCGGCCAGCGAAATAGTGAGTCGAAATATATCGATTCTGGATTGCTCCAAAAACTTAAAAACAAATGATGAAAATTTAAGCAGGGCGTCCTTCTCCCACCCAAATTATTTCCAGGAAACAAATTGTATGGAGGCCGAAGGAATTCACAAGAATGGTTCGGTCATTCAATTGGAAATCACTATAAGCAAAATGGACTTGGAAGGGCACTTGCTCTTTGTTTACATTTTCCGGGATATCACCAAGCGGAGGGGTATTAATGAAGCTTTAAAAAAAATCACCGTTCAAAACCAGTTAATTTTAAATGCGGCTGGTGAAGGAATTTTTGGACTGGATCTGGAAGGGAAAACCATCTTTTGTAATCCGGCTGCATTACGAATGATGGGATATAAGTTTGACGAGATTAAAGGGATAGCCCTCCATGAAATTTTGTACTTCACCAAACCCGGTGCTACGACCCCGGATGAGGATTGGCCCATTTATAAAACAATTAAAAAGGGAGGGTTGCATCAAGGCAGCAATGAAGTTTTTTTAAGAAGGGATGGAACTTGTTTTCCAATCGAATATGTTAGTACTCCCATTCTAGAAAATGAAACCTTGAAGGGTGCGGTTGTCGTCTTCAAAGATATCACCGCAAAAAAGGGAACCGAGGCCTGTCAATCGGTGCAACATGGCGTGGCCTGTATATTGGCTGAATCAGAAACACTTCAAGAAGCGATCATTGAAATTCTTCATTTGGTTTGTGAATTCATGGATTGGGAGATGGGTTATTACTGGAGCCTGGATGAAGTGGGCAACGTACTTAAGTGTAACTACGGTTGGCATACCCCCACAATAGATAGTCCAGAGTTTAGGAAATTTGACCTGGTGACCAGAAAAACTTTATTTAAAAAATCTATTGGTTTACCCGGTCGTGTGTGGGCAACAGGCGAACCTACGTGGATTCAGGATGTGACCCATGATGATAATTTCCCCCGAGCGCCTTTTGCGGTTCAATTAGAGATGCATTCAGGGTTTGGTTTTCCTATTTTATCAGACAAAAAATTGATTGGCATGATCGAAATATTCACCCGCCAAGTTGTAGAACCCAAAAAAATTACAACCGATTTTTTGTCAAGCCTTGGCAGTCAAATTGGCCAGTTTGCCAAGCGTAAAAGTGCCGAAGAAGCCTTGATTCAGGCCAAAACCGTGCATCATTATGTGGCTTGCATTTTAACCGAGACTGAAACTTTTGACGATGCAATCCCAAAAATTCTTCAATCCATTGGAGAGTTTATGAAATGGGACGCGGTATCTTACTGGAAAATTGATTTTCAGGAAAATTCTCTGCACTACCAATTAGGTTGGCATTCTCAAAATATCACCCCATCAATGTTCAGTGAGTTTGAAAATAAATCTCGCGCAAACTCATTTAAAAAAGGAATTGGGTTGCCCGGTCGTGTATGGAGCAGTAAGAAACCTGCCTGGATTACTAATGTGACTCAGGATGCCAATTTCCCCAGGGCAATGATTGCAGACAAATTAGGTCTATACTCCGGATTCGGTTTCCCAATTCATATAGACAATGAATGGTTTGGCGTTATCGAAGTCTTTACAAAAAATCGTACCGAGCCCAATAACAATCTCATCCAATTATTGTCCAGCCTTGGCAACCAAATAGGCCAGTATGCCAAACGCTTAAAAGCCGAAGAGGCGACGATAATGGCTAGAATCCAAGCCGAAACTGCCAATCAGGCAAAATCTGAGTTTTTGTCCCGAATGAGCCATGAACTACGAACCCCAATGCACGCTATCCTTGGTTATAGCCAGTTGTTACAAACTAGCCCGGAAGAACCCCTCTCTGATGACCAGGCAGAAAACGTTGAACAGATTCATAAATCAGGCAAACACTTGTTGGATCTGATCAACGAGGTGCTGGATCTGGCCCGGATCGAATCAGGAAAAATGACCCTGTCCATTGAAAATATTCACCTGGATTCATTGATTAAAGAAATATTAACCCTCATTCAACCCATGGCGGACCAATTTGGAATTGAGATCATTGATCAAATCACCGACAAATCCGACGTTAATGTGCTGGCCGACCGAATCCGCCTGAAGCAGGTATTATTGAACCTGATATCTAACGCCGTGAAATATAATCGAAAAGAAGGTTCCGTAACTCTTTCGATTAATGGGTTGGGGGATGACAGGCTTAGAATTAACGTTCTCGATACGGGTCTCGGTATTCCTGAGGATAAAAAAGAACTCGTATTCCAACCCTTTAACAGGCTCGATGCAGAAAACACTAACGTCGAAGGAACCGGGATTGGGCTGACAATTAGCCGGCAGTTGATAGAACATATGAATGGAATCATTGATTTTGACAGTGTTTCTTGCAATGGGAGCTGTTTTTATATTGAGCTTCCCATTGGGGACCATCAGCCCTTAGAAGTTGAACTTGCCGGGGACCCACAAAGGACTTTATCTGATCAGGAAGACCAACCCCAAAAGGAACATGTCGTACTTTATATTGAAGATAATCCGGCCAATCTCAATATGGTAAGAAAGATCCTGCATCGCCGACCAAATATCGAACTGCTTTCAGCGCCAGAAGCGCAGTTGGGGTTGGATCTCGCCCGAGCCCATCGCCCGGACCTCATCTTGATGGATATCAACTTGCCGGGCATGGATGGCTTGACCGCTTTGAAACATTTAAAAGGTTATGAGGAATCACGAGATATCCCGGTAATTGCCGTGAGTGCCAATGCGATGGAAAAAGATGTGGCAAAAGCCATGGCTGCAGGATTCAATTCTTATATTGTCAAGCCATTTGATATTCCCAAATTTCTGGGATCAATCGATAAAGTTCTTAATTCAAAGTACGCGAGTTACTCAAAATAAAACTTCAAATAAGGGAAGAGATGATAACCGAACAAGAACGCCTAAACGCAAAGATTTTGGTGGTCGACGATCAACCTGTCAATACTTTGCTTCTCGGTAAGATGTTGAAACAGGCTGGTTATATCCAGGTTAGAAGTACCAACGATTCGCGCCAAGCCATAAATGCTTACCACGAATACGAACCCGACTTGGTTTTATTAGATTTAAATATGCCCTATATGGATGGGTTTCAGGTTATGGAACAACTGAAAGCAATCGAAGAAAATTCTTATGCTCCTGTATTGGTGTTGACTGCACAAGCCGATGAAGACAACCAACTACGTGCCCTCCATTCCGGCGCAAAGGACTTTTTGGGCAAACCCTTTAGTAGCGCTGAAGTGCTGGCACGAATCAATAATATGTTGGAAGTGCGACTGATGAACAAAAACCTTGAGAAAAAAGTCAAAGAACGTACTGTGGAACTAAATGACACCCGGTTGGAAGTCATCCGTCGATTGGGACATGCGGGGGAATATCGAGATAATGAGACAGGATACCATGTTATTCGCATGAGCAATTATTCCGCTCTTTTAGGAAAAGAGATTGGTTTGGATGATGAAAAATGTGACCTCATACTGAATGCAAGTCCTATGCACGATATCGGGAAAATAGGGATTCCCGACAACATTTTACTTAAACCAGAAAAACTTGATGGGGATGAATGGGAAATCATGAAAACCCACGTAACCATTGGAGGCGAAATATTGTCAGGGAATGACTCCAGACTCATAGTCATGGCGCGAACTTTGGCAATGGAACATCATGAAAATTGGGATGGCTCCGGTTATCCTAAAGGACTCAAAGGGGAGGAAATTTCTTTGCAAGGAAGGATTATTCCGATTTGCGACGTCTTTGACGCACTCACTTCGGAACGTCCTTATAAAAAAGCATGGACTGTGGAGAACGCGTTGGCAGAAATTAAAAACCAAAGTGGGTTAAAATTCGAACCCTTTCTTGTCGAAAAATTTCTTCACATTTTGCCCGAAGTTTTGAAAATTAAAAATGCCTATTCAGATTCCAAAAACGGCCAAAATGCGAAACGATTTGCAGAGTTTTCCCAATAAGGCGCTTAATCAATAATTTAAAATAGGTAAAAACTTTAGAAAAAACTCTTGAGATGAATGGCATCCAAGAGGTCGTCCCACCTTTTTGATTGAAAGGGACCTTTGACGACGGGTTCGATCCCCGCCAGCTCTATATACATTTTAAAGGGCTTAGTCGTCTCGGCTAGGCTCTTTCTTTTTTAAATTGTATGGGTGTTGTATCGCGGGGGATTTAGGAAAAAATCAGGGTGGTAAAGAAAACTTAGGATGGAGTGTGGCTTTACTCTGGAATTTGAAAGGATTTCAACCTCACACTAGTATGCATAATGTAGTTACAGTTTTTTAAAACCTCCCTATAAATAATCCTTCCCTCCTCTATTTGAGCAATATTTTTTATCCTATCTTGCTAAATTTGCATAAATTTAAGTACACTTTTCAATATATTCGGGTTCCGGACTGTCGACAATAGCCTATCGTTTAACTTTACGGCAGTGAAGAAATCTCCTAACCGGCCTAATTAATAAGGACTTAATTGATCCTGTAAAACTTCAATTTGCACACTAAGGCCCTTTAGAGGCACCGATCTTACTCGGATAATTAGATAGCAGGTGCAAAAATGAGTTTCCTTCAAAAAAAGCAAAAACTCACTACATTCTGGCCCATTCGCTATAGCAAAATAAATATAAAAAAAATATCAATAAAATGTTTGCAAATTAATAATTCTATCTTGAACCATGAAAGTAGGCATGAATGTTTTCATGAAGTATGAAAAAGAATGGAGTTTTGAGAAGAGCCGATTTTTGCAGAGTTTTCTCTCGAAACAATAGCAACCAGCGCCTGAACTTTTTAAGTTTAAAACATGTTTAATAAAAAAATACTGCTTGGGTGGGTTTTGCTTTTAGGGGTATCAGTCCCAGCAGCTTGGGCGGAAATATCCAAGGAAGAGATCAAGCCGAAACATGTATTTGTTCAGGCTCAACGCATTCTTAATGAAGTCGATCTGATTCGAATAGAAATGGGAAAGCCCGAACAAGAACTTTTGCAAATCAAAATCAGCAACGCTCAACCTCGCGAGGTTTTTTTTCAAGCACTGACTTTATATAAAAAAGCGGATCGGATGTGCTTTGACCATACCCGAAATACGGGTCCTATTCCTCCAAAGATGAAAGAGGGTAAAATTTTACCAGGGGATGTTTACGAGGTATTAGAGAGGGCGATGATCCGTGTTCGCTGTGTGAGCAACTACTGGGGGATTGCCAAATCAGCAAATGCACCCATTGCCAATCCCTACCACACCCCTAGCAATGTATATATGAAAATATTGGAGGTCAACCGCGAACTGAATTTTCTACTGGATGTTCCCTTTTCACCCAGCACGGTTTTTAGGCGGGTGCTGGAAACAATTCAACTTGTTGAGAATTTTCTCCAAAACCTCTATCCCAATATAAAACTCGCAGAGCCACCTGAATTCGTTCCGAGGATGAGACCGCGGGATGTTTATCTGCAAAACAGAAGATCCTTGGCCCTTCTACAAAAAATATCTCAATTGACGGGAATACAAATTTTAGATTTTGAATTTAAGGAAGAAATTATTCGTATCTCACCAGGCGATGTTTATGATCTGGTTTCTTTATTATTTTCGGAAATAAAATTTATTGAAAATAAAATCTCTACCCCCAATCTTAAAGAGTCCTCTCAGAAGATAGCTTTTCCGGGGCGGAAGTTACCATCGCATGTATTCCAAAAATCAGTTTACTTGGAAAAACTGCTACTGCAATGGAAAAACGAATTGGAGAAACAGCAAAATTAATTAAATATAAAATTTTTTTGTTTGGCTAAGATTCTAAAAATAACTATGGAAATTTACAAAAACCCAGATCTCAAATTTAAACAACCAGTTTATCTCCTGATTTTTACCATTGGAATTTCAGTGTTCCCGTTCATTCTCCATCTGAGCGGAATCGATTTCTCCAGCCCCAGGACACCCTTCCTTGGGCAGGCAACAGCCGGGATGGAACCTACAGAAGTCATCGATGGAATGTTTTACACCCTGGCAGGTGCTTTCACCCATACTATCCTGGAATGGAGTGCTTTCAGCGCCGCATTTTTTACAGTTATTTTATCTTTCGCTCATTTTGCCATCAAGAGGGATGTGACCACTCCTATTTTAGGAATTGCTTTATTTAGTGCGGGTTGCATGGATGCGTTTCACACCCTGGCAGCTGATCGATTGATACCTTCTGTTGCCGATAACCGCAACCTTATTCCCTTCACCTGGGCAATTTGCCGAATGTTCAATGCCATTATCCTGATCGGTGGCATCAGTTTATTGCTTTCTGGAGCGTATAAAAAACTCCGGGATAGTTTTATGTTTGTAATAGCGGTCAGTGTTTCCCTGGGTGTGTTGGCTTATATAATCATCCATATTTTGGCAACCAGTTCCAACCTTCCTAATACCATGTTTGCCGATTCTATAATTACGCGACCCTGGGATGTGGGGCCTTTGCTGCTATACCTGTTCGCGGGGATTTTTTTGCTCCCGAAATATTTCCAGAGACACAAGAATTTTATTTCCTATTCTATCTTAATCAGTGTGATTCCTCACATTGCCACTCAACTCCACATCGCTTTCGGATCCTCCTCCTTATTTGATAACCATTTCAATATTGGTCATTTTCTAAAGATTTTCGCTTATTTGATACCCTTCATTGGACTGACATTGGAATATATCAAAACCTATCGAGAGCAGAAGTCTTCGGAGACGAGAATCCGGACCATTCTCGAAAGTACCCAGGAAGCTATAATTGTAATTGATGCGGAAGGTTTCGTAACGCTATTTAACCCAATTGCTGAAACAATGTTTAACTACTCTGCTGATGAAATAATTGGTCGGAAAATAAATATGCTGATGCCGGAACCGCACTATAGCGGACACGACGGATATCTCTACAAATATTTACAAACCGGCCAAAAAAAAATTATTGGGATGATTCGTGAATTGGAGGGTCGCCGCAGAGATAAAACCGTGTTCCCTATGGAGCTGGGAATCAGCGAAATGCAGATAGAAGGCAAACCCTATTTTGTAGGAAGTATTCGGGACGTCACCGAACGAAAAGCATCGGAAGAAACTATCTTGGCAGCCAAGCAACAGGCAGAAGACGCTGTGAGGGAAGCCGAGAATGCCAAGCATCAAGCCATAAACGCTATGAAAGAAGCTGAGGAAGCCAACCAGGCTAAATCCATTTTTCTTGCCAATATGAGTCATGAAATACGAACCCCTATGAATGCCATTTTAGGTTACTCGCAGATTCTGCTCAGGCGAACAGATTTGGACTCAGGCCAGCGGCAGGGGCTTCAGACGATTGATAACAGCGGGAAGAACCTCCTGGAGATGATAAACGAAATTCTGGACATTTCAAAAATTGAAGCCGGGAAAATGGATCTTAACCCGATCAATTTCGACATGAAGGAATTTATAGCTGGAATTTCCGATATGTTTAAATTGCGATGTCGGCAAAAACGGCTGAATTGGAAGACTGAAGGGCTAAAAAAATCCTGTTTAGTTTTTGGTGACGAACTCAAATTGAGGGGAATATTGATCAACCTTATCGGCAACGCAGTAAAGTTTACAGAATCTGGAGAAATCGAATTTAAAATTAGCGTCCAGGATAACCAACAATTTTTGTTTGAAATTCTCGATACGGGAAGAGGTATTGCTTCTAATGAACTGCAACATATTTTTAACCCGTTTCACCAGGCAGAGCTCGGTTCGAAACTGGGAGGAACCGGGCTGGGTTTGGCAATTTCCAGCAAGCAATTGCAGCTAATGGAATCAGAGTTAAAGGTAGAGTCCCAATTGGGTGAAGGCTCCCGCTTTTATTTCACTTTGCATCTTCCCGAAGCAACGGGTGATATTGATGAGGGAACTGAACCTATCCAAAATATCCTCTATTTAGCCGAAGGATGCCATGTTAAAGCTCTCGTGGTCGATGATATCAAGGAAAATCGTGACGTGTTGACCGCATTTCTATCCGGATTGAAGATTGACGTGAAACAAGCAGTGGATGGCAGGGATGGTTTAGAAAAGATTCGAGAGTATTTGCCAGATATCATTTTCCTAGATATGCGTATGCCTGTAATGGATGGACAAGAAGCCATCAAAGAAATCCATAAAGAATTTGGAAAAGACCGTTTCAAAATCGTTATCATCACCGCTTCGGCATTTGATTATGAGAGAGAAGTCTTTATTGGATTAGGGGCGCAGGAGTTTATTTCGAAACCCTTTCGAGTGGAACAAATAGCGAAATGTCTTGATAATCTTCTGGATATTGAATTCGAATATAGTCAAGAGGCGTCTCTGGAACAGAAACTCTTAAATTTTGTCGAGCCAGACTATTCCAAAATTACCTTACCGGAGGAATTATACTCGGGCCTAAAAAGCGCGGCCGAAACGTATAGCATCACTCACCTGCAGGAGGTCATAAATAAACTCCAGGGCCAGAATTATGACTGCAATCAGCTTGCAATTAAGGTTAAAGATCTGATTACCAGATATGACATGGACGGGATACTAGAAATTATAGAAAAATTAAATCATGGAAAATAATGATAATGCCCTAAGCGGTATGAAAATTCTTATGGTAGATGATAACCCGGGTAATTTAGACATTCTTATGGACATGTTAAAGGGAGAGGGTTATCAAATTTCGGTTGCTACCAGCGGAGAAATGGCGCTTAAAGCCGTCGATCATCAATTGCCTGATTTGATATTGCTTGACGTGATGATGCCGGGAATAGATGGTTTTGAAACCTGTGAAAAATTTAAAAACGATCCTGTCACTAAAAGCATTCCAATTATTTTCCTGTCAGCAAAAACTGATTCAACCGATATTGTTAAAGGATTCCAGGTGGGAGGATTGGATTATGTCATAAAACCTTTTAATCAAGAGGAGGTTTTAGTCCGAATAAGAACACAGCTTTTATTAACGCAGACATTAAATAAAAATGAATATCTTGTCAAAAATTTAAAAGAAGCTATCCAGAATATGGAAAGTGCCCAGCAGGAGAGCTTGGCCAAATCCAAATTTTTGGGGAGGATGAGCCATGAGCTTCGTACACCTTTGAATGCAATAATAGGATTGTCCCAGGTTTTAAGTATGAAAAAAATAAATCCTTTAGATGAAGAAAATAGAAGGAGCGTTGATGATATAACGACAGCTGGAAAACACCTGTTAAATCTTGTTTGTCAGGTTTTGGAGATGAACAGGTTAGATTCAGAAGAGACCCATTGGGATTTCGAGAAGACTTCTCTGGTTCCGATTATAAATGAGGAGGTTGCCGGGATGGGTGGTTTAGCGGAGGGCCAAGGTGTCGATGTGATTAACTCAATTGACAAAGATTGCGAGATTTTTGTGAATGGGGATTCCGATAAAATAAAGAAGGTGTTCTCGAACGTATTAGATAATGCCATAAAATATAACAAAAATGGGGGTGAAGTTACTTTGAACCTAACCCAAGAGGATCCTAAAAAAGTTTGCATTGCCATTCGAGATACAGGAGACGGGATACCGGAGGATAAATATGAAAAAATATTCGAACCGCTCTACCGGCTTGAGAACCATGTCGAAAACTGTATAGATGGTGTTGGCGTTGGACTGGCGGTTGTGAAAAAGTTTATGACGATCATGAATGGCCGGGTTTATGTGGAAAGCAAACTCGGGATTGAATCTTGTTTTACGCTGGAATTTGAAAGGTGGAATGGTGAGGATAGCTCTTGAAAATTAAATCTCTTTTGACGAACTTGCAATAATTTTGGTGAATGGATAACCTGCTCAAATAAATTACCTGCAATTTGTCTAATAATTGTCTAAGTTAAACTCTAGAGAGGATTTGGAGTCTGCGAGCTTTAATTTCTTTAAACAGAATAGCTTGTGAAAATCTTAGTCTGATAATTTAAGATCGTTTGCGGTTCTCACGCCGGCCTTATATCCCACTCTTAATTTTCATGCTCCAAAGGGGCAAAATAGGGTTTCCATCCCCGCCAGCTCCGCTTTTATTTAGAAGGGGTTAACTCGAAAGAGTTGGCCCCTTTTTTTTGTATTGATATTTAATTTTGCCGCAGGAATACTGGAATGGCTCCTAAAAAAGCTTGTTTATACCCATAATTTACAAAATTAGATTTCGGAATGTTTTTAATCGATTATTCTTGCAAGAGTTTGATTGGTTAAAATGAATCCTTGCTAAATAAAAGTTGTATGAATGGAAAATAATTCTTCACTCCGGTTATTATTTGAAAAACTTTTTCCACGGGTTTTGATTTGGGTTGCTATTTTAAGTATTGCTGGATTCTCCTTTCCGAAAAAGGTGAATGCATTTGATTGGAGTACAACGGAGTTACATTATCAATTTGGAAACCTTGAGGCTCCTTTTAGAGGGGGTCGTGACTCAGAAACGCATATCTTAACCTTCCAGCATGCAGATGGCTGGAAATATGGTGATAATTTTATTTTCGTCGATTTTCTCCATGACTCAGATGATGATGGTTTTAATGACGATGATATTTATGGAGAGGTATATTTTAATTTTAGTTTGAGTAAAATCTTAGACACTAAAATAGGTGCGGGGCCTATAAAAGATATTGGTGTTCTTGCAGGTTTGAATATGGGCTTAGATGCCGAGGTTGTTAAATACCTTCCCGGTATCAGGTTTTCCTGGGATATCGAAGGTTTTGCTTTTTTAAATACGGATATAGCTTATTACATAGATGACAGTAGTGGCCTTTCTTCAGGAGGGGTTCCCAAAGAAGACAATTCGTTTTGGATTGATATAAACTATGCCTATCCATTGAAAATTGCTTCACTCAGTTTTTCTATCGAAGGCCATCTGGAATATGTCGGTGAAAGAACAGACGAGACGGGAGCAAGTGTTAGTGAGTGGCTGCTTGGTCAAACTCAATTTAGATATTATGTCAGTGAATTGTTTGGTCACCCGAAAAAAGTATTTCTGGGTATAGAATGGCAACTTTGGATTAACAAACTGGGCGATCCTGAAACAGATGAAAATGTGGCACAAGTTCTATTAGGGTATCGTTTTTAAATTCGCACCGGGTATGAGCAAAATGAACAATCTGAAACCTTTATTTTCTGAAAATGAAATTCGGGTGAGAGTTCAGGAAATCGCAGATGAAATTAACAGGGACTACCAGTCCAAAGATGTTTTAGTTGTGGGTGTCCTGAAGGGGGCTTGTATTTTTTTTTCTGATCTCATACGGCTCATTGATTTGCCCATTCAAGTTGATTTCATCATTGCTTCAAGTTATGTCAAGAATAAATCATCAGGAGAAGTTCAAATCCATAACAAGGTGAATGAAACCATTAAGGATAAAGATGTTTTAATTGTTGAAGATATTGTTGATACAGGTTTGACCACCAGCTATCTAATTAAGATGATTTCAGAGAAAAAGCCAAAATCGCTAAAAGTGTGCGCGCTTCTGGATAAAAAAGAAGGACGTAAAGTTGAAGTGCCTATCGATTATATCGGGTTTGAAATATCGAACCAATTTGTAGTGGGTTATGGCATGGATCATGAAAATAAATTTAGGAATATCCCCTATATAGCTGTTTTGGAAAATACAACATGAAATACTTTGTCTTTGTGGGGTGGAAGGTAATGTCGTTGCGGGACTTGAAAAATAACATGATCCTCTGTTTGCTGTTGTCTCTTGTGGTTGCCACATTCAGTTTTTCTCAGCAAGAGGCAGATGCAAATGAGATTAAAGTTGGGTTTGTTTATCTATCCTCAGTCGAAGATGCCGGTTGGTCTTATGCCCATGATCTCGGACGACAGTCCATCGAGAAAATGCCAAATGTTAAGACAAGCTTTGTGGACTCAGTAATGGAAAACGAAGACACTTATATTGAGGCGGTGCTTCATCAAATGGCTGAAAGTGGAAATAAATTGATATTTGCAACAAGTTTTGGCTATGGGAATGCGGTAAAAAAATTATCCCTGCAATTTCCAGATGTTATTTTTATGCATTGTTCCGGAAATTTTAAGACTCGTAACGTTGGTACCTATTTTGGCCGCATGTATCAGGCTCGGTATTTGACGGGCCTGGTGGCCGGTGCCATGTCCAAAAGCAATATTATCGGGTATGTGGCAGCGTTTCCTATTCCAGAAGTCATAAGAGGGATTAATGCATTTGCTCTGGGTGCAATTAAGGCGAATCCTGAAGCAAAAATTTATGTTCGCTGGACGAAAGACTGGAATGATCCGATGCTGGAAAAAGTTTCCGCAAATGAGTTGATAGATTTAAATGCAGATGTTTTGACTCAGCACCAGGATTCCCCGGCGACCCAAATGGTTGCAAATAAACGTGGTGTTTTTTCAATTGGATACAATCATGACATGAGTTCATATGCCCCTAATGCCCATCTTACTGCAGCGATATGGGATTGGAGTACGGTTTATAAACCCATTGTAAAAAATGTATTAAAGGGAAAATGGAAAAGCGAAGACATTTGGTGGGGATTAAAAAAAGGCTTGGTTGATGTTGCTCCTTTTTCTCCCAAAGTTCCTGAAAAAGTAAGAAAAATGGTGCTTCGAAATAAAAAAGACATTTTGTCCAATAAACTTTCAATCTTTTCTGGTCCGATATGGGACAAACAAGGAAACATCAGAATACCTAAAGGAAAGCAAGCTACGGATGAAGAAATATGGAACATGAATTGGTTTATAAAAGGAGTTGTTGATAATTTTAGTCAACGTTAAGATTAATAATGAGTAAAAAAACCTAATTGCAGATTTATATGTTTTTTGTTCCCGTATCCTCCAACCTTTTAGATGACCAAATGAACCTGGATTGAACGAGTGATTACCGTTCGCTATTATTTCTAAAATCAAATTATAAAGAGCATAAATTCAACATGTCTATTAAGTTCAAACTTTGGATCCAGGCCTTCATCCCGATTTTATGTGTCACTATTATTGGAGGTTTTTCCATACTCCTAACAACCATTTCCCAGCAAAAGAATTTAATCAAGGAAAACTTAGAAGCAAATATTAAACAGCTAGGAAAAGAAATTGATGTTTCTGTCACACAATTGGAACAGACATTAAATGTGCAAGTCAAAAAAAGAGACTTTATCCGCTCTGTACGTTCTTTGTATCAAGTCAAAAATACTTTTCCAGCACTAAAGAAAAGTTTTCAATGTAAGGCGATAACCTTAATTCGAGAGCTCACCTTTATAAAGGGTTATGATTTGGTTGCCCTTTACAACCAAGAGGGCATTGAATCTTATGCAACCAAAGATAATATTTATGTAACTTCAAAAGAACTGCCTGGAGCAATTACAAAACATTTTACTCCTTCCAGAGGCCCTTTTTTGAAACATTGCTCGTCAAGCTTATGGAATCAAGTTGAAACTCCTATTAGCAGCTTACCTGAAAAATTAGAAATTTCTCCAGACCCTTCAATTTATTTTTCGTTTACTGATGGCCTATTAAACCTCATCGGTATTTTTCCAGTGCAAGTGGTGGTTTATTCTGGTGGCGAGGAAAGAACGAATCAGATTGGAACTATATATTTAAGAAAAACTTTTCCAAATGAGTTTGTTCAGGAATTTTCAAGCAAAACTTCAATAGGAAGTGATATTTTCAATCCAAATGGTGAGCATATTATTGGAAGTTATTTAAATCAACTTGGTAAGCTGCCTGGCGATGTTAACAATTTTATAAGAAATGACGAGTTGTCCGAGATCAATATTGACAATAAGGCCTATTTTATAAAGTTACTTCCCTATTATTTGTATGACAAGCCAGCTTTCCTGATGGCTGCCTATTCTCCCAAAGCGACTGTTTCAGAGAACAGCAAAAAGATACTTGTTTTGGAGGCATTTGGATTACTGGCCGGCCTGGTTTTTGCTGCTTGGGTGGCCATTTTCATGGGGAAATTGATTTCTGGACCTTTAAATAAACTAAAAGATGCCACATTGAAAATTGGACAGGGTGAACTTGACACTGAAATTGATGTCTTTTCAAAAGATGAATTCGGAACCTTAGCCAGCTCACTTTCGAAGATGGCGAAAGATTTGAGTCTTATTACCGT
>CAZECX010000043.1:0-25554 GCA_964510965.1 uncultured Nitrospina sp. | reverse complement strand
ATGAACCAGTTGAAGAATGTTTCTCAAATTTAAAATACATTGTTTGGTCACTTCTTCCCGGGTCACGCCATCCACTTTTTCCAACAAGCGCAAAAACGACTGGATGGTCGTCAACTGAACGGTATAGCTTTCAGCAAGACGATGGTCATACTTCAATCCACAATCAATGAACGCAGGCATCAGGTACATACCAATATGATGATCGAATTTAACAGAAAGGGTGATTAGCTTTTGAAGATAATCAACCTCTCTTAAATCTTCTTCTTCATCTTCACCTTCTGCGAGTTCCTGAGCTGCCTTCTCTTTTTCTTTTTGGAGCTCTGCCTTAATCTTCTCCAACTCACTCAAATCGGAAAGGTGGTCTACCTCTTTTTCTTCAGGAGCCTCTGAAGAATCGGGTGTTTCTTTAGTTTCAGTATCTTGGTCGCTCAACACAAATCTCCTTCCTTACGGGGTAAAACAATAAACCAATATTTTTAAAAGAGTTCTGGGAATCTCGTAAGTATAATCCTTTTCCGCAAACAGTGTCAACTGCTCGGCACAGCCCACTGGCGTGGGAGGCAAAAAGGGCTATCCTGGCTCTAGAAGCTTGAAGAGATTGATATCGCTAGAAAAGAATAGACCTATTTACCCCTTCGGGGCATGAAAGCTAAGGTGAGTCATAACAGGCCCTGCGCCGAGTGGTTGACAGGGGTTTCAAATTGGATATATGCTTAATCTATATAAACTCCAATAATTCTTTTAGTTGAAGCCTGTGCTATTTCCAGACTTGCAAAAAATAACGGTTTCTAAAAAGGAGAGGAAATGAAAGTCGCTCTCCTTTTTCCGCCGCAATGGTATCCCAGCCAACCCTATCTGGCATTACCTACGCTAAAGGCTCACTTAGAGTCGCGAGGCCATGAAGTCGACCAGTTTGATTTAAATATCGAATGTTACGATGTTTTTCTTTCACGTGAATATCTGGAGCACTGTGTTGAAATTATTAGAAAACGCCTTGCTGATCCTACACGGGCTACAGAAGATCAGGAAGTGCGGCCGGTTTATAACGATATCCTCTCCGACACAGCCTTTTTGGAGTCCGTTCTCAATGAAGTAGAAGATGCAAAAAATGTACTGAAAGATGAGAACCGTTTTTTCCAGTTTGAAACCTATAGCAAAGCCTACACCAACCTGAAAATTGCCATGCAATTGATTTCCTACGCTCACCACCCGAGCCGTTTGGATCTCGATTCATTTTTCATGCAAGGAAACCCTGAAGAAAACCTGTCAGGAATATTGAGCGCCACGGAAGACACCGTGCGAAATCCTTTCCTGCATATGTTCAATGAATACCTGACTCCCAAAATACCGTGGGACGATTACGGTATAGTTGGGCTTTCCATCATCCATATCGGACAGGTCATACCCGGGCTCACCCTGGCACGACAACTGCGACAGCGATACCCACATTTACATATTGTCGTGGGCGGCAGTGTCTTCAATCGTCACGCCGACTTGCTCGATGATAAGCAGGAATTGTTTAAAGAATTTTTTCACAGCCTGATTGTATCCGAAGGCGAACTACCCCTTGACCAACTGGTCTGTCATCTGAAAGAAAGCAAACCACTACATACGGTACCCAACCTGATTCATCTTGAAGGCGGCAAGGTAATACGCAATCCAAAATCTGAAGCCTTGCCCTATGAAGAACTGGTCTGCCCGACATTTGATCAATTGCCACTGGAAAAATATTTGATGCCTTACCCCGTGCTTCCTTATATGTCGAGCCGAGGCTGTTATTGGGGGAAATGCACTTTTTGCACCCACAGTTTTATTTACGACTCCCATTACAGAAAAGAAAATGAAGTAAGAGTCGCCGAAGAGTTGGATCATCTTTCAAAGAAATATAAAACCAAATATTTCACTTTTTCAGACGAAGCCATTTCTCCGAACGCGTTTAACCGCATGTCGAAAGAAATTCTAAAACGCGGAGTCGAAATGCGCTCACTTGGGATGCTAAAATTTGAATCCAGCGAAAAAGAGTCCCCCGAACTTTTTGACGATATTTATCGCGCGGGGTTCCTCATGCTGTTCTTTGGACTGGAAAGTGCGAATGACCGCATCCTATCCGTTATTGATAAAGGCTGCGATCAGGAAACCGAAAGAGCCGTGTTGCAACACAGCTCGGAAGCAGGAATATGGAACCATCTCTATCTTTTTTTCGGATTTCCCACAGAAGAGAGAGAAGAAGCAGAAGACACCATCCAATTTACTGTTGAGAATTCAGAAGTGGAAAGCGGTATCATCCACTCCGTGGGCCAGTCTATTTTTGCCTTGGAAAAAGATTCAGCGATTTTCCACAATCCGGCAAAGTTTAAAATCGATCGAATAATTCAAGACCCAGAACGGGACATGGCTATCGTCTTCGATTATGAAATCAAATCCGGCATGCCGCGGGAAGAAGTTATGGATGTCTACGAAAATTTTGATTCCATCATTGAACAACATTTTCCATCCCGCAAAATTTGGAATTACCTGTCGCGCGAACATTTTCTACTTTACCTCGACCATTACGGCAAAGAAGAGATATTAAACATGGCCCGCACCAGCGTGGCTCCCTAGCAGCCCACTATCGTGGGGGGAAGTATTTGCGAACCTACAGTAAAAAGCTAATCGATTCCGTTTGCAGGACAAGTATCGACCTATCCCCCCGGGCGAGGCCCGGGTTGACAGAGGCGGAGGGATCGCCTAGAATTGAGTCCTTCTTTATAAACAATTGAATTAAATAAATTTGGAGCGCGTGTTTTATGGCTAAAGCCGGTAAGCCGACAGACTGGATCACCATGAAAATTGATCCGGAAATTTTTGAAGAATTAGGTGTCCGTGATCCCGAAGAAACCAAACGGGAAATGGCTATCAGTAAAAAATCCCGTCAAGTGCGGAAAGAATTGAAGGCCGACCCAGACAACCTGGGATTACAATTGGAACTCGCGACTCTGATGATTGATGGCTGCAACTATGAAGAAGCGATCAAACAACTCAAACTCATCCGCAATAAAGACCCGAAAAACCCACGTGTTTACAAATTGCTGGGCACCGCATTCGTACTATTCAACCATGAAGAAGAAGCATTATTAGAACTTAACCGCGCACATGAATTAGACCGCGAAGACCCGGAAACCCTATTTAATCTAGGTGGAGTTTATCTACTCAGAGATATGTATGAGGCGGCAGCCGATGCCTTTGAAAAAGCCATTAAAATTGATCCGACCGACACGACGGGATACGCCAACCTGGCAGCAGCCTATGGCATGCTCAAGACTTACGACAAGGAAATCGTTGCCCTTAAAAAAGTATTGATGTTCGATCCCGAAAATAAAGAACTGCGTGCCGCGTTATCGAATGCTTATTTTAATTCCGACCGTTTCGAAGAAGCGATTGACGCTGCTATATGTGTCGTGGAAATTGATGAGAAGGACACGCAGGCTTATTGTAATCTCGGCAGCTGCTATGCGGCTCAGAACATGATAGACGATGCCATCAAGGCATTTAACCATGCGAGTGAACTGGCACCGGACTATTCCCTGCCTCATACAAACCTGGGAACTCTGTACGCCAACATGGGACGCATTGAAGCAGCCATCAAAGAGCTGAAAATATCAGTGAGCCTCAATGGAGAAGACGCAGGCGCATGGTTGAATCTGTATAGCTGCTATAAAGAGGTTGGGTTGATGGAAGAATCGCAAAACGCATACAGTAAGTATGAGGCCATCCTCAATGGCCCCGAATTACAACAAGCGCCCGGCGGTGATAACCCATCCAATATACCCGGTGGTGTTTCCCAAACAAGTAAGTTAGCAAGCGGCTCGGACTTGCGAGAGGATTCGGCTGGACTCGAATCCTTACGCGAAAGTGGCAGCGAATAAATCTGGACTTCCCTCTATGACGAACTCCCTGATTGCGCTTGGGGAATTCAAGCCCTCAGACCAATGGCAAACTCATGTCAATTCCATTTTCTATGGAATCAAGGGACCCGAAATCCACAACCATTTCCAAACCTATGTCAGCCTCGACCATAGGCTAGCGCATGCGCTTGCAGAAGATTTCTTTAAGCATACTGTCGGAAAAAAACCGGAAGGCCGAGTCTGGACCATTCAGGAATGGGGAGTGGGCAATGGCAATCTGGCAGGCTGCTTTCTAAGCCGCCTGCAAGAAATTGATTTCAACCACCAAGTCTATCCCTTCACCCATTACATTCTTTGTGACGAATCTGAAGAAATACTGAAAGGGACCCGTGCGAACCCGCGCTTACAACAACACGAAGGAAGGTTTTCAACGGTGAGGGTGGATGCAGAGCACCTCGATTGTTTCAGACCCAAGTCGGTCACTAAAATCATTTCCAACGAAATATGGGATGACCTCGCCACAAAAGTTTTACTTAAAAATGAAAACCAGTTTTACGAGGAATACCTTTGCCCCTATCTACCCCCTGATTTTCCGGGAATTACTGAGGAAACCTTTCTGCAACAGTTCCAGAATAAAGAGTTACGTGAGCTGGCCCAGCGGCCTTCTTTCCTCGACGTAATCTATTGGGAACGAGATTTTCAAAGGGTCGAGCTCAGCGATTGGCCTTTTGCAGAATCCCTGAAAAAGCATAGTGAAAATCTTAAAGATGAAATACCCATGCCCATCAACACGGGAGCTTTTGCGGCATTAAAAAAAGCCAAAGAACTCCTCGCAGCAAATAGCCTGGGTTATACCGGCTTCGATTATGGAATGCTGGAATTCAACGATCTGAACCAGGAAGGGCGCCCTTATTTTAATTTATATGGCGGACAATATACTTTCATGGTGAACTTTCCATTATTAGAGGAAGTGGGACGTGCGATTGGTTTTTCTGAGGTTAAAAAAGAATATCAGAACGAATATGTAAAACGCAGTCTGGAGTCGGAGGTAACTGGCATTGTTGAACTGGTACAAAACCATCCCCAGGTTGCCAACATGCCCGGTTGGGATCGAGACATTTTAATGCTTCGCACCTTACAAGCTTTGAACGCGGTATACCACAGTCCTTATCCAGGAAAACTTGAATATCCGCCCATGCCAGGAACACCTAAAAAGCAGCGGAAACAAATTTTACAACTCGCTAAAAACCTTAGCGCCCGTGGTGTTCCTGATACTGTGGCCTATGTAACAAAAGAAGAAGTAATAGCTGCCCTGAAACCTTTAAGAAAACTGGGTTATAGAGAAAAGGATATCGAAGCCGCATTTCATTCACCACCGCCCCCGGTTTCCTTCATCCACATTCAATTCAAAGATTAATTTCCATTGTGAAATCTGGTAGCCTAGGTATAAAAGAACTAAATGGAGTCTTTTAGTGCTCAGCATCTTTGTCGAAACCAGTTGCAATCGCTACAACCGTGACGAATGCGTTTCCTGCCACGTTTATGAACCACTGATGGAACACCCGGTTTCGGAATGGCATCTTTCCGTAGAGCAGGCCCAAAACATGGCCGAAAAAATAAAAGATGTAGAAGTACTAAACACTCTTGCCCAACAAGAGATCAACCTGACGGGAGGTGAAGCGTCCCAAAATCCCGACATCGTAGAAATCTGCAAAATCTTTCAAACGATCACCCCGCATGTATGCCTGCATACCAATCTCGATATCCTTTCAGAAAAATCAAAACGCTGGTCGCGGCTGGTCGAAATAATGAAGTTGAATGCCAGAGTCGATATCACCCTTTATCCTACCGTGTGGGAAAGTTCGCAAAAACCTTTTCTGGAAAAAATGTTGGAGCTACAGAACAAACTGATTGTAAATGTGGTGTATGAATCTCTTTCAGACTTAAAAAATCAGATTGGCTTGTTGCAAAATTTTTTCAAGGATAAAGGATTCACGCATGTTACCGAATTGCTCGAGACCTACGCTCAAAAAATTGCCCGTCTAGTGAGCGAGCACCCAAGCTGCGATGAAAAACTTTTCACCGTTCATATGGGAGACACCGAAGCGTTTGCCAGCAAACCTGAATTCATTTTCGGCATCAGCCTATTACCTGCTTTCGATGTCGATAAAAACGGTTTCCGAGCCATGACTTCACTGCCCTTCCCTCGAGACAAGTATTTAATTGGCTGTCCCGCGGCACGCGGTTCGATTGATATCATGACGATTCAGCAAAACGGAGAGATGACACCTTGTTGCGATGTTGGAAATTTGAAATGCCAACCTAAATTCGGCAATGTTTTACAGGACAGCCCACAACAAATTATGGAAACGATGGAAACTTCTATGAAAGTGCTTGCCTCTGGAATCAGCAAAAACCATGAAAACATAAAAACTGGAAAAGCAGGCACCCAGGTTGAAGAAGGCATTCCCCCCTACTGTCAATAACCCCAACCTTCAAACTTTAAGATGGCTGACCAGAACTCCGATCATAGCATTGAGTTTTTCGTGAACTTTTTGGCTCTCCAATTTTCCATCTTCAAAATCCTCATAACTGGAACAGACCACCGGTTGAATCGACAACACTTGAGATTCATAAGCAAGAATTTTTGCCAGATCCGCAGAAGCTAGATAAGACATGGAACTCCCCGTGGTACAAAGAATACCAGCCACTTTTTTCTCCATAGCGGAAGCAGTTATATCTATCAGATTTTTTAAGGGGCCCGAAACAGAGTAGCAATAAACCGGCATCCCAATAATCAACCCGTCTGCCTCTTCAACCATTTCAAAAGCTTTCTTTGTATCAGAATTATAATCCTGTAATTTACGACTATCACAAAACTGCATCTCAAAAGATCTAAGGTCGAGAGTCTGGCAGTCAATGCCATCTATACCATGTAGGATTTTTTCAGCTTCCTTAACGACAATCGCAGTTTTGGATTGTGGGTTGAGGCTGCCTTGGATGATAAGAACTTTCTTCATATTTTACCCAGAAAAAAAGAAACGGCTTGCGCAAAAACTGCGCAAGCCGCCGACTTTCATAATTCGTTTGGAAACTTTTTTAAGATGGAAAACCTGCATCAAGCAGAAGGCAATTCTCCCGGTGGGACATCGTCCTCATCATCGTCAAAGAAATCATCTTCGTCATCGTCACCGATCAACATATTTTCATCGTCAACCTGGAGTTCCTCAAATTCTTCATCGGCCTTTTCTTCTTCTTTCGGATAAGGCAACTCATTCCAGACCACAATACGAGAGTTTCCTCGATCTGATATGAATAACTTAAAGTTCGGCTGAGGCTCTTCCTCCTCTCCCCCTTCAACAGTTGCCAAAGAGGTTTCGTCATCATCATCGTCGTCTGGCATTGGAATTTCTCGAAGACCCTCTTCTTCCTCCTCTTCCTCAATCAGCAATAATCCAAAGGGGTCGTCCAAAGTACTGGCCGTTGCTTCGCCTTCCACACCCCGATTTGCCTTGTTATCATTGAAAGTGGTTTGCCCGATCACCAAGTCAGGGAGCTGACCGTTTTCAGTGGGTACTTCCTTCCAATATAAAACCCTGTTGTTACCCGTATCAGAAATGAACATACCCATTTCTCCGACCACCACATCGGTGGGGAAATACAAACCTTCCTGACAAGCTCGTTTTGCGCCTTTTCCAGAGTTAGGCTCACGATTTAAGAAATCTTTTTGTCCAATGACAACATCTGCTGCCACACCCGTTTCACGAGGTAGTTTATTCCAGATCAATACTCTGTGGTTGCCCTGATCCACAACAAAAACTTTTTCACTTTCAGCATCGAAGAAGACACCTGTAGGAAAACTAAGAGTGTCGGAACCCACGTTATCGAACTCGCCTTGATTAGGCCACCGTTCGTCCATGCCCCGCTGTCCCAGGGACACATCTGCATTCCAGCCATCACTGAAAGGAATTTTATTCCATAAAAGCACACGATGATTATCTTTATCAGCAACAAAGATATGCTGATCGTCGCTGGAATGAATTCCCATTGGGAAAAATAATGAACCTGACCCCACAAAACCTCTGCGGTTGGCTTCGTTATCATCCAGGTTATCCTGTCCCAATACTAAAGTGGGGGGCTCCCCGTCTTCAGAGGGGATTCCTGCCCAGCGAACAACACGATGGTTTCCGCTATCAACAACATAGAGTTTGCCATCGATCACCTGGAGTCCAGCAGGCTGCGAAATGGTATCTTCCTCTGCTTTACTTATGGTGAATCCATCCAAAGATTCATCACCCAGACCTGAAGTCATTTCATCCAGAGTCGTGGTCATTCCTCGATTTTCCAGACAATCTGCAAAATCTTCCTGCCCTAAAACCAGGGAACATGGCTCACCATTTTCTTCCGGAAACTGTTCCCAAATCACTACACGATGGTTGCCACGATCAGACACAAACAGCATGTCTCCAAATTTTTCCACATACTGAGGCTCACTTAAAGTATTGTCACCCGGATCATCGGCACCTCTGTTAGATTGCGTCATAGAAAAGTCACCCTGTCCGATGACTAAATATGCACCCACCTCCTGAACTTCCTCGGGAGCTACCTCATCCTCCTCATCCATTTCATCCAGGTCTAGCTCATCATCTTCAGACACGGTTAGTGAGTCTTCCGATTCTGTCTCCTCCATTTCCTTTTCTTCTGACATGAAACCATTCTCCAAATTATTTTAAAACGAGTTTTCCAAAAATAATTAACCACTCCTCAGCGGAAGATCACCAGCGTGCCTTATAAACAAAATCCATTACCCGTTCCGGGCATGAGTCAGTGATTCATTATCACACATGCCCCGCAGGGGTACAAAAGGCCGAAGCCCATCAAACAAAAGGGAATCGTTAAACCTTTTACAATAGATCCGCCAATACTTCCACCCCTGTGAGGGTTTATTTGTCTGAAAGTGGAACCTTTAATCGTTGCCACATTGAAATGACTTTGCGTCCATTTCGATCCTGATGTTTTCCATCCCAAACTGCAAATGCGACCAACACCGGAATTTTCCGCTGAAAACGGATATCCCATTTATTGATTGTATCCAGGGTACGGAAAAATACTACACTCCATTTGCCATCTTTCCAAACACCTTTTCCAAGAACATTTTGTTTTGTCTGCGGCTGAGGTGTCAAAGTGCCAAAACCCTCCGCATTTAATTCTTCAACAGGGACATCCCTGAATGGATTCAGTGAATCCACCGGGTTGACCTCACCCCCAAAGATCATCGTATCTAAATCCAATCCCTTGGTGGCATATTCCAGTTTTTCTTTTGTTTCTATCTCTGTTTGCCAGTCTGCCCGCCACTGCCAGATATTCACCACTTTATTACGATTACCCATGCCAAAGAACGGCTCATTATGACCGTGCTTGTGCAATAAAACATCTCCCAGAGCAAACTGCATACCTATAGCATCTTTAAAATCCTGATGTCGGCTGGAAGTGCGATTTGGCACTGGGTCTTCCCATTGCAACCTAAAAGCAATTCCCTCATCGTTCATTACCGACTGAAACTGAATTTGATCGATCGGATCTCGGCGGGCATTGAGCGGAATAGTATGGATATTCTGCACCTCAATCGAATCCCACAAAGGATTACCGGGATCCATGTCAATTTCTTCATCGATGACATGGGTTTTTAAGTCGATTTCATACTCAGCCGGTTTATGCAACTCCTTGTTAATTTTTGATTCGATGAATGAAGCCAAATCCCATCGTTCTTTATCGTTTAGATGATTGTATGACTTCATCGGGGTTCCATCAATCCCTGTAGTCAAAATCATATACAAATCTTTTTTATCAAAACCAAACTTAAAAGTATTGGGATCCGTCAGGTCATAAATAAAAACCCGGTGATCCCAAATGTCATAAAGCTCATCCGCAATGGGGCCATCCCCCTTCAGGTCGGTGCCATGACAGCGCGAGCAACGCATTTCCTGATAAATGCCATGCCCTCTTTTAATCGACTCCGCATCCGTTGCAGGCGCTTCACCCAGAACAATTGCTTCCTTCGGTTTTTCTTTATCAAAACGTTTTGAAAACGATTTGACATATTCGACAACCCCTCGGGTTTCATCTTCAGACAAAGCCCCGCCCCAGGCTGGCATTGAAGTTCCCGGTATGCCTCGAGAAATGGTTCTGAAAATATCCTTATCCTGCGGAAGCGAACCGAAAGGGGTGGTTCGGTATTTGAACACCCCTTTCCTGAAATCCCTGGGCCACGGATAAAGATAGGCCATGGCTTTACCGCCTCCGTTGCCATCTTGTCCGTGACAAAACACGCACATATGCTTGTAAACTGTTGAACCGAGACGTAACAATTCCTTTTTGCTTTTGGGAGAATTATCGCTACCCCCAGAGTCATTACCATGTTGTGAATGGGAATAAGCAGGAAGCGGCCCAAAGACCAAAGCCATCAAAACCAAAAAGAAAAAAACGCCCTTTTTCTTACTAACGAACCCCAATGCTTGGCGTTGACAAAGTATATTGTTCTTCATTGCCGTTTAAACCATCTTCCGCAATATCGATCCAGATGTCTCGGCAATTGCGTCTATAATCCACCCCTAAACAATAAAAAAGTGGATTTCGGTTTGTAAAATACACGACCGGATGCGAAAAAAATACGCTCAAGCCATCAAACTTTGCGATTTCGATAGCTTTTTCAATCGTTGTTTCCTCCGCAGAGGCCTTTCGAATCACTTTGCGGATGACCATATAATCCAATTGGCGATCCAAATCCAAATCATAATAAGTCGCAACCAAACCCGGAACGCTCATCGATTCCCATCCACGATAGGAAGGGTGCCTCCAACCCGGCTCCTTGGGAATTTCCGACTCGTTTCCAGGTTTCTTTATGTCGTTGCTTTCGCCCAATGCCAAACTCTGGCTTGGAGCCAAAATCGGCACCAAAAAAAAAGCCATCAGCCAAACCAACATAAAGGGAAATTTCACTTGAGACCTCAGATTTTGGGGGACCCAGCTAAAAACGCCTGCCCTTTATAAATTAAGGAACCCACGACTTTACGAAACCAATTCAACCGGATTATGAAACTGGTTACCACCGATTTTCAAAGGATATTCAATAAGCTAACATATTTTAAAGACCATTCAAACGGGTAATGTTTCAACCTAATAAAGGAAGGAAAAAGGGAAAACTCAATAAACTCAGGAATTTGCCTGCATGGCTGCGGGAACATCCGGGAAGATTTCGAACACATCATGGAGCTTGGCTAGTTCAAACACCTCCTTCGGTGCACCCTGCAATCCCGCCAAAACAAACCGTCCATCATCCTTAAGCGTCTGAAAACAATGGATAAATGCGCTAATGGTGGAACTGTCTAGATAGGTGACTTTTTCCAAATTCAGGACAAATTTTTTGAATCCCCTTTCAATATAGGCATCGATAAGGCGGCTCAAGTCGTTTGAATTGTATATATCGAGCTGACCGGCGAGATCAATGATAATAGTATCCTTTTCATCCCGACAATCGATATCAATTTTTCCCATCAATCCCAGTATTTCTTTATGAATATTTTCCATGCAAAACCCTTCTCATATAAATGGGATATTGGAATTAAAACTGTTTCTCATAGCGTTTTGGGTCCGGATCGCGAGGCTCGCAATCACGCCAATACGATTCCTTGTCCGGCTCGAGTTTTCTACTTAACGGATCTTCTCTGAAAACCGAAGCCACCATGCGGATTGGAGTGAACACCAGAAAATAGGCAAGACTCAGAATAACTTTGGCATTGAAGTTTCCAATCACCTCCGCAAACCGCATCCATTTCTTATGAACAGGAAGAAGACCCCGGGGAGCAGCAAGCCCCATACCCGCAAAAAACAAAATCAAGACACCGAGCACACTCGCGGCGATGATCCAGGTTTTGTAAAAGAAAATGGCGCCGAAAAATGAAAACACTCCCGCCATCATCAAACCAAATTGCCTTAACTGTTTTTCTGAGGGATCAACAATATTCATAGCTTCTTTCTTTAAAAAGTTGCAAGGCGATTGTACGCCAGCAAAGAGTCATTGTGAATCGTAAAAAGAGTTGAGCTGGGTTTCGCTCAGTTCGGTTGCGGGGCCATCGTAAACAATTCGGCCTTCGCTAAGCGCAATAATGCGCGTGCCATATTCGCGCGCTAGAGACGGCAAATGCAAATTACAGATCACGGCAACGCCATCTTTTTTATTAAATTCCGCAAGAAGGTCCATAATTTGTTTGGAGGTGGCAGGGTCCAGACTGGATACCGGCTCATCGGCCAGAATCAGTTGCGGCTCTTGCATCAACGCTCGAGCCAACCCCACCCGTTGCTGCTGCCCGCCACTCAGTTTATCTGCACGATCCCCTTCCTTATCAGCAATTCCCAATCGATTTAAAACCTGTCGGGATTTTTCGAAATCGACCCGGGGAAATAAATTGAAAACAGAAGCCAGAGTGGATATGGAAGCCAATTTACCCGTCAACACATTCGTTTGCACGGAACAGCGTGACACAAGATTGTATTGCTGAAAAACCATACCGATTTTTTGTCTCAGTTGCCGCAGCTTGCTATTGGAAGCTCCCGTAATTTCTTCATCGTTGAGAAAAATTCTTCCTGAGGTCGGTTCGACCAGACGGTTGATGCAACGCAATAACGTCGACTTTCCTGATCCGCTTTTTCCCAACACCACAACAAATTCACCTTCCTCAACGATTAAAGAAACATCTCGCAGGGCTTCAGCACCCTTTTTATAGGTCTTACAAAGTTGTTCAATTTTTAACATTCGGGTTTTCCAAATTTAGATCGAGTAATCTTCCTGCTTCGCGTACCGGGT
Source organism: uncultured Nitrospina sp. (assembly GCA_964510965.1). Taxonomy (GTDB): domain Bacteria; phylum Nitrospinota; class Nitrospinia; order Nitrospinales; family VA-1; genus UBA8687. The sequence continues at coordinate 12,807 of CAZECX010000043.1, read as the reverse complement.
CAAACAAACCATCCAAGTCCACCAGGCCACTGATGCCGTACAACCGTTTTAGAATTTTGCTGCCCTTGGGACTGCGCGATATTTTTTTGAGTCCATTTCTAAGCTTCACTTTCAATTCTTCAGGAAGTTCTTTACGGACGGACACGGTATCGTTGGGAATCTCTTTGGTGTAGGCTATGACTTTAATCTTTTCAAAAACATCGGGGTAGGTTTTGGCAACAGCCGCTCGCGAACCATCGTATGCTGCCCCGCCATCAACCTCGCCTTTATATAAGGAAAGAACCACTGCGTTATGCGATCCGGCAAATACCGATTTCCCAAAAAAGGTTTTAGGGTCAAACCCTTTGGAAAGTAATAAGGTTTTAGGATACAGATGTCCCGAAGTGGAAGCGGGATCGACAAAGGCAAATCTTTTACCTTTCAGATCGTTCAACGAGTGAATTCCGCTATCTGCGCGGACCATAATCTGCCCCCGATAAAAAGGACTGCCAAACCGTTGCACTATCAGTAAAAGCTCGACATCATATTTGTCTTTCGCCAGCACATAGCCAAAGGTTGGCAACCAGCCGATATCCACCTTGCCGGCACCCATTGCCTCGATCACCGCCGCATAACTGGTCGCCACCGAGGTTTTAAAATGCAGTCCCGTTTCTTTTTGTAGAAGTTCCGCCACTTCCTGGCCGCCTTTAACGATGACCTGCGCGTCCCCGGAAGGAACGAACATCATGCGAACCGGGTTTTTAAATGTTCCCAGCATCTCTGCCGAGACGGGTTGGGGCATTCCCACAGCTTGAAATAAGACGAGCAAGAGAAAGCCTAGGGGCCAAAACAAATTGGAAAACTGGAGGTATTTCAAAGGAGGCTCCAAGAAAGATTTAACTTCTCTGCATTATACAATGGAGCGAGGACAGAAAAATGGCATAAAAAAAGGGGTAAGCCGTATTACGGCTTACCCCTTTTCAAATCACTTAGCTTATTTTACAAATGTTGAGCGGATGTATTTAACAACATCCCAAATTTGCTTGTCTTTCAAAGTTTTGCCATGAGCAACCATGCCTGTTCCAGCAGAACCATTTTTGATGATGTGGAACATTTGGCCAGCAGAAACTTTTTTCATGGTCTCAGCACAGGTGAAATTACGAGGATTAGGCTTCAATGCTTTGCCTAATTTTCCTGCTCCGTCACCTTTGGCGCCATGACACATTTTGCAAGCCATTGGCTTTGCGGTCTTCATGTAGATTTTCTTACCGTTAGCAGCATTAGCTTTGCCCGTCATATCTTTTTTAGCTATGCCGCCGGGAGCTGCTTTGGTTTTACGAGGCTGCGGACATTTGCCGCCTGCGAAAGCAGAGCTAACTGCAAACAAGCTGAATATTACCATCACACTCAAAATTAAAGCCTTTTTCATTTAAACAATCTCCTCTTTAAAATAGTGGAATAATGCTTACTATATAAAACCTAAATTACCGGTCTGTTGCATTTTTTAAAAAACAGGTTTCTCGCGGACCACCAAAAGCAAAAACCCTATTAAAATCAACCCGCAAGAAAATAGCCTTTATCGGGCAAATCCTTACTAGGGTTGATAATAGAGGATCGCATTATAATCCATACGGTTTTTCTGTCAATAAAATTTCTTTGGCAAATAACCCCCCGTTTTTAAAAATAAATTTTTTAAGAAATCCCTTACAGGGCCCGTCAATTCAAAGAAATTTATCGAATCATTATCCCGATATTCTGGCAACATGCAGGTACCGCCCTAAATCAACTTAGTTCATTTTTTTCAAATACTTGATGATTTTTTCAACTCAAACTTCAAAGAGTTTGGGGCCTTTTTCCTTGCGAGCCAACTACTAATCAAGTATGATTTATGCACAAGTTGGAACCCGCACTGTACTAAAGCAGGGCTACGCTCAGCTAGGTACCAAAATAATCCTCTCCATAGAAATATAGTTGTTTTTTCCTCTTATTTGAGGAAGGGGATTGGTTTTGCTTGCTTGAGTCTCGACGGGGAGAAAACTCAAAGAAAATCAAAACATTAACCATTAATTAAAGGGGGTGCTTGATGAATGTTTTAATAAAACACCTCAGTTCACAATTTAAAAAAATCAAATATCTAACAAAGCTTGAGCAGATTCCTCAATTGACCGATTCAGAGCGTGAGGATATGCAGAAAGTAAATGATAAATTTGTATTCCGAACCAATGACTACTATCAATCCCTAATCGATTGGGATGATCCCAATGACCCCATCAAACGCATTATTATGCCTGATGTGGAAGAGCTGAATGAATGGGGTGAACTCGATGCATCCAATGAAGAAAAGTACACTAAAGTCCATGGTTTAGAACATAAATATACCTCGACCGCATTATTGTTGGTCAATGAAGTTTGCGCCGCATATTGTCGCTTTTGTTTTCGTAAACGACTGTTTATGAACGAGAATGACGAGGTCACTAAAGATATCAGCGCAGGCCTCGAATACATAAAAAATAACAAGGAAATCAATAACGTTCTGCTGACCGGCGGCGATCCCATGATCCTTTCCACCAGCAAGCTGGAGCCTATTATTAAACAGCTCCGCGAAATTGATCATGTAAAGATCATTCGAATTGGCACTAAGGTGCCAGCCTTTAATCCATTTAGGATTTTAAACGACCCGTCCCTACTTGAAATGTTTCGTAAATACAGCACCAATGAAAAGAAAATCTACGTTATGGCGCATTTCAATCATCCACGGGAACTCACATCCCAGGCAGTCGAGGGACTCAATGCCTTAATGGATTCGGGAGTCTCACTGGTTAACCAAACACCCATGGTAAAAGGCGTCAATGACGACCCAGATGTGTTAGCAGAATTATTCTCCAAACTATCATTCATCGGCGTTCCACCCTATTATGTGTTTTTGTGCCGCCCAACTCTTGGAAATGAAACCTACTCCATTCCAATCGAAAAAGGTTATGAAATATTTGAAAAGGCGCGAATCCGTTGCTCAGGTCTGGCAAAAAGAGCGCGTCTTGTCATGTCGCATGAATCGGGAAAAATTGAAGTGGTGGGAATGACAGAAGACCAAATTTTCTTCAAATATGCGCGCGCCGCAAATTCTGAAGACAACGCCCGCTTTTTAGCATTTTATAGAAACCCAGACGCCGCCTGGTTTGATGATTACAAAGAAGCCAGTGAAGAGTTTTCGTTATTTGCTATAAATGAAACCAGTGGGGTTACAAGTTAAAATCTACTCACTTCAAAATCCGTTCTTAGTTGAACGGGTAAACATTGGCTAACGCAACGAAAATTCCATTTCTGACTCCCCTTAATAGCACTGATGGATTTCGCAATATTCCTTCTAATCTTTCTGGCTTTCCATAACTCCGGCCAACTTCTCACAAATAAAATCTCCGGATTGAAATTCTCGGTTCCGGCCGAAGCGGTGTTATTTTCCACCGCACTGGGTTCCATAATTTTCTCCGGCATCATGACAATCCTTGTATTTTCTGGTTGGATTAATGCTGCCGTATGTTGGGGTATTCTGGGAGTTTTCCTGATCGCAGGTTGGAAAAACCTATTGCACCTGAAAAAGGCCTTGAACATTTTCAATAGTCCTGCATCGCAATCCACTGAAGATAGCGGATTGAAGAATATGACTCAATCCTTTCTAGGACTCCTTGTCCTTCTATCCATTGGCTTGGCACTGGCACCCGCATTTAAGACCGATGCATTGGTTTATCACCTTGCTGCACCCAAGGCCTTCCTGCAAGCAGGGGGACTGGTAAACCTTCCTAACAATATCTACTCATTTTTTCCTCAGCAAATTGAAATGCTTTATCTTTTTTCTTTAGGGCTGGGTTCCGATTCACTGGCGCAACTTACTGGTTTAGGAATTGTCTTTCTGCTGTTGTTGGCCCTATGGCAGTACTCCAGGCAACACATTGATGAAAACTATGCATGGTTAACGCCACTGGTTTTTATTTCAACTCCAACTTTTTTTGCCGTTGCCTCTTCTGCTTATGTGGATCTGCAATCGTCTGCCTATGTTTTTCTGGCTTATTATTCCTGGGAAAACGGCTGCAAAAGAAAACAATCGGGATGGTTTTTGTTAATGACTTTGTTTGCCGGCGCTGCTGTGACGACCAAGCTAACAGCCGTAATCATTTTACCTCTGGCATTCCTCGGGCTCGCTCTTCACGGCCGAACCCACAAAAATTCTAAACAAACCGCAATCCAATGCTTGATGCTGATTTTGGGTTCTTTGTTGATCCTTTCACCCTGGTTGGCAAGGAACTATTTATTTACGAGCAATCCCTTCGCACCCTTTTTTATGAACATTTTTGGCGGCGAAGGCGGAATAAACTGGGACCTCACCCGTTCACAAATGCAGTTTCAATATTATTCGTCTTTTGGAATGGGCCACAGTTTTCTAGATTTCTTATCGCTACCCATCAACCTGACCTTTTTCAGTGAACCGCATTCTCTCAAATTCGATGGTCAAATCGGCATCCTTTATCTGATATTGTTGCCAGCCCTTTTGGGGTTGAATCGCAAATCACTCCCTGCAGTTATTGTGTTATCCGTACTGCTTATATTCTGGTTCATGCAAACACAATACATTCGTCTTTTAGCACCGGCATTTGCTTTCCTTGCGGTTCTTCTGGTCACCGGATTAACACAGCTGTTTCAAAAATATAACATTGGGAAAAGGGGAAAGTTATTTTTAACATTCATCCTGGCCCTCGGTATTTTGTTCAACACTTCTATAATAATGAAAGAATGGTTTCGGATTGATCCACTTTCCTATCTCCTGAAAAAGGAATCCCGCGAACAGTTTTTAACCCGGAAAATCAAGGCCTACCCTTCCTATCAGGATGCGAATCAAATGTTGACAGAAAAAGACAAGGTCTTGTTGGTTTTTATGAGGAACCTTGGATATTTAATGGATCGACCTTTTTTCAGCGATACATTTTTTGAAGCCCATACTTTGACTAAACTCATCGACGAAGGGGTATATGCGGCAGACATCTTAAATCGACTGAAAAAACGGGGAATCACTCATGTGCTGTTCAACTATGATTATATTTTTGGAAAAGATTCTGCCTTGACCATAGGTGAGAGAGCGATATTTAAAAATTTACTGATCCAAAACGGGGAAAAACTCTCTGCAAATAACGGGTTTCTACTCTATCGCTTTATGCTAGACTCCGAACCTGGAAATCAAACACAATCCATTCCCCTAAACCACTGACGGTGAACCTCATCAGCGAATCCGACACTAACGGGACGGAAACATTAATACAGGCGGCAACCATTTCCATCGGTTGCGGCGACTATTAAATTAAAGGGCATTGAAATATGGAGCGGCTTGCAGGCAAAAACTTACTGATCATCATTCCCAAAGACTACTATATGGAGAGCGAATTCGATCCTGTTTTCGAAGCTATGACTTCAGAGGGAGCCACTGTTCTGGTCGCTTCCAGCAAATTAAAAGAAGCGGTGGGCATGAAAACGGGACGCGCGAACCCGGATGTATTGATCGTCGATGCCATTGAAGGAATCACCGGCGATAGTTATGTTTCCGCCGCCAAAGGGGTCCGACAAGTTAAAGGAGTTTTTCACGGAGTGATCGTGATAGGAGGAAGTGGTGCAAGAACTTACTTATGGAAAGATGAATTACTGCGGCTGCTTCTCAACGACCGACATCGTTCTGGAATGGTTGTCGCTGCCATTGGCAGTGCTGTACCGTGCCTGGGAAAAGCAGACTTGATCCAAAGCCTGGAAGTCACAACCGAGCCCGGCAATAAAAAAGCCATTAAGGAAATAGAAGAGGCCAAAGCCGTTATTGTCGATGAGCCAATGACGGAACACAATCGTATTTTTACGGTTCAGAATGCCGCTGCCGTGGAAGAATTTATAAACCCCTTCATTGAAGAAGTAGCAAAAACCAAAATCAAATAAGGGGCATAAAAAAAACCCCTTAAAGATTCTGTTGTTCCTCGCGTTCCTTTTGGGTTTTGATGATCTTCATTCTTAGTTTGATTGCATCGTTCAAACTTTTCACAATCCGATCATTGGCATCCGGGAAATGCAGCTTCTGATTGAACTGGTCTAAGGTATGAGTCTCGAGCAACTTGGCAAACGCCTCATCGACAAAGGGCCGAGTCATTTGCACCACGCCCTCGAAATAGACCAGAATCTTTTCGTACTTTTCCCAGTTTTCCACCAGGAGATTTCTTATCGTGTCTCCAGCAGGTTCCCCATCCTCCGACGTTCTACCCGCCGGAGTCGAGGTACCCATTATTTCGTAGAGATTGATTTTAAATTCGTTATCCATCTGGTTTCCTGACTCAATAAAGAATAAATGTCCTACTTGCTTACGATTTTCACCGATTTCATTTCTATCCGCTCATTCGGGTTATCTCTGGGATCACGTGGAGAGTTGACTATTTTGTCCGCCACATCCATTCCATTGATCACTCTGCCAAACGCGGTGTATTGCCCATCGAGAAAAGGAGCGTCTTTCACACATATAAAAAACTGTGAGCCGGCGCTATCAGGGTCTTGCGAACGAGCCATTGAAAGAATTCCACGGGTATGTGGCGTATCATTAAATTCTGCTTTAATGCTGTAACCCGGCCCGCCTGTTCCATGACTCGAACGGTCTTCGCTTTTAGAGTTTGGGTCGCCCCCCTGGATCATAAAACCAGGAATCACCCGGTGAAAAATGGTCCCATCATAAAATCCTTTATTCGCCAGGTCTTTGAAATTCTTGACATGGCCCGGGGCCACATCTTCCAGAAATTCCAGTTCAATATTTCCCATGGTGGTTTCTATAACGGCTACTTCCCCACCTTGCGCGGCAGTCCCGGTCATCAATACTCCCATTAAACTTGCGGCAATGCCTTTAACAAAAATGTTCATGGAACCTCCAGATAAAATTAGCGATAATATTGGAATATATTAAGTGAAAACAATTAACAATCGGCAACAGCCGGTCTTTAAAAATAAATCATTCTAGATAATAGGATTTCGATTGTCAAACTTCACCCTAAACCTTCGCACCGGCTTCCTGATCAGCAACTATCTTCTGGCCGGATTGGCTTTGATCTGTTTGACGCTGAGTGAAATTTTTTCTGGATTGACCGGAGGAATTCTAATTGCCGGATTGGTCTATTGTTATGCCTTGGAATATCGTTCCACGATTCCAGTCACCCCCTCTTACAAGTTTCCTGGTTCAACCTGGGGTTTTCTGCTGGTGGCCCTGCTTTATTTTGGCTTCGATTTACCCATTTTAAACCTGGTATCATGGTTCCTGATCTACCTCCTCTACACACGTTTTATTTATAAAACAGAATTTAACGACTACCTTTTTGGTTATCTCATTGCAATTGTCTGCCTTTTAATTGGAGCTTTGTATGTCCAGGGACTGGCCTTTGGTGGGGTTTTTCTCAGTTTTTATCTGGTATTAAGTTGGTGCCTGATCTCTTACCATTTAATGGCGGAACAGGTAGGAGGCCGGAGCCCTCCTAAATTCTTCAGAATCCGAGGTAAAAACGAAACGCTCAACAAAGCATTTTTAGGATGGTCCACCGGACTGGTTTTACTCAGCCTTATAATGACAGCTGCAATCTTCATCACCTTTCCCAGATTAGGGCTGGGCTTTATCGCCCTGAAAAATTCCTCATCTCCTATCACCGGGTTTTCTGATGTGGTCACACTAGGGGATGTCGGAAAAATCAAACAAAACTCATCGGTCGTGATGCGTGTCGAATATACCAGAAACGGCAAACCCTACCGGCCTCGCTCTCGCATTCTATGGCGTGGAGTGGTGTTGGACCATTACAACGGAAAGACTTGGAATTCTACGCTTAGTAATGGATTTAGCCTTCCAAATCAACCGGGGAAAGGACTTGGTCTGTTCAAAGTTTCTCAACCTAAAGAGGTGGTTGAGCAAACGGTTTATATGGAATCCATTGGTATTCCCTATTTGTTCACACACGGCATTCCACTTTTTGTCGATGGTAACTTCAAAAGGCTGAGCATGGATCAAGGATTCGTTTTCAAAACAGATGGTTTGTATTCTGGCCCTAAGAAATACACACTGGTCTCGGAAATATCTGATCCTAATATGACCTACAGCCTTGAGCTTCCCCGTACAAATGACAATGTTTTTCCTAAACGATTTTTGCAACTTCCAAAAATCAGCGAGGCCACAAAAAACCTGGCGGTTAACTTGACCCACGGTTCCAATTCAGCGCAAGAAAAAGCCTTTAACATTCTCAATCATTTCAGCGATTTTGGTTATTCGCTCGATATGAAAAACGATCCCGACAAAACCGCATTGGAATATTTCCTGTTCGATAGAAAAGAAGGACACTGTGAATATTTCGCTTCTGCCATGATCATCTTGCTACGCCAGGCAGGGATACCGGCGAGGTTGGTCAACGGTTTTGCAGGGGCAGAATGGCACGAGTGGGGGAACTACCTCATCGTAAGACAAAGGCACGCCCATTCTTGGGTCGAAGCTTATTTACCCGGAAGAGGTTGGGTGGTGTTTGACCCGACACCGCCAGATCCTGATCAAGTTGCAGCCTTAACCCCCAGCCCCTTTGCACGAACCCTCGATCTATTAAGAATGAATTGGCAACGTTATATTATTCGATATTCCTACAAGGATCAGGCAAGCATGGCCCAGTTTTTCCGTTCCAGTAGCCGCGATGCAGTGGACTCCTTAAAAAACCTGACTTCATTGGAATGGGAGGATGTGCGAGAGTGGACAGGGAACCAAAAATGGGTTTTGCTGGCCTTGCTTATAACAATTGGCCTCGTTTTTCTTTTCAGGAATCGTAGGCATTCGCAACCCGTACCAGAGGCAGTATTACTGTACAAAGAATTGCAAAAACGTCTTGAGAAAAAAGGGGTCAACATTAAACCCAATTGGACCGCACGAGAACTATTGAACTCCAACATCCCCACTGAAAATTTCCATCAAGCAAAACAGACCATCGACTATTATGAAAAAGTTCGTTTCGGAAATCAGTCGGTGAACCCAAGCGTCGAAAAAGAAATTAAAGTATCTCTAAATTCTATTTAATCTTTAAACAATAGATGAGAGGTTTTAATCGAAGACTCGATATATCTCTTGGTTTTCTTGACCAAACCCAGATATTTAGTCCATTTCAATGCACAAATAACATTTTATTGACTGTTTGCTATTATTTTTTTCTCCAACCGTTGAAGGTTTCCCTTGGCGGAAGGATGTGAAGGGTCTGCTTGAAGTGCCGACTGAAAAGCTGCCCTTGATTTTTCCCACTTTCCTTCTCTAGCTAATACAATACCCAGCTTGTCATAGATATCAGCATTATCCGAATTCAAAGACAGCGCCGCTCTGAGTTCCGATTGGGCAGATATCCAGTTTCCTTCGGCCATATAAGCCATACCCAGGTAGTAAAGTGTATCAACACGGTTAGAGTCCATAGATTTTGAAGACTGCAATAATCTTAGGGCTTCCTTTGTTTTATTCATTGCCAGGTATAGAACCCCGAAATTATTTTTTGCTTCGATATAATTTGGGTCTAGATCCAAAACCTTATGGTAAATAGTTTCCGCTTCCTCGTACTTTTTCGTTTCGTAATAGAGAATGGCCAGATTATTGTAGGCCCGTACTTTTCGAGGCCAAGTTTTTATAACCCGCAAATATTCCGCTTCAGCCTGACCAAACCTGCCAGTTTGAAAATATAGTGCTCCTAAATTATTTCCCGCTCCTTCAGATTCCGCATTGTGTTCAAAAACTTTATTAAATTGTTCTTCCGCCTCTTTGAATCGTCCTGTTTTCGAATAAAGCTGGCCGAGTCGAAGCCGCGCCGGCTCTAGCTCAGGTTTTAAGACCAAGACCTTTTGATATTCATTTTGCGCAAGATCCATTTGCCCTGATTTCTCGTACAATACCCCCAAACGATAAGGCACCCTTTCATCTTCAGCATCTAGTAATAATGCTTTTTGCAATAACTCCTCAGCCTCTGATAGCCGACCTTGGTCTGTATAAACCATTCCCAGGTAAAAAAGGGTGTCGACTTGATTAGGTTGAATCTTCATTGCTAATTTCAATTGATCCTCAGCCTTTTCAAACTGACCTTTTTGAAAATGAAATGCCCCCAAATTTGCATGCGCACGGTAGACTTTCCCGGGAAACTTTTCCGCTACGGGTATCCAAAGTGACTCGCCGTCGTGCCAAATTTTGATCTGTTTGCCAGACAAAAAGCTAAGAGAAAAAACCATGATAGCGGTTACAAAAATAATTCCTGATCGAAACAAATTCTTTTGCCACAATTTCATTAGCCCTGCTCCACATAAAAAAGCAAGGCTTAGAGTCGGGATGTAGGTATAACGGTCTGCCATCGCCTGCGTCCCCACTTTGATGATGCCAATAACCGGTGCCAATGTGATCAGATAAAATAGCCATGCGACAACCCATGCAGGCTTGCCTTTTCTCCATTGGTAAATACTAAACAGAGTTATCCCGAGAAACAAAATCAATCCCAATAAAAATTTCATGCTGAGCAGGGAAGGGTTTTCCCAAAATGGATAAAACGGTAGCAGGTCCCAAGGCCAAAATGTTTTTTCTATATACGCCCAGAGGACATGGAAAGAATTTAGGATCCGGTCAGGAAGAGATGTCTCTTGCAAAGTTCTGACTGCACCGGTTGTACCCTGAGCCATTAGGGTCAAAACCCCACCCATCAAGCTCAAGGAAAAGAGCGGAATTTTTTCTATAAAAAGAGGAGGGAGGTCTTTTGTCACACGCAATCGCCCCAGAGGAAAGACATCTAAAAGCAAAAGTACAACAGGCAATGTTACAGCCATAGGTTTGGACATGATTGCCAATGCAAAGAGAAAAATCAGAAAGCTATATCTCAAAAGATTTTTCTCTCGCACATAAGAACAATAGGCTGCAATGGTAGAAAAGAAAAAGAAGCCACAAAGCAAATCCTTACGTTCAGAAACCCAGGCTACAGATTCAACACGCAAAGGATGCAGGCCAAACAGAAGAGCTGTAAAGATGCCCCCAATATACACACCAAAATCGGTACCCTCCTTCCCTCTGCCTACCAACAAGACAAACAGCACAAATACCAAACAGGTATTTAATCCATGCAGAAACAAATTTGTTAAATGATGTCCCCAAGGGTTCAAGCCATATACTTGATAATCCAATGCATGTGAAAACCAGGTTAGTGGATGCCAGTTCGCAGCGTAAAACGAAGTGGCCATCTCAAAAAAATTAGGCCATTTCTGAATCATAAGATTTTCAGTAACGTATTCAAAATCATCCCAATTAAGCACAAACCCGTTATCGAGAACACCTCGAAACCCAATAACAGTCAAGAAAAACAGCCCCACCAGGGATAATAAAAATTTGGAATTAAAAAAAGTCATGAATAATTCGATTTATAAAAAATGAATGGATTAGTCTCGTGGGAAATCAAGATCCTGTTGCTAGCGTGAGAGCCATTGACCCTAACCTCGAGAATAGGGAGAGAGGTATTAATCGAGAACTCGAAATATTTCGGGGTCTTCTTCCCCGGTAACCGAAAGCACGCCTACCGCACCTTTATTGATCCGGAATATACTGTGATCGACGAGTAAGTAATTTCCGGGAATGTCTACTTTGAATTCTAAAATGGTCGCACCAGCAGAGGGAACCAGAGTGGTTTGCACATTTTTATTGGTAATCCCGTTTATCGCACCTTCAAAATAAACTTCATCAAAAACCTCGCCGATAATATGAAATGAAGAAGCGGAGTTTGGCCCGATATTGCCAAAGTAGATTCTTATTTTGTCACCCACTTCCGCCTGCAAAGCGTTGTCCCCCATCAACGCACCCGATTTGCCATTGAACACAACATAATCGGGTTGTTCTGACATGCCCTTTTCCATTGAAAATTCCAAGACACCTTCCTCGTCCGTGGGTTGGGTGAAAAATTCACTTTGGAAAATATAAAACTCATGATCCACCCGCGACAATCCATGTTTCGGCTCGACCAAAATCAGACCATACATACCGTTAGCGATATGAGCAGGAATGCTCGGAACCGGAGAAGCGCAATGGTAAATATAAAGTCCGGGATGCAAGGTTTTAAATTGAAACACTTTTTCCTCACCCGGGGCTACCAAAGTGGCAGCGGCACCCCCTCCCGGTCCGTTGACAGCATGGAGATCTATATTGTGCGGGTACTGATTTGAGCTATCGCTGGAAAGATGAAACTCCACCGTATCGCCAAGACGCACCCGAATCATGGGGCCAGGAACAGTTCCATTAAAGCTCCAGAATTTGTAGTTTTTTTCATCCGCCAAAGGACCGACAAACTCTTTCGCCTCAAAATTAACCACCACGGTTTCGGGCATGATCCGCGAGGTATGAGGGGGAACATGGGGTGCCTCAGCTGTATTTACCTCATCAGGGAAAGCAGGACCCTTAAATAAAAATAAAACTGCAAATCCGGTGGTCAGAATGTTTTTTATAATTTGAAATCGTTGCAAGCGATTGCCCCTCCTACAAATGAACTCTTCGCCCTCTTATATCGCCGTTCTTTTGCCTGCGTAAACACGTTAAGGAAAAGGGTTGACAGCGTAAGGTGGCTGCGAAATAATAGTCTAATTCACTCATTTTTAATGACTTATCTGCCGAACGAGCGACCAGGCGCGTTCGGCCTTCATTATACAGGGTTGCGTACTTTTTATGGATGTTTATTGGGAACAATTCAAAACACCTTTCTTGTGCTTTGCGGGTTTTTCAGGAGTTGGCAAAACCACCCTGCT
>CAZECX010000042.1:0-25582 GCA_964510965.1 uncultured Nitrospina sp. | reverse complement strand
AAAAACAAAAAAAGCCCAGCACTTAGTGCTGAGCTTTGCTCTCTTAGTGACCTCGGCAGGTAAGAGTTCAAACTTTTTGAAGGACCTAAATCAACTTGAAAACTTAGAATTCAAATCCGCCTTAAAACCTCCAAAATTCTAACCACTGCCAACGTCTCCATTTCACAGTGCGCTAACAAATAACTCCTTTCTGCAATGTATCTCCTTCAAAAATTTACTTTAAGAAGATCATGACAGGCTAATTAAATATTATTAAATTAGTTTTTAATAACTCAAGAGGAAGTTCACTGTCGATAATTCTTAAGGGTTTTTTTATATGAAATATAATTGAATGAACTCAATAATACCTGTTGATTTATTAGAAATTTTACTCCCGCAAAAAAAACCATTTATAATGGTAAGCCACCTTGTTTCATTTAATTTAGAGAAGATAATAACCGGTTTCGAAATACCCAAAGATTGTTTATTTATTGAAAATGGGAATTTCAATGAATCGGGATTAATAGAAAACATTGCTCAATCTATTGCTCTTTATAATAATTATGCTACCTATTTAGAAAATAAGGGAATTTCACAAGGTTATATTGGGTCCATAAATAATGTAAAGATTCATTCTCTTCCAAAGGTGAACGATTTTATCACTACAGAAGTACGAGTTATAACTGAATTTATGGGAGTAACGATGGTTGAGTCCTCCACTTTTTTAAACGGAGAAGTTATAGTTACAACTAAAATGAAAACTGTCACTACTGAACTTATAAAATAAATGTTGTTAAGAATGTCAAAAGAAAAGCCATCTCGGGTCGAACACTTAACAATCGTTTAGCTACTGAGATTTATCAACCGGAAAGAAATATTAAAGTGATTTTATAATATGGTTAATGAATAAACAAAAGTATAAATGTTCGTTTGAATTTTGGCGAAGATGATTTTTTTACCAAAAGCAAATGCAGTAATTTGATTTTTTGAAATTTCTTTTACAGTTAAAGCTTCTTTCCAGTCTTTTACTTTCCCTTTATTTAGTTTAATAAATGCTTCTTTTGCACACCAAATACTTAACACTTCATTTTTAGACCATTTATTAGAAAGTTCATCTTCATTCATAAAATATGAATAACCAGCAATTGGAATATCTCTATTCATTTCAATATCAACTCCTATTTTCGAAAAATTTGAAATATAAAATGCAAAGTAGTTTTTTGAATGACTAATTGAAATAAATTTATTATTAACGCCAACGATTAGTGGTTCGCCAGATTTTCTGTTTTTTATTTTTGCTTTATTATTAAAAAATGATTTTATAACTTTTTCATATACATAATTCTTTATTTCATTTTTAGTCAATTTAGGATTGTTTTTTATTTTATATAGAAAAATTTGCCCATTATCTAGTTTGACTTGTCGAATAGACTCTAGATCGATATAAATATGGCTATATTTGTCTTTAAATGGCTTCATTTAAATTCTTGAAAGTAATAAATAGTTCCAATGGTCAACGGTTTTATCACTACAGAAGTACGAGTCATAACTGAATTTATGGGAGTAACGATGATTGAGTCCTCCACTTTTTTAAACAGAGAAGTGATAGTTACAGCTAAAATGAAAACTGTCACTGCTGAACTTATAGAATAAATGTTGTTAAGAATGTCAAAAGAAAAGCCATCTCGGATCGAACACTTAACAACCGTTTACCATGGCAGAGTAAAGTTTAATGATGCAGATCCATTAGGAATTGTTTGGCATGGAAATTACTTAGGATATTTTGAAGATGGTAGAGAATATTTTGGTTCTAAATACGGGTTAACCTATCTGAATATTCATGAAGAAATGTATTCCGTACCTGTCGTTCAATCAATATGCAATCATATAAAACCACTAAAATACGGAGATAAATATAGTGTGAAAACAATTATTATTCATACACTAGCTGCGAAGATTATTTTTCATTATGAAATATACAATCAGGAAAATGAACTAGTGTGTACAGGTGAAACCACTCAGGTGTTTTTATCGAAAGAAGGAAGGCTATCACTAATTTGTCCTGATTTTTATGAATCTTGGAAAAAACAAGTAGGGTACGACAAATGAATGTTGTAAAATCAAATAACATATACATATTAGCAGGGAATTGTGTAACCCCATCTGGATTTAATTTATCTGAGAACATTGAAGCTATTCAAAAAGAAAATATTGCAATTCAAGAGCACAATGATCAAATTTACTCTTCTAGTTCATTCTATGGTGGAATTATAGATAATGAACTATTAAATCAAACCATTAAAAAAAAAATCCCTCTTGCCAATAACTTCTCAAAATTGGAAAAAATGATGTTGTTGTCTTTAAACAATATTAAAGCAAATTATTTGCCAATTTTAAAAGACCGTTGTGGATTAATAATTGCTAGTACGAAAGGAAATATAGACCGAATAAATTTAGATGATGAAGATTATTTACTTTCTCAACTAGGAAGGAAAATAGCAAAATCCATAGGTATAACCACGGACCCTATTGTCGTTTCAAATGCGTGTGTATCTGGAATATTGGCTGTTTCAGTCGCAAAAAGATTAATTCAAGCGGGGATGTATGACCATGTCGTCATCTCGGCCGGAGACTTGTTTTCGCGGTTTGTATTTTCGGGTTTTCAATCTTTTTATGCTGTTAGTTCTAATCCTTGTAAACCTTATTCTGCGAACAGAGATGGAATTACATTAGGTGAAGCCGCTGCTTCAATACTCATTACTAGGGACCAAAGTATAACTGACACAACGTCTTACATAATTTCCGGAGACAGCTCGATAAATGACGCAAATCACATTTCGGGACCTTCCAGAAATGGAGACGGATTATTTAAAAGTATAGAAGAAGTATTAAAAAACTCAAACTTATCTGCTATCGATGTTGATTGTATATGCGCCCACGGAACTGCAACGCAATATAATGATGAGATGGAAGCTCAAGCTTTCAATAGAAGTAATCTACACGAAACCCCTGTTTTTAGTCTAAAAGGTTTTTTTGGTCACACATTAGGAGCTGCGGGACTCTTGGAAACAGTTGTCACCCTTGAATTGGCGAATAGAAAAATTATTCCTCCTTCTTTTGGTTATGATTTTAATGGTTTAACATTGCCATTGGCTATTTCAACTGGGCAACAGAATATACAAATAAATACTGTATTAAAAACGGCATCTGGATTTGGCGGAGTTAACACAGCTGTTCTTTTTCAGAAACCCAAACCATTTTTTAATGTTAATTAAGCACATTTGTAAAATATCGAACGGACAGGTCTGGTTAGACGATAATATACTTCACGAAGATAGACAGGAGACATTTCAATCGTTTATTCACGAGGTTTATCGATCTCAAAAAATCGCGTATCCAAAATTTTTTAAAATGGATCCTTTGTCTAAATTTGCTATAGTGGGTTCGAGTATTATATTTGACAATCTTGATGGAGATATTGAGCGTGATACAGCATTGGTATTTGCTAACCGCTCATCATGTATAGACATTGACAAAAAACATTTGGACACAATAACCCATATAGACAATTATTATCCAAGTCCCGCGAACTTTGTTTATACGTTACCAAATATTTCCTTAGGAGAGGTAAGTATTAAATATAATCTCAAAACAGAAAACGCATTTTTTGTTTTTGAAGAATTCAACAAGCCCTTTTTATTCGCATATTCAGAAACTTTACTTTATCAAAATAAAGCAACTATGGTATTATGTGCATGGATTGAAGTAAATAATGATGCATACGAAGGGATTTTTTTTCTAGTTTCGAAAGAGGGTTCAGAAAAGAATTTGACAACACAATTAAAAAACTTTATAATTCCATAATAATGATTAATTTAAAATTTGAATTAAAAACGAAATTAATTGCCGCTTTAAATTTAGAAGGCATGACGCCTGATGACATCAATGATTCAGACTCTTTGTTTGGCGACGGGATTGGACTAGATTCAATTGATGCTTTAGAACTAATCGTCATGCTAGATAAAGATTACGGAATTAAATTTACAAATACAGAAGAAGGACAAAGCGTTTTAAAATCTATATCTTCAATGGCGGAATATATAACATCAAACAGAACGAAATAAACTTTTGTGAATAATCGCATTGCAATAACGGGGATGGGTATTGTTTCTGCTATCGGCATGAACGTAGAAGAAAACTATGGTTCTTTAATGCAAAAAAAACACGGAATTAGTCGTGTTGAATTTATTAAAACAAAACTAAAATCTTCTATTCTTGTTGGTGAGATAAAAAAATCGAATCAAGAACTGAGTCATATTTTAGGTCTTGATAAAGGGCATAATTTTTCGCGAACAGCCATGTTAGGAACTATAGCCGCAAAAGAGGCTGTCAAAGATGCTGGATTATCAACTGAAAGCGATATGGATTGTGGGTTTATTAATGCCACATCTGTTGGTGGAATGGATATGACTGAACGATACTTTTATGATTTTGTTGAAAATCCTGAATATCGTCGTTTTGTTGAAACCCAATGTACAGGAGTGAATACTCAAAATATTTCAGATTATATAAAAATATCAGGATTATCTACAACAATAAGTACTGCATGTTCATCTGCAGCAAACGCGGTGATTTTTGGGGCTCGCCTTATTGAAACAGGGAGGTTACAAAGAGTTATTGTTGGTGGAACAGACGCTCTTTGTAAGTTCACAATGAATGGATTTAACACATTAATGATTCTATCAGATAATTATATTTCTCCTTTTGACAATAACAGGAAAGGCTTGAACTTAGGAGAAGGGGCCGCATACTTGGTTTTAGAGTCAAAAGACTCATATATAGAACGAGGAAAAGAACCATTAGCATTTCTTTCTGGTTATGCGAATAGCAACGATGCATTTCATCAAACCGCATCCTCTGAAGATGGAGCTGGCGCTTTTCTTGCAATGAAAAAAGCATTAAAGCTTGGGCATATTGATTCTAAAGACATTGATTATATCAATGCACATGGCACCGCTACACCTAACAACGATCTTTCAGAAGGGCGTGCCATATCTAGGGTTTTTAATAATGAAGTGCCTAAGTTTAGCTCTACTAAACCATACACTGGTCATACGCTTGCGGCCGCTGCATCCATTGAAGCAGTTTTTTCCTTATTAGCACTAAAAAATCAAGTAATTTTTCCCAACCTCAACTTTAAAGAAAAGATGAGTGAATTTAATCTCACACCAGTCCTTGAAGTAGAAAAAGTAAAAATGAATACCGTCCTCTCCAATTCATTTGGGTTTGGAGGGAATTGCTCTGCTCTTATATTCAACAAGTCGTAAAATAATGATAAAAAATTGCTATATCAATGGTGTTGGTTGTATTTCAGCTCAAAAAACATATGACGGAACTTTTCTAAATGAAATCATCGATCACGACAATGAACCTGTGGTCAATGTTGTTAAACCAGAATACCATAAATATATTTCTCCCTCATCAGTCAGAAGAATGAGTAGTGGAGTGAAAAATGGTATTGTTGCATCAACATTAGCCATGGATGAAGCCAACATTGAACAAATCGATGCAATTATCACGGGTACTGGATTAGGATGCCTTCAAGACTCTGAAAAGTTTTTGAAGTGCCTAATTGAACATGATGAAGAATACTTAACCCCTACACCATTTATTCAATCCACCCACAACACGGTTGCTGGTCAAATCGCTCTGATGCACAAGTGTAAAGGCTATAACTTCACTTATGTCAATACATCCTCTTCATTTAATGCAGCGCTATTGGATGGACTAATGCAGATTCAAACCAATGAGGCAAAATCTGTTTTAGTTGGTGGTGTTGACGAGATTGCTCCACACACCACTAGTTTATTTCAAATCATAGAGCATTACAAATCCTCCACTACTAATAAAAATGATTCACAAAATGGACAATCTAAAGGTCACGTATGCGGTGAAGGGTGTGCTTTTTTTGTAATCGAAAGTGAAAAAAAAGAGAGTTCCTATTGTGAAGTCGTTGATGTACATTTTTTAAATCGACTGTCGCATAAAGCCCCAAATGAGTTTATTGTTGATTTTATTCGAAAAAACCAACTGGAATTAGATGCTGTTGACGCCGTAATACTTGGGTGTAACAATGATGTTTCTTTTGATCATATTTACGATGGAATACAACATCTTTTTTCAACATCACATCTTTTAACATATAAACATTTATTTGGCGAATTTATGACTTCTACCGGCGTTGCGACTTGGATGGCTTGTCAGATATTTAAAACCTCATCCATCCCAAAAGAACTTGTTTTACAAGAAGGACATCGTCCCATCAAAAATATTTTGATTTACAATCAATATCGCGATAGAGACCACAGCTTAATCCTTCTCAAAAATGTCTAAACACCAATGGAATTATATCAGTTTTGGTTTGCTTTCATTGGCGTTCGCTTATGTTTATGTTTTTCATGGCTGGTTAATTTGGTGCTGGTTAATCCTTCTTTTAATCTGGTTCGGAATAGTTATATATGGCTCTTTCTCGATAAAAGCAAATTATTATTTATATGCGATTAATAAACTTGATACAACGAAAAAAATTGTTGCATTAACATTTGATGATGGCCCTACATTTCATACTAAAGAAATATTAGACCTTCTTAAAAAACATGATGCTAAGGCTACCTTTTTCTGTATTGGAAAGCAAATAGAAATGTACCCCGATATTTTTAATAGAATTATTCAAGAAGGGCATAATGTGGGCAATCACACATATTCGCATGGTAAAAGTATGGGATTTAAAAAGACTAAAGAACTCATCTATGAAATTGAAAAAAACAATGACATTATTTCTCAAGTTTCAGGAAAAAGAACATTACTATTCAGGCCTCCTTTTGGCGTAACAAATCCGCGTTTCCGTAGAGCTTTAAGCGCAACTCAAATGACGGCTGTTGGATGGAGCATCAGGTCCCTAGATACCGTTGTAAAAGATGAAAATAAAATAGTGAGTCGTATTGAGAAAAATATTCAACCAGGAAGTATCATTTTACTTCATGACACGTCTCAAAAATCGGTTAATGTGTTGGCACGGTTGTTGGGATATTTAAGTTCAAATTCATATAAAAGCGTTCTTTTAGAACCAGAACTAAAATAAATAAATCATGTTTTTATACGTTGCTTTATTAGTTGTTCAACTAAACAATCCCCAACAAGTCATTGACTTAGAAATGACTCCGACAGAAATTGCTGCCTTTAAAAGAAAAGTTCAAAGCAAATCAGCCACAATCAAGTCCATTAAAACTGATTTTACACAAAAGAAGAAAATGGAATTTCTAGAAAATGATATTATTTCAAACGGGGAAATGTTACTTAGCGCAGAAGGTTTTCTAAAATGGCAATATACGAATCCTAACAAGTATTCTATTATTTTCAAAAGCAATCAAATTTACATTAATGACAACGGAACAAAAAGCACCGCCAATGTAAATCAAAGGCTTTTTAAAAAAATCAGCACATTGATCTCTGGCAGTATCAAAGGTGACATATTTAACGATGCAGAGTTTTCATATAGCTTCTACAAAAGAGGAAGTAATGTCGTGGTTAAACTAATCACCAAACATAAAACCATGGTGAAATACATTAAAAACATTGAATTGACCTTTCCAAAAGAGGAAGTATTGGTCTCTGAAGTCAAACTTATTGAACCCTCTGGTGATTATACTTTGATAAGTTTCAAAAATAGAAAAATTAATGTCCATATCGATAAAGCAGAATTTAACCACTAGTATTTTATTCTTTTTGTTTGTTGTGCTTTTATTTTCTTGTAAGCACTATAAAATTCATGGAGAACTGGTAAATAAAACTTCGAAAAAACTGGTTATTCCTTATTTCGATGAATTAAATTACGAGTACCATTACACTGCTAAAATCAATGCATTCGACAATTCATTTAATGGGGTGCTAATTGTTAAGAAAGTTGGGACCTCCCACAAAAGGGTCGTACTCATTACTGATTTCGGAAATACCCTTTTCGATTTTGAATATAGAAATGGTGAACGAATAGCAAAATATATAGTGGACGATTTAAATAAAAAGTTGATTCTAAATAAATTACTTTTATACTTTGAGTTTCTTACTCGATCAGAATATTTTTCGCGTGCTGAATATCAAATGGTTGGCGGTAAACTATTTGTTAGTGACCTTAGATTTAATAGAGTGACGATTATGCAAAAAGAGCATTTACAACATCATCAAGAATTGATGTCACGATGTAAACATAAAGCAGAACTCACATTTTTTTCGTCCAATAATTACGCTGATTCTATCAGTTTAATATCTAAGGAATTACCTATAAACATGTTCTTTAAAAAACGAACGAAACAAATTAACGCAGATCAATAATTACTTTTGGCTTACGATTCCCCGTTGGCATTAGCAATTTATTCAATTCCCCCTCTGAAATAAAGGAAATATTGGGAGTGACACGAATTTTAGACCTGAGGCCTTCACTTAGTAATAGAAGAAAATCATCACTTTGATTCGAAGAACTTACCTTTACATGTACGTTGTCCGTTCCAATTTTATTTGTTGATATTTCAACTATATGCCCATTGACTTCATTAAAACCGTTTAGTACTTCCTGTATCGCTAAAGGGAAAAAAGTAGTGCCTTTATACTTAATCATTTGTTGCTTTCTTCCAATTACACTTCCAATGCGTGAGGAAGCCCGACCACAAGTGCATTTTTCACTATGTTTGTGCACTATATCGCCCGTTTTATATCGTAGTAAAGGCATTCCTTGAACGCCAAGTGTTGTAATAGTTAGCTCCCCCATCTTGCCTTGTTGAATTGGTAAATTATTCTCATCAAGTATTTCAGTAATGATTAATTCTGGATGTTCATGCCCTCCGCGATGCGCTTCACATTCGGTGAAAGCTGTGCTCATCTCTGTAGAAGCATAAGTAGAGAAAAGTTCTATATCCCACTTTTCATTTATCCGTTTACTAAGTGTTAAAGGTGAAAAATCCTGATTTCGAAGAGGTTCTCCTATACATATTGCTGCTACTGGACTGGTATTATTTAATTCAATTCCCCGCTCTTCTGCGCGTTGAATAAGTTTAAGAAGAAACGAAGGCACCGTAATCAAAAACTTAGGTTTATTTGAAATAATTGAATCCAACTGGAAATCAGGTACACCTGCACCTGCTCGAATAACTCCTGCACCTAGATTTCGCAGCCCTAAAAAGTAAGCTAATCCAGCCATAAACCTGCGGTCAATCGTCGTCATCAACTGAACTACATCTCCCGGCTGTATACCTGCACATGAAAACGAAATGGCCTCGTTATACGCTAAACGCTCCAAATCTGATTCGTTTAAAATGAAATTAATCGGGGCACCTACAGTTCCTGAAGTGCTGGAATAATCAATAATCTCATGTTTGGGTACACATATGAAATCTTGGTTAAATAATTGAAGATCAGACTTAGTCGTTGTTGGAAACACAGTTAGATCGTCTAAAGTTTTAATATCTTGTGGATGAATATCTAACTCAGCAAACATTTTTTTGTAAAAAGGTGAAGAATAGTATAAATAATTCAATTGCTCCTGCAACTTTTCCTCTTGAAAAGCACGTATCTTTACAAGATCTGTAAATTCTATATCAGACTTCATTTTATTCGCTTATTGTTTTTCTTTAAGGTAATTTCTACTTTTTCTCTTTCTGGAGTTGTTGTAATCTCCTTCTCAAGAGCTGTCTCAAAAGATAACTTGGCATTTTGATAATCATTCAATTGTTGATATAGTAATCCCGCCTTGTAATGGACAAGCCAAAAATTAGGGTTCAAACCTTTATAATATTCAATTTTCTCTCGATTGAAAGGAATCCTTACCCCATTTAATAATTTGTCTATTTCTCGGTCCATTATACGAAACTTTTCATACTTTTTATAATCCTCACTTTCCAAAAACTCATCCTCTGGTATTTTAAGCGAATCTACCATATTACTCACTAACGTTTTACGATCAGCCCCAAAAATTTCATTCAAATTATAAACTGTAAATGCTCCTAACTGATATGGGTTTGAAGATACCCACATTAAACCGCTTTCAGGTTTAAATATTACCGAATGATGCGCCAACAACTGATTCAATGCCTTTTCATTACCAAAACCTATTTCAGTATTTTCCCGTCCTTCTCGATTTCTAAGAATTTCAGATAAACGTAAAGGATTCATTTTGGTTGATTCATCTAAAAGCTCTGTAAGTCTTTCAAATCGGTATTTGGAATGACTTTCTTTAATATGATTGTTGTTTCTTTTATCACTGCGAAATGCCTCACTTTGAAAATGATTAGAACAAACAAGTTGGTTGTTTTCGACCTCATATACGCCAATGTTTTTCGGCGCAATTTCTATAAGTACACTTTTTTTATCCTTGGCACTTCCTATCATTAAAGATTCCGAAACAAAAACCTCACTGTTATTTGCCATATCAATAGCTTCCTCAATGGTACTACAATATTGTAGAATTTCTCGAGCTAAAATCGATATTGGTTTTTTAGCTTTTAAAGGAATGCTGGATTTTCCAGCATTCATAGTTACCGTTATGCCTTCCAAATTCATTCCCGACACCACGCCCAACATTCCTGGCCAAGAAACCGATGCAAATGGGATTCCCTTGTTTGGTCGAATAAATGTAATCACCTTTTCATTAGCAAAATCATCTCCTGCATAAAAGTCGAAATTCCTTCCTATTAGTAACTCTCCATCTTCTGTTTCAGGACCCCAAAGAGCCACAGACGTACATCCTACCATTGCCCAATCAGAAAGCGCATGGCCAATATCATGTGCGGCATGAAGATATAAGCTCCGAATAAAAGGTGGTGCTATATGATGATAATCACTAGAAGCAAACTTAGATAAACCAAAAATTTCGACTTGTAATTCATTTGGCACATGTAAATATAATTTTCTATTGTACCATTGCAGGAACCTTCTTAATCTTTTTTGTTTTTTTTCAGAAGGAACAAATTCTTTGATTTTATCAAAAAATATTTTCTCTTGTTTAAGTAACAACGAATCTAATAATCCACCATACAACAACCCACGTTGCATGGGGTCTCCACTGATATATAGTTCCCATTGCGAATCTTCATTTTTTACCAAGTAATTTTCTTTAGAAGAAAATAAACCAGCATTATGCCGTTTTATTACTGGTTGAATCGTATCAAATTTCGAGATATCAGGCATGTGTCGAACTGAATTTCGCATCGAGCAAGAGGTAAGACTTAAGATGATTAAAAAGAAAAAACTATGCTTTTTCATTTATGTATTCTTTAATGCTATCTATTAAATTTTCACGACCAACAATATGAGAGCATGTAGAGACTGCTCCAATCGTTACACCTAGAATTCCATGCATATTCACACTCTGACCTGTTAAATATAAGTTGGGGACTTTTGTTTTAGGTGAAATAAATGTTTTCATGGGATTCTCTGAATCTTTCTCATAACCATACATGTTCCCATCTAGACCACCAATATAGTCACGATAAGTAAGTGGAGTTGAAGTATGAACTGATTGAATGCAATTTCTTAAGTCAGGAAATTTTTTTTCAACAGCCTGTATAAGTAATTCTGAATGCTTTATTTTGAATGTTTCATAATCTTCCCCTCGCTCTTCTTTTTGAGCAACTGTGTTTTTCGTTTTCTCCCAATGTGACACTTCGTTAAAATGCATATAAGTCATTATTGTCATTGACTCGGCCCACTTCTGATTTTTTTCAAAAACACCCATTGAAATCATGTAGCCTTGAGGCCACTTGTTTTTATCGAAATCTACCCCTTTCCAAATCAAATCAGGACTGCTTAAATGATAATAATTTTGGTTTAAATATGGAAATGATTCTGGTTTAAATACAATGTAAACACTAAATGCAGCTGGACTCAATTTAAGATTTTCAATGCGACGAATAAATGCCTTTCTAAAACGTTCCTTGCCAACAAAATTAAGAGTTGCCATAAGGTCAACATTTGAAACAAAAACATCCGCATCAAATCGATCTCCTTTAGATGTTAATACAGTACTGATACGGTCCTCAGTATACTCACAACTCACAACTTCTTGATGTTTGAATATATCTGCACCATTCTTACGCAATTTTTTAACAAGGGCTTTTGAAAGTTGATTACCCCCTCGGATGCACCTGTAAGAACTTTCAATATATGAGTTTACTGCAAGTGCATGGACGAAAAATGGTGTTTTTTCATTCCCTGCATAAAGAGAGTTCGTGCCTGATAACACTGCCTTTAAAAGTTCATTCTCTGTAATACTATCGAAAAATTCTTTCGCATTAATTTTCAAAACATCTTCATTATACGCTGATTTTTTTTCAACGTTATATAATGAAAAAGCGGCACAAACTCGACGCATTTCATCGCAATATTTCTCAAGGGCCAATTTTTCATCCGGGAAATATGGTAATAATTGCTTAATGAAATTATCATAACCTTGAGCATGAGGATACGTATTTGGGTCATCATCAAAAGTAATCACATCGTAGGCGTCTTTATTAAGCTGTTGAAGCTGTATATCATCTAATATTCCCAGATATTTAAAGTATTTGTATAAATTTTGTCCTTCACTCAGACCTCCAATATAATGAACGCCTGTATCAAAAATAGTTTTATCACGAACAAAGGTTTGTAAATTGCCTCCATATTGGTTGTTTTTTTCTAAAACACACACCTTGTAATCCCATTTGGCTAAAATAAGAGCTGAAACTAGCCCCCCCATACCACTGCCTATTACAATAGCGTCATATTTTTTCTCCATTATTCATTTTTTTATATACTTCAAATTTGCCCAGAGAACATGATAATTGATAGCATTCGTTAATGCGCCCTTTAAAACAACCCAACTCAATTACAATTATTTCACATTCATATTGCATCATAAAAGCATCAAATTCCTCTTGAGTGAAGATAGTAGTTATTATTAAAATACTTGGGTCTACTGTTAACTCTGAATCGTAAATAACCTTACAAAACTTCAATAAATAGTTATGTTGAGCAACACTTCGTTTATAGCTATCACTATTATTTACAGTGATTTTTCTTCGCGGTTCTTGCAAGCATAAAAGTAGATCAATAACACCATAATCATCTGCAAATCTGTGAATTTGAGCATCTGATGGCAAGAATTTATTCAATTGATGAATTGACTTTTTATACTTCTCAAATTCCAGTTTTATTGCATCAATAACATCTAAACTTTTAAACAAAAAACTAAGTTTAATTTTACTCTTAAAATAATCCTCTCCCTCATAGCTATGTCTTAAGTTACTGTATTGTTTCTTAAATGCTGCGCCAATATTCTTTGTGATCGTTTTAACATCTTGATTGACAAAAGTACTATGACAAATTCTTTCCCCAACAATTAATGTGTGACGTCCATTGTAAATAATGAAGTCTCCTTTTGGTAATAAATCTGAGTTGCCATGAATATACAATGGAATTATATCAATACCATATTTCTTTGCCAAATAGAATGCTCCTTTGTGAAATCTGCCAATCCGTCTATTCGTCGAACGTGTCCCTTCGGGGAAAATTACTAAGGAATTGCCTTTATCCACAAATTCTTTAAGTTTTTGTTCACCATTTTCTATCCCGCTTGAAACTGGGTAATAACCAGCCAACTGAACGGCCTTTCCAAAAACAGGTGACTTATAAACCCAGTCGTTGACAAGGAATATTATCGGAGCATTTATAAAGCCCATACTTAACGTATCCAAAAAAGAACTGTGATTAGCTATAATAATGGCTGGTTTGTCAAATTTTTCATTTTTCGAGTTTACGAATTCATTGGATAATCCTGGACGAGAGAACATTACCGATTTAATGAATTTTGCAATTACCTTTCTATACCAACGCACCTTTTTGGCATTTTGAATGGGAACTAATTTCATGAAAAATATTCCAAAAATTGAATAAATAACGCCTCCTAACCCATAGTACAAATAGGAAAGGACTGTTGTTATGAATGAAAACAATCCCACGGGGGATTTCCCTTTTTGAGGCCGTCTTTCAATGAAAAACGCAAAAATTTTGGGATAAAACACAAACGTCATTATCAATGCTGAAAAAACTCCAATTAAAGAAGCAAATGAAATTGATGTTAGGGCTGGATGTTTCGCGAAAATCAAGGTTCCTAATGCTAAAACTGTTGTAATGACTGCAAGATAGATAGAGGTTCTATATACCGGTAAATCATCCTTTCCTGTGGTGTATTTCAATTGTAATCCACTTGTCATAAAAATACTAAAGTCAATTCCAAGTCCCAAAATTAGTGTCGTAACAATAGTACTAAAAACATTGAGATCAATTCCAAAAATTGACATTGTACCTGCTGTAATAAACCCCGTGAAGACAATCGGGACCATTCCCAAAAATGCCAATTCTATCCTTCTAAAAAAGAGCAGCATAATAATAAAAACCACTATAAAAGAAAGATTCATTAACCTTAAAAAATCATCACGTAACTGACCCGAAAATTGTTCATTAAGATGCTTTCTGTCAATAAGGACTATGTTATCTTGATCAAGCGTTTGGAAGACTGAATCTTTTAAGGACTCGTCAATTTTCAGAATTGTAGAAAATGTATAAAAGCCATCCTTTTCCGTTAGGAAGTCTTCAACCGGTAAAATATCAAAATTTATATAGTCATCATAGGTTAAACAATCAAAATCTCTGTCTATTTCGCTATTGAAATCTTCAAAAATATTTTTTTTGAAACCCATATTATTCGCTGACGCATTTACATTACTGGCTACATCTTTAAGCCTTTCTTGTTTCCAAAAGGCGGACCATAATTCAACTTTATATTTTTGTTCTTCATCTGACAGGACAAAACGCCCCATAGAAGTATAGTCTTCAACAAGACCTTCTGTTTTCATCGAACTCAGCTTTTTTTCGAGGTTATAGTTTTGATCTAATACTTCATCAATATCGTATCCATAACTTGCTATATAAATACTTTTAGCACCCATACTCCCTATATCATCCAATTGTTTTTCGGACTTTTTCATATTTTCGGGTACAAAATTCAAGTCAGCCAAATTGTTGTTAAATTTCACATTGGAATATGTAAGTAGTCCAATAATTATTATAATTAAACTGAAGACAAAAAGAACCTTATTATTGTGAGGCGAAAACTTAGCAATTTTGTCAATAATATGGCGCTTAGATATACTTTTGGGTTTATAAAGATGTGGTGTGATGATAAGTGCACAAAACGACGAAACTAAAACGCTGATAGCAGCAAAAATGCCTAAATCTTGTAAAACTTCAGAATTTACAAACAAAAGACAAAGAAATGCAGCAGCAGTTGTTAAACTACTCAATAGAATCGGCTTAGTAATGTGTTTATAAAGTTTAGAAACAGAAACCCCTTCCCGATAATGCGTTATAATATGCAAAGGGTAATCTAAGGTAATGCCTAATAATACAGCGCCAATACTAAGAGAAATAGCCGACACGGAATCTTTCATAAAATAAATGCAGGCTGCGGAAAACAGAGCTCCACAAATCACAGGTGTAAAAAGGATTAATAGGACAAAAACATTACGATAAAAAACAATAAGGAGTATCATTAAAATACTTAGGGAGATCAAAACCGTTCGATGAATATCTGATTTGATTTGTTCTGCATTCGCCAAAGCGATAAAGGGTGCCCCGAAATAAGTAAGTTGAGCCTCTCCTTTAAAACGTCCGTTAAATTCATCTTGCAACCCATAAAGTAATTGAACAAACTCTTCATTTTTATCCGTATCAGTTCCTGAATGAACTGGTGAAATAAATAATAATACCGTTCGTCCATCAGAAGAAGTAACAAATCCATCGTTAATTTGAAATTCTTCTGAAACCCCAATTCCTTTTAACTTATTTAATCCAATAGATGACAAACCTAAGGGATCCTTCATTACAAATTGTTTGGCAATTATGCCTGCGGGGGAAATAAGCAAATTATAATTTTGCTGCATACGTGAAGCAATGCTGTCTTCACTCAACCTAAATGCCAGTTTTTCATAGTCCGAGCTGTCTAAAAACAAGGGAAGATGCTGATAAACCAAATCAAATACATTTTCCATTTGATCTAAATCTACTTTACCTTGAATTTTTGAATAGTACTGTTTATAAGAAGCAAGACTATCAATAAAAAAGTTTGCTGCTTCTGATAGCTTCTCTGTGGAAACTTCATCTTCACGATGAATCATTACCACAATTTTATCTGAAAAATTTAGCTGTTGAATAACTTTGGCAACAAGGTCATTTCTCTCTCCTTTAGGTAGGATTTTCATTATATCTTCTTCAAGATTTATACGAGAGCCAAAGAAAAAACATGAACCAAAAAGAGCCAACAAAACCAAAAGACTTGGCAATTTTTTACGATTAATAAAATGATATATCCTTTCAAAAATATTACTCATATTTTTTTCTCTTTTAGAAATGAAATAAATATGTAGCTTATTATTCCAACAATTACAGCAGATATAGTCGCCAATGCAAAACTTCCAACAATATACTCATTAACATGGGTGCCAAAAGATTCAAGATTACCTCCTTCTTTCACATCTATTTTTGAGTTCAACAACAAGCTTCCAATTTTCAAGGACGCTAATACAATTAACGGAATCATAGGAGGGATACTTATATTTGAAGCGGCAAAAGCAAGAAACTTATTCAATCGAAAAATAACGGCCAAAAATAATACAATCACTGTTTGAAAGCCCCAAAAAGGTGCAATCCCAATAAAAACCCCTAGAGCTAGTGACGATGATTTTACTATGGCTGAGTCTTGACTACCTAATACGTCTTCAAAGAAAAATCGTTTAATGCTTTTTTTTTTAAAACTCCGAATAAAATCTCGAGGCTTTATATACGCTACAGCAATGGTTACAAGAAATACTCGAAGAATACTTATTCTTGTAAAGTCCTTAAACGGTCTAAAGTGAGAAACGCGCTCATTTGGATCATATTTAATTTGAACAGGAATATTGAACACCTCTATTCCTCTCCAAGCAGAACGCACAATACATTCTATTTCAAATTCAAATTTTTTGGTATACCATTTTTTTGGCATTTTTTGAATAGGATACAATCGAAAACCTGACTGTGTATCTTTAAGTTTTACACCTGATTCAACCAAGAACCAAAAATTGGAAAATTTATTCCCGAAACTACTTTTTCCTGGCACTCCTTCTTGGTTCATGTTTCTAGAACCAATAATTAACCTGTTTTCGTTATTCTTTATATAATCCAAAAAAAGTGGTATGTCATCTGGATAATGTTGTCCATCAGAATCTATAGTGATTGCGTATTCATACCCTAAACTTAATGCATGAATAAATGCTGTTCGTAAAGCAAAACCCTTTCCAATGTTTTTAGGCTGTTTGAGATAGATGATTTCCTTATAACTAGTCAATATTTCATCCGTTCGATCGGTAGCTCCATCATTGATTACAATAACATCATCCGAATATTTTAAAACTCCGTCTAAAACATATTTCAGTGTTTTGTGATTGTTATAGGTTGGGATAATTACACAATAATTAATATGTCCGTTATTATTCATTAGTAATCTTGATTAAATTATGCACGATTTGTTAAAATTGAATATTCGGATGATAATTTTAGCGCCAAGGTATCTTCAAAGTAAACCTCACATTTCACCCGAAAAGTCTCATCATTAGATTCTACAAATTGAA
The DNA here is from genome assembly GCA_964510965.1 of uncultured Nitrospina sp. Taxonomy (GTDB): domain Bacteria; phylum Nitrospinota; class Nitrospinia; order Nitrospinales; family VA-1; genus UBA8687. The sequence continues at coordinate 7,853 of CAZECX010000042.1, read as the reverse complement.
TCATTAATATCAAATCTGGGTTGACTTCAGGATTGATGATTGCAGTGAATTTTATATATTTAGATTTATCTAAAACAATAGGCTTCCCTATAATTTCTGTACAAATATTTTTAATGATCTGAATCATACAAACACCTGGCGTAATTGGCTTACCGGGAAAGTGTCCGTTGAAAATATCATGTTTTTTATTAATTCTTATATGAACTTCGAAATTGTTTTTATCGATAGCTCTAAATTTTTCTTGATGGTAAAAGTCAGTTAGCAACATATTATTCATCATAATAGTGTGAGCAATGTTTTTTATAACGTTTGTGTGCTTTCGAACAAATGGATTAGTCTCATCCCATACATAACCGGCTAATACTGCACAAATTTGATGTTTTATATCTTGGTTTGCAGGTTCATGAAAAAATACAGTTTGCAAATTTCCTGTATACCATTCCTTTACATAAGTTGAAAACACATTGATCCCCCTTTTCATATAGCCTGCATAGTCTTTTTCCCAATCAACGCTTTCTCCACGCAATTGACGTGCAATCAGTTTTGCTGATAACATTCCGCTCTCTGTTGCAAATGCTACACCCGAAGAAAATACTGGATCAATAAATTCAGAACTGTTGCCTGTTAAAGCATATCCCTTACCATACATTTGCTTTACAGATCGTGAATAATTTTTCAATAATAGTGGCTTAAATATAAAGGGAAGCCCCTCAAAGCGTTCTTTGTAAAATTCGGAGAGTCCAATTGCAGTATTCATTGCTTCTGTGGTATTCCCAGTTTCAGATAACTTATCAATAAATTCAGATGGGCCCACAATACCAATACTCGTTTTCCCATTAGAAAAGGGAATAACCCATAGCCAAACCTCTGTTTCTAAAATATCAAAAGAAATTAAACTTCCTCGTTCCTGCGAAGAACGATTTACATCCTCAATATGTGTAAATATGGAAGAGTGATTGGCATGTGAAGAAGGTTTCTCTAAATTTAAAAGCCGGGGTAAGACTCGACCATAACCGCTGGAGTCAATAATGAATTTGGCTTCTATTTCAGTTTCTTCTCCATCCAAATCACGAACCGTTGTTATAGAGTCTCCGTTTTTATTAAATTCAACATTTATAACTTCGCTTTGAAAATCGATGCGAACACCTTGTTTTTGAACTTCCTTCGCGACAACATCATCAAAATCTGCGCGAGGAACCTGCCATGTCCAATCCCAACCCTCACCATACTTTTGGCTAAAATTAAAAACACACTCATTTTTTCCACGCAAAAAACGTGCTCCCCATTTTTTTTCAAACCCTTCCGAAATCAAGGCTGGAATTATTCCAATTTCATCTAAATGATCCATGACCCTTGGAATTAAACTTTCACCAACAACAGGTCTTGGAAACTTAGCTTTTTCAACCACAAGGACATCAATATTTTTACTCTGTAAATACGCAGATCCTATGCAACCTGATGGTCCTGCTCCAATGACTAAAACTTCAATTTTCTCTTTCTTCATAAATTATAACAAATATTTCTGTCGCATAAATCTGGTCTAAAGATAGAGAAACATATTTTTGAAACCTAACTAAGAAATGTTCTAATCAAACACCACCCTGATACAATGCTATTAATCCTTCAGCTGGTCTAATTCAAGTTGAAATTAACATTAAGTAATAGACATATTAAAAAGAATTAAATCAAATGTGAGGAACTTGAAATCAATAAAAATAATACAAACCAATTGGTCAAACATATTATGGCAGTTGTTGAAGTATCTATAGAATTAAATAAAACCAATTTCATTTAGCATCACTTAAAACATTTTGTTCTTTAGTTGCTTAATTCAATATCAATAAGTAAATTTCAAATTTGAAAGTGACTACTACGACAAAACCTAAATTAAAGTATCTACTTTTGTAGATTCGATATGGCTAAAGAAAACTAAATGAAAAAAGTGTGGGAAGAATTGTCTTTAAAAGAATTTCAAACTATTGTTAAAGACAAGAAAAGTGTGAAAATTGATGAGGAGTTGATGAGTAAACTTGGTGAAAATTATTTGTTTTTGTCTACTTTTTGTGAAGATAAAATAATTTATGGTGTGAATACAGGTTTTGGGCCCATGGCTCAATATCGTATATCCAACTCTGATCGGGTACAGTTACAATACAACTTGATTCGAAGTCACTCGAGCGGCTCAGGAGATTTATTACCAGTGGAATTCATAAGAGCAGCAATGTTAGCTCGTTTAAATTCTTTATTAAAATGCAAATCAGGAGTTCATATTAGTGTAATAGAAACGTTGTGTGAATTATTAAATAAAGAAATTTATCCCGTAGTATTTGAACATGGTGGAGTTGGAGCGAGTGGAGACTTGGTTCAATTATCTCATATAGCACTAGTTTTAATAGGTGAGGGAGAAGTTATTTATAAAGGGGAAAGAAGAACAACACTTGAAGTGTTTCAAAACGAAAAAATTCATCCAATAGAAATTAAACTTCGAGAAGGGTTAGCCTTAATCAACGGCACATCTGTTATGACGGGAATTGGATTAATAAACCTTGATAGGGCTCAGAACTTATTAAGATGGTCTGTAAACTGTTCTTCGTTAATTAATGAATTAGTTGGCGCTTATGATGATCATTTTTCAGAGGAATTAAATTCTGTAAAACTGCATGCTGGTCAAAGTGAAATTGCGCGAATGATAAGAGATCATTTGGCAGATAGCCAGTTAACAAAAAAGAGACATGAACACTTGTATACGGGAAAGGTTAACGAAATGTTTTTCCAAGAGAAAGTTCAAGAATTTTATTCACTGCGATGCGTTCCTCAAATTTTAGGTCCAGTTTACGATACTTTTATAGAGACAGAAAAGGTTTTGATAAACGAGTTAAACTCAGCGAATGACAATCCAATTATTGACCACGAAAAACAACAGGTTTTTCATGGAGGAAACTTCCACGGTGATTACATCGCTCTAGAAATGGATAAAATGCGTTTGGCTGTCACTAAGACAAGTATGTTGGCTGAAAGGCAGTTAAACTTTTTATTGAATTCGAGATTAAATGATGTTTTACCGCCATTTGTTAATAGAAAAACATTGGGATTGAACTTCGGACTTCAAGGAACTCAATATACAGCAACATCTACTACTGCTGAAAATCAAATGCTCTCTAATTCTATGTATGTGCACAGTATTCCTTGTAATAATGAAAATCAAGATATTGTTAGTATGGGTACCAATGCTGCTTTACTCACCAACAAAACAATAGAGAACACTTTTGAAGTAATTAGTGTTGAGTTAATAACGATCGTACAGGCAGTAAGACACTTAAAAATAAATAAGTTCTTGTCTCAAAAATCACAACAAATCATATCAAGTTTCGATGAAATAATTCCAGACATTCTTGAGGACAAGCCACTTTATCCCATTATCGAGAAAGTGAAAAATGCTATAAAAAAATAAACTTTTTAAATATGAGAACAAGTTTCATTTTAATCTGCTTAATATTCATCGCTTCTATAGTGTTTAGTCAAGAGCTTGCACTAGTAAGGTTGGGAGACCAATTTGGATTTATAAATCGTTCCGGGGAGCTCGTAATTAAGCCACAATATGTGAAGGCAAAATCATTTAGCGGAGATTTAGCAGCCGTCTTGGTAAATGATAAGTGGGGGTTCATTAATAGATCCGGTGAAATGGTAATAGAACCCATTTATGATGCTGTTAAGAACTTTGATAGTGGTGTAGCCATTGTTGCAAAAGATAAAGTTTGGAGATATATTGATTCCACCGGAAAAGACATAACAAACTTTCCTCCATCCGATAAAATGTATGATTTTAAAGAAGGGAGGGCTATTTTTAGAAATGGAGAGGGTGTAGGTTTCTTTGATAATAATGGTAATATTATAGTGGAGGCCGAATATGAAAATATTAAGCCTTTTAGAAACGGTTATGCTAAAGCTAGAAAACATGGTCGTTGGGGCTATCTTGATAAGAATGGCAACGTAGCGATTTCGTTCGATTATGATGATTTAGCCCCATACGATGGAGGGGTAATTTGGGGGAGAAAAGGAACTGCATATGGCGTAGTTTTTAATAATAATTTTTCCATTGTAGAAAACGCTAATGAGATTTGGGACTTTGGCCCTGATGGTCTTGCGCACGCCAGGATAGGGAAGAGTATCGGATTTATTAACAAAGAAGGAGAATGGGTGATTCAACCTCAATTTATTAAAGTTCGTACATTTTCTAATGGCTTAGCTCCTGTAAATATAAATGGCCTTTGGGGCTATATCAACAATAATGGAGATTGGGTGATTCAACCCATTTATAATGATGCTGAAATTTTTAGTGATGATGGTTTGGCTCCAGTTAAAGTAAAAAAATGGGGTTTTATTAATTCGTCTGGTAAAATTATAATTTCTCCAAACTACGACATTACAGTTATTGGTGTTCAAATTTTTAACTTTAAAGGGAAGGGTTTTGTTAATGGATTAGCGAGAGTCAAGTCAAAACGATTATGGGGATTCATCGATGTATCCGGAAATTTATTGGGTAATCGATGGTATCAAAATGTAGAACTTTTTAATTAGATCAATGAAATATGCACTTGTAACAGGTGGTTCCAGAGGAATTGGTAGGGCAATTTGCGAAGTATTTGCAAAAAATACTGAATATAAAATTCTGATAAATTACAATAGTAATAAAACTGCTGCTGAAGAAACACTTCGCTTAGTTAAGTCCCATGGTGGTAGTGGAGAAATAATTGGTTTTGACGTAGCCAACAACGCTAATGTTGAAGAAGTTTTGAATGAATGGCAAATTGCGAACCCTAATGCTTGGATTGAAGTTTTGGTGAACAACGCGGGAATTACAAAAGATGGATTGTTTATGTGGATGCCACAGGATGATTGGTCAAAAGTAATAGATACTAGTTTAAATGGCTTTTTCAACGTTTCACAATTTGTAATAAAAAAAATGTTGCGTAAAAGATTTGGTCGCATCATCAATATGGTTTCTCTTTCCGGTGTTAAAGGAACTCCTGGTCAAACAAATTATTCAGCGGCAAAAGGTGCTGTGATTGGGGCAACAAAGGCCCTTGCTCAAGAAGTTGCAAAAAGAAATATTACTGTGAATGCCGTCGCACCTGGTTTTATCAAATCTGATATGACCAAAGAATTAAACGAAGAGGAATTGATTAAATTTGTTCCCGCCAATAGATTTGGAGAAACTTGGGAAGTTGCTGAACTAGTAAACTTCTTGGCATCTAAAAATGCATCGTATATAAATGGTGAAATAATTAATATCAATGGAGGGATTTATTCATAACATAAACAATCGCGTAGTAATCACAGGAATGGGAATACACTCATGCATTGGAACTTCATTAGAAGAGGTTTCTGATTCGCTTATGAATGGGAAATCTGGAATTATACTTGAAGAAGAACGAAAAACTTTTGGATATCAATCTGGATTAACGGGATCTGTTCCAATGCCTAACCTAAAAAAGGATCTCTCACGACGGGAGAGAATTAGCATGGGAGAGGAGAGTTATTATGCATATGCATCCGCTATGCAAGCGTTGAAACAAGCCAATATTGACCCTTCATTTCGAGAAGATAGAGAAGTTGGAATTATTTATGGTAATGATAGTACAGCGAAGTCCGTTAAAGAAGCAATGGATATAATGCGTGAGAAAAATGACACCGCTCTTATCGGATCTGGATCAATTTTTAGATCAATGAATTCCACGATTACAATGAACCTTTCCACGATTCTTAAATTGAGAGGAATAAACTACACGATTAGTGGAGCCTGTGCTAGTGGATCGCATTCAATTGGTCAAGCATATATATTAATCAAACAAGGCTTGCAGGATTGTATTATTTGTGGAGGGGCTCAAGAAACGAATATGTTTGCATTTAGTAGTTTTGATGGGTTAGGTGTTTTTGCGCCTGACAATCAAGACCCTACAAAAGCCTGTCGCCCTTTTGATAAAAACAGGAATGGTCTTGTCCCAAGTGGTGGTGGTGCAACATTAATTTTAGAGAGCCTTGACTCTGCTTTAAGTAGAGGAGCAAATATTATCGCCGAAGTTGTTGGATATGGTTTTTCATCAAATGGAGGGCACATTTCTACACCAAATATAGACGGTCCAAGTATGGCAATGAAAAGAGCTATCTTTCAGTCGAACATCTCACTTAACGAAATTAAGTATGTAAATGCCCATGCCACCTCTACCCCTGTTGGAGATGGTAATGAAGCACAAGCAATCGCCTCTATTTTTGGAGGTGAGCATCCATTTGTAAGCTCAACAAAATCAATGACTGGGCATGAGTGTTGGATGGCTGGCGCTAGTGAAGTGATTTATTCAATTTTAATGATGCATAATGGATTTATTGCCCCAAATATTAATTTTGAAACACCTGATGAACAAACAAAAAAAATTAATTTAGTTACTAAAACCAAAAAAGAGTCATTTGATGTGTTTTTATCCAATTCTTTTGGATTTGGAGGAACGAATTCAGCTCTTGTAATAAAAAAATATGTATAAATATGAACATTGAAGAAATAATCGAGAAAGCAAATGCAATTTTAGTTGAAGAATTCGAAGTAGATATCGATACTATTTCCCCTGAAGCTAACTTGAGAGATACATTGAGTTTAGATAGCTTAGACTATGTGGATTTAGTGGTTTCCATTGAGTCTATTAGCGGAGTAAAATTGGGAGAGGAAGACTTTAAAGACATTGTGACATTTGAGGATTTTTATATCGTTTTACATAAAAAAGTTTTGGCAAAATCTGAAGGTTAAATGGCGGAATGGACTGGTAAATCAAAGGGCACATTATTAGGATATAAAATTTTTACCTTCTTAATTAAAAAGATAGGGCTTAGATTTGCTTATTTCATTTTGACTTTTGTTTCACTCTACTACGTCCTATTTTCTTGGAAAAGTAACCGAGCAATATTTTATTACTTTAAAAATTGTCTTCGCTACTCATTAATAAAATCTATTTTTTCAGTATGTAAAAGCTACTATATATTTGGTCAAACCCTCATTGACAGAATTACAATTTCTTCAGGAATGCTCAATAAATTTACCTACGAATTTGAGGGAGTTGAAAATATTTTATCTACCCTAAAAGCTAAATCTGGAGGAGTACTTATTAGTGCTCATGTCGGTAACTTTGAAATTTCAGAATACTTTTTTGCTGAAGGTCATAGTGATATAAGGATAAATGTATTGACAACCGACCTAGAAAGAAAAAGTATTAAGGCATATTTAGAAGGCTTGTCTATTGATTCAAAAGCGAAATACATTGCTCTTGGAGACGATTTTTCACACATATTTGCTATGAATGAGGCCTTGGGGAAGAATGAATTTGTTTGTTTAACTGGTGATCGTTTTGCGGACGGATCAAAATATTTTGAAGCTGAATTCCTCGGAAAAAAGGCTAAATTTCCAGCGGGACCTTTTATCATTGCATCCAAACTAAAAGTCCCTGTAATTTTCGTGTACGTAATGAAAGATTCTGCTTTCCATTATCATCTTTACGGTTTTTTAGCCGATGTTGAATCTCGAAAACCAAGGGTTTTATTCGATAATTATATTGAGAACCTATCATCGATTGTTAAGAAATATCCGTATCAATGGTTTAATTATTATCAGTTTTGGTCGTGAGAATTAGAATTAAACCCTAATTACGAACAAATACAGACTAAACCCGTTTTAAGAATAGATTTTTATACGTCTTTATTTTATTTATTATAACTCTATTTTTATTTTCGTACTCTTAATCTAACTAAGTTAAAAGGCTTCGGTGACCGAAAAATAAAAATATCCACCTTGAGAACCATAACCATAA
>CAZECX010000041.1:0-25696 GCA_964510965.1 uncultured Nitrospina sp. | reverse complement strand
ATTTTTTCTTTATATAATTTACGATGGCTTCGTCCATCTCATCTCCGGCAATTCGAACCGACCTGCTAAAAACAATTCCGGACATGGAGATTATTGCCACTTCAGTTGTTCCGCCACCAATATCAATAATCATATTCCCCGTAGGTTCCTGCACCGGGAGGTCCACACCAATCGCAGCAGCCATAGGTTCTTCTATTAGAAAAACTTCCCGTGCACCCGCTGATTCTGCAGAATCCCTCACTGCTCTTTTTTCAACCTGTGTGATTCCCGATGGAACCGCAATGACCACTCTAGGGCGAACCAATGTTTTCCTGTTATTGTGGACCTTGCGAATGAAATTACTAATCATTTTTTCTGTGACTTCAAAATGAGCAATGACTCCATCCTTCATCGGTCGAATAGCAGTAATGCTTCCCGGAGCTCTTCCCAGCATTTGCTTAGCTTCTTCACCTACAGCCTGCACTTCTTTAGTATTGCTATTAATAGCAACGACTGAAGGTTCTCGTAAGACAATCCCCTGGCCTTTGACGTTCACTAAAGTATTGGCTGTGCCCAAATCAATTGCTAAATCGTTTGAAAACAAATCCCAGAATAAATTTAACACTCCAGCTACCTTCTTTTAGTTTTGTTAATTTATGTAACTAATTGTTTTTTCTCACTTTACTTTATAGCAAGGGGTCGCAAGAATTGCAAGGTAAAAGCCCCTTATTTGGACAAGGCTTCGCTGGCAAAACTCGGAGAAATTTTTTAACTGTTCGTTCATTATGTCAATACAAGAACGTAATATGCCTTGCGATTCTCTTTAGCCTTTTATAATATAAAGGGCTTTATTAACGCACATGCCCGGGATGATTTAATGTTAAGTATAATTCGCGAACACGCTGATTCATGGATGATTAAAGCCATCCTCTGGTTAATTATTTTTGCTTTTGTTGGCACCATATTTTACTCATGGGGCATGGGAGGGTCCGCCAGTTCTAGCGGTGGAGTCATCGCTTCCGTAAATGGGCAGAAAATCTTTCAAGGTGAATACGAACGAACATTTAACAATCTCGTAGACTTTTATCGACAGCAGTTTAGAAATCAGTTTTCCAATGACATGATAAAGAAGCTGGATCTAAAAAATCAGGCACTGGAAGCTTTGATCCAGAAAAGAATTCTTTTAATGGAAGCGGACAAACAAAATATTCAAGTGAGCGATGAAGAAGTAATCTCTCATATCAAAAAACTACCTGTATTTCAGAACAACAATAAGTTCAGTGAACCCGCTTACAGAAATTTCATCAAGGCTCAAAGGCTGACACCCGGCGAATTCGAGGAAGGCCAACGAGAGACTATCTTGCTCAATAAACTTGAAACAATATTCCGCACACATTCCAAGGCCACAAAATCAGAAATTTTGAAAGAGTTCAGCAATCAGGAAGACAAAGTAAAATTGGAGTATGTAAGATTTACCAGCGACCACTTCACATCGGAATTAAAAATCACAGACCAGGCCCTGAAAGACTTTTTTCAAACCAACAAAACCCAATTTGAAATTCCTCCACAAATTCGTGTGAAATACATAAAGGTTGAGCCGAAGGATTATGAAGCGCAAATTGAACCTAGAGATGAAGACATTGAAGATTACTACCAAACCAAAATCGCCGATTTCCATGTTAAGAAAAAATATAAAGCCAGCCATATTCTCACACATTTAAAACCTTCAGATATTGAAGGTGATTTATCAGATGAAGAAAAACAGAAACAAGCTGATGAAAAAGCCAAACTAAAATCAAGCGAACTTCTGGAAAAACTAAATAAAGGCGCTGATTTTGGGGAAGTCGCAAAAAAACATTCTGACGACCCCGCCTCAGGCGCAAATGGAGGGAGTTTGGGAGAGTTTCCAAAAGGAACCATGGTTTCAGCATTTGAAAAAGCTCTCGATAATTTAAAACCGGGTGAAATCAGCAAACCCGTTCTAAGCCCCTTTGGCTATCACATTATCAAGCTCGAAAGCGTAGAGAAAAAGCGAATTAAACCACTGACTGAAGTTAAAGGTCAAATCATTCAATCTCTCAAGAAAATTAAAGCTCGGCAACGGGTTAAAAGAACTATCAAGCGCGTACAACAGGCGGCTCAGGCAGATGGAAACCTAAACAAAGCTGCGGAAGGCCATCAGTTAAAAACGGCTACTACAGCTTTCTTTTCCAGGGAAAATCACATACTACCTGAAATCGGAAATCAACCCGAGTTTTTCAATACTGCTTTTGGCTTGGAAAAAAGTAAAGTCAGCGAGCCAATTATTACGCCAGAAGTTTCCTTTGTCTTAAAAGTTATCGAAGAAAAGCCTAAATACATCCCAGATCTGAACGAGGTTCAGGAAAAGGTGCGAGAGGCTCTGATAGAACGCAATAATAAAACCGCAACCCTGAAAAAGTTTGCGGAGCTAAAAGAAAGCATGGCGAGGGACAAAGACCTTGAAAAAACAATCAAGGGGTTTGATCTTAGCGTACGCAGCACGCCTTTCTTCAGCAAAGCAGAATCTATTCCTGGTATCGGAAATATAGAACAAATTAAAGAAAAATCTTTTGCTATGAAGACAGGAGAATTCAGCTCTGCCCAAGTTCGCGACCGTTTTTATCTCTATAAATTAGCAGACATGGAGAAAGCCGGTGCGCCGGATAGTCAACAGATCAAACAAATCACCGAAAAAATAAAAGTGGAAAAAAGTCGTCAGGCATTTCAAGAGTGGGTTGGCAATTTGAAGGCCGGAGCCGAAATTCTGGTGGATAAAACCTTGTTATAGGGCTACCCTTCTTTTTTGTACAAACGATGTATTGCTAAAATCTTTTCAACAAGAGATCCCATATCTTTAGCAATCACCCGAATCATCTCTTCTTTTCTAATCCCTCCTAAATCATAAATAATATCAGGGACAGAGCCATAGCTAGTTATCGCCTTTTCCGTTCCCCATTCAAGGGAAGATCCTTCGCGAACCCGTACTTTCTTCGGCTCTTTAGAACGATCAAATGAAGCAATTTCAAACTTCAACTTCTTGCAAATTTTCAGCAAGGAATCAGTATATTTGATATTCATCACCGCTCTTTTTTCTGGCTCGTGCTGCATCACCGTCAATACAATATTAGCCACATGGCGGGAACCGCCAAATTGGGGACGTGCCCCAGTGAAAATATCCTCTCCATTTTTAATAACACGTCCAGGAATAGCCAGAACATCCACATGCCTTTTGGCGTTTCTCAAACCTAATCCAATATTCGTTTGAACTTCCGGTACTAAATTTCCGATCTTCTCTTTTTTAAAAATTTCAAGAGCATTTTCTAAATCACAAAGAGATTTTGATTTTTCATTTTCCCGACACATTGCTGCCATAGGCTCAACACAAGCAATGCCATTTCCAGGCGTAACACTTCCAAGAATAGCCTCGCCAATATATTCTTTTGCTTTTTGAACTGCTTCTCGCAAAGATAAACCCTGAGCTAGCTTGGCCGTTATTGCCGCAGAAAAAACGCAGCCCGTACCATGAATATCTACTTTAGATAAACGGTTAGATGGAAAAATCTGCCACCCTTTTTCATCTAATAATAAATCATCAGGATTTCCCTTGAGATGACCCCCGGTAATCAAAACGGCGCGAACTCCCGTTTTCAAAATAATCCGGGCCGCTTTTTTCTTATCTGAATCCCTTTTAATCTTTATCCCAGAGAGCAGTTCCGCTTCTTTTATATTTGGTGTAACGAGAGATGCAAGAGGTAATAAAAATTCCTTTACCGCTTCCACACCCCTTCGCGTCAATAAACGTTTACCGGAAGTAGAAGAAATAACCGGATCGACAACCAAATTTTTCAGCCGGCTTTTCTTAATCATTTTCGAAACGAGAAGAACCGTTTCTTCATTGCCGAGCATTCCGGTTTTAATCGCCTGGCATTTTTTATCCTCTAAAATTGCCTGAAATTGTTCTCCAATCACATGGACTGGCAAATCATAAGATGATTGGACCCCAAAAGTATTTTGAGATGTAATGGAAGTGATGATTGTTTTTCCAAAAACACCAAGAGCGGAAAACGTTTTTAGATCTGCTTGAATACCGGCTCCCCCTCCTGAATCTGAGCCCGCAACGGACAAGACTGTACTTGTAGTTCTTTCAGACATAAATAGACCTTAAATTTAGAAAATTGAAAAATCAGGAAAGGGTAATTTAGCAGACGGCCAAGAGGGCTGGCAATAAAATATTTCCTTTTTAACCCACCGTAACGGATTTCGCCAGAGAACGAGGCTTATCAATATTTCTCTTAAGGGAGGTAGCTGTAAAATAAGCAAACAATTGACCAATGACAAGTTGAATCAGGGGAGCAATCAAAGGGGGGACATTGGGAAGAATCAATTCTTCGCTAAATAAGTCCTGGTTTTTTCCTTGATCCGTAAAATGAATTCCCAGGACGAACCCAGATCGGGCGCGAATTTCTTCAATGCTATGCAATGTTGATTGATATAGATCCTTTTTCTCTTTGGGGGGCACAAAAACGATGGAGGAAATCTCATCATCAATCATGGCAAGGGTGCCGTGTTTGAGAAATCCGCCCGGCATTCCTTCAGCATGCACGTAAGCCACTTCTTTCATTTTCAAAGCTGCCTCTAAAGCAATTGGATAATATATCCCCCGCCCCAAATACAACCAGTTTTTATTTTTACAATATTTATTTGCAATACGATGAATAAAACCAGACCTCTCATTTAAAATCCCTTGAATGATGGAGGGAAGTTCTTTTAAGGATTTTAAATTTTCCTGATATGTTTTTTTAGAAATAGTTTTTTTCTTAAGCCCCAGTTTCATTGCAATCAGAGTTAGCACGACCATTTGCGACAACGCCGCCTTGGTACTAATCACACAAATTTCAGGGCCTGATCCTTGCAAAATAACTTTATCCACCATCCGAGCGATAGAAGACCCCATCACATTCACAACCGCAGCTGTTTTTGCACCTTTCGATTGGGAATATTTCAAAGCTGAAAGAGTATCAAAGGTCTCACCGGATTGTGACATTGCAAACACCAAAGTATTTTTATTCACATTTGCCAGTGTTAAAAACTCATCTGAACTGATCGGAGGAATAAACTTCTGAGCCAGTTCAGAAAAAATGTATTGCGCATATTTTGCAACATAGAAGGTAGTACCGACCCCAAGAAAATATGAAGAATCTGCTTTCGCAAACATCTCAACAACCTCATCCAGCCCTGAAGGCTCTAAATCAAGGGCATTGGAAATGGTTTGCGGCTGCTCATAAATTTCTTTGAGCATATAATGAGGGTAACCCCCTTTTTTGGATGTTTCACTGTCCCATTCAATCTTAGTAATGGGTTTTGCAATCTCTTCTTCATTTAAAATGCTTTTAACAACATAAGAGTCGCGGGAAAGAATTGCGTATTCACCATCATCAAGGATGACGGCATTTTTAGTATGATCTATAAAAGCATTGAAGTCAGAACCTACGAATTTAATTTCATCCCCAATTCCTAACATTAAGGGTGATTCGCGTTTGGCACAAAATATTTGACCTGGTAAATAGGTACAAATAAAAGCCAGGGCAAATGTTCCTTCAATCAGATTGAGGGTCTTAACCAATGCTTTTTCAGGGTTCCGGCTTCTTTTAAAAAACTTCTCCAAAAGGTGCGCAACCACTTCGGTATCCGTTTCCGAAGAAAATTTAAAACCTTCTTTTTTTAGTGAATCTCTTAGAGGTCTGTAATTGGAAATGATTCCGTTATGAACAACAGCAAAGTTTCCATCGCGAGATGTGAAGGGATGGGTATTGCCCTGGGTCACCTTCCCGTGCGTAGCCCAACGCGTATGAGCTATTCCTATATTGCTTTTTTGCTGGAGAACATTATGTTTTCGGTAAAATTCTTCTACCCCACCAATATCTTTTTTAATAATAAGATGGGTTTTGTTCATCAGAGCGACACCACAGGAATCGTACCCACGGTATTCAAGGTTTCTGATGCCCTCAAAAAGAAGTTCAGATATATTTTTCAGCCCTACAACTCCGCTGATTCCACACATATTTGCCTGCTATTTATGAGTTACGGAATAGCAAGCAGGAATAATTTTCCCTGAATGTACTACCGTACCCGGTTGAATCATATTTCCTGCGCCAACCACTACTCCATCACCAAGAAAGGCACCCAATTTGGACATGCCCGTAGTAGTAGTAGGACCCTTCCCATTTTTAACGGATATAGGCTTCCAATCGACAGCGCGGTTCACCGTCATGCAACCAGAACCGATATCCACGTTTTCCCCCAGAACACTATCTCCGATAAAAGAGAGTCGGCCGATTTGCGTATTGTCCATGACAACGCAATTTTTTAGTTCCACGCCACTTCCGACCTCACAGTTTTTTCCAAGGGAGGTATAACTTCTAATAAGAGAATTATTTCCAATATAACTTCCGCGACCAATTGAGCAGGGCCCTTCAATGACCGCACCGGCCTTGATCAATACACCCTCTTCAATTTTGACAATTCCCTGCAACGTCACATTCGCTTCCAAAGTTGCAGTTTTGGCAATAGAAGATTCTCCCCAGGAGTCCATAATCATTTTATTTGCCGTTAATATTTCCCAGGGACGGACCACATCCAGCCATTCATCTTCCCACATAGATGCACGAAGGCCATCACCCGCCACCATTTTCTTAAGCGCCTTTTCCATCGATGCGCCATTTGATTCCAACAACTGAAAAAAAGAGGCTGGCAAAATAAATACACCGGCTAAAACATAGTTGCCAAGGTTATTACTTTTCGGTTTTTCAATGATTTTGGTAATGTCCATCTGTGCGTTGAGGAAAACATTTCCGAACTGCTGATTTGAAGGCGGCAAACATATCGAAGCTACGGAAGATTTGAATGCGTGAAAGGATTGCTGAATTTTGGTGAAGATATTGTCAGCAGTTAGAATGTCACCATAAAGCAAAAGAAAATATTCACCTGGAGAAATTTTATTCTTTACCTGCATCACCGCATTTCCAATTCCGCGATTTTGCTTTTGCTCTACATAATGAATATTTAATCCATCATGATCATGTTCTTGCAGCGCTTCAATTAATTTTTCTCTTTTATGACCCACCACAACAAAAATGTCATTGATACCTGAACTTTTTAACAATTCCAGAGAATTGTCCAGAATGGTTCGACCCGCAACACCAATCATGGGTTGTGGACGTGTGTCCGAAAAAGGACTGAGGTGGGTACCTTTTCCTCCAGCTAAAATAATAGCTTTCATTTAGAAATTCCTGTTGGGAAGGAATGCTTTAGTTTGAGGGTGAGTGCCCGGTGTTCAGTAATTGTTCTGCACGTCGCAGGTCATCGGGAGTATTTATCCCAATAATCTCATCGGTATCCACTGTTTGCACCGATGCTACAGGGAACCCACATTTAACTGAGTATTCTAATGTATCGGTCAAATAATATTCTTTCTGAACATTACCATCACCAATACAAGGTAAAGCTTTAAAAAACAAGCTTTTATCAAAACAATATACCCCGGAGTTGAATTCGTCAACATTTTTCTCTTCTGCAGAGGCATCCCGGTATTCGACTATCCTTAAAAAGGAGCCATTAACATCTCGGATAATTCGACCAAAATCGTTGTCTGGCTTGCTTTTGAGTGTCAAGACGCTGCATTTCGCCGAGCTCTCCTTATGCTGTTGTAGCAACCGCTCAAGTGTCTCAGCCTTTAATAAGGGCATGTCACCGCATAATACAAGAATATAGCCTTCAAAATTTGCTAACGTCTGTTCCGTCTGACGCGCCGCGTGCCCAGTGCCCAACTGTTCTTCCTGAAGCACAAACTCAATATCTCGATTAGAAAATATTTCCTGGACACGGTCCGCCTGATGCCCCACAACCACAACAGTTCGAGTGGGCTTCAGCTTTTCCGCTACATCTAAAACATATTCAAGTGTGGGTTTACCAGCTATAGGAATGAGAACTTTTGCGAGGGATTTCTGCATGCGGGAACCTTTACCCGCGGCTAGGATAATGACCGCTAGGTCTTGCTCTTGCATTTAATTTCGTATTCCGCAATCTTCTTTCTTAAGGTGTTACGGTTGATTCCCAAAATATTTGCAGCTTGTGTCTGGTTGCCATTGGTTTCTTTTAAAACAATCTCAACTAACGGTTTTTCAATGCCTCCCATAATCAACTCGTGCAGGTGGCCGTTGTTTTTTTCGTCCATAGCACCGACATATTGTTTAATGGATTTGTCGAGCCATTTTTCAAGAAATGTATGTACTTTTTTTTGAGTATTCTGCATTTTTGGAGAATTCATTTATAACCCGGAATTAAAACGCGATGTCCTCCCCAGGGCTTGGCGTGGCTTGATTGCGAGGATACTAGCAGACTACTTAAACCCGGTCAAGCGAGGACTTGTTTCCCTTTAAAAGTCACATAATTACAGGTTGCTAATATTCCATGCTCTGGTCTAAGATAAAAGTTAATGATAATTTAATCTCATTAATTTCATTCTTTCTGAAAATTATTTAACCCAATTATGATATGAAAGTAGCCTGCATCACCTTAGGGTGTCGAACCAACCAGCACGATACCGCTGAAATGCAAACTCTTCTCGAACAAGAAGGATTTGTCATGGTCGGTCAACAGGAAAAAGCAGATGTTTATGTAATTAATACCTGCACCGTCACACAAAAAAGCGATACCAGTTCCCGTCAGGCAGTTAAAAAATCCCTTAAGCTAAACCCAGAGGCTCTGGTTGTGTTTACCGGATGCTACGCCCAACTGAACCCGGAAGAAGCCGCAGCATTACCAGGTCTTGATGTTGTTCTTGGAAATGCAGACAAGCTGGAAGTGGCCCAACTGCTTAAAAATAAATTGCGACATTGGCAAAAATCTGAAGTCACAGAAATTGTCATGTCAGATATCCATAAAAAGAGAATTTTTAGAACCATTCCGGTCAAAAACTTTCAAGGAATGACCAAAGCATTCATTAAAGTCCAAACAGGATGCGATGAAAAATGCTCCTTTTGCACGGTTGTGCGAGCTCGGGGAAAATCTGTCAGTGATGACCGCGAGAATATACTCAACAATATCCATGAAGCCATCAACTCAGGCTTTAAAGAAATCACTCTAACAGGTATCAACCTGGGTACTTGGGGAATGGACACGGGAGAGACTTTTTCATCCCTTGTTCATGATATTGTTCAGTTGCCCGGGGATTTTAGAGTGAGACTGAGCTCCATCAATCCAATGGAAATAGACAATGATTTAATTCGGCTGATTGCAGAAACTGAAAAAATCTGTTCGCATCTGCATATTCCCCTGCAAAGTGGCGACAATGAAATTTTAAAACGAATGCGACGCAACTATAATCGCGAACAATATATAGATGTCGTCCATCGGGCTGTCAACGCCATCCCCAATCTGGGGTTAGGGGCCGATGTCATTGTAGGCTTTCCGGGAGAAACCGAAGCGGCATTTGAAAATACCCGCAAACTAATTGAAGAACTCCCCTTCTCTTACCTACACGTATTTTCCTATTCGCCCAGGCGCGGAACCGAAGCCAATGACTATAAGGATGATGTTCCGGGAAATATTAAGAAAGAACGGAATAAAATTCTCACGCAACTAGTCGCAGAAAAGGGCATGGAATTTAAAAACAAATTTTTAAATCAAACCGCAACGGTACTCATAGAAAATCAACGTGATAAAAAAAGTGGGCGACTCAAAGGCCATACAGACAACTACATCCCTATTAGCCTGGATGGACCCGACCCACTTAAAAACTGTCTTGTACCCATTACCCTGCAAAGGATTTCAGGAGATTACGTTGAAGGATGCGTCCCCTCATAACACTCACCACCGACTTCGGTCTTAAAGACCCTTTCGTTGGCATAATGAAAGGGGTCATTTTAAATATCGAGCCCAATGCCCATATCATTGATATTACCCATAATATTGAACCGCAAAATATTCTACAAGCTGCCAGAGTCTTAAATGCAACCTTTCCCTGGTATCCCAGAAAAACCATTCATGTTGTTGTTGTCGACCCAGGTGTGGGCGGACCTGAAATTAAATTTTCTCCTGAAACTAAAAAAAAACCAGCTAAATTAAAAGATAGAAAACTCTCTCTTATCACAGAGGGTCGTGGGCCGGTTGGTAAACGACCCATGGTGATACAATCCCAGTTTCAAACTTTCATTGGCCCTGACAACGGCGCACTAACTCCGGCCTTAGGTCAAAAATCCAGAGCCTATGAAATAAACAACCCAAAATACTTCTTGAAAAATGTTTCCAACACTTTTCATGGACGCGACCTTTTTGCGCCGGTAGCAGCATGGATTGCTACCGGTATTGCCGCCTCTAAAATGGGACCACGCCTCCTCAAACCCACCCGGTTGGACATGCCGGAGGCCATACAAAAAAATATGCAAATTGAAGGAGAGATCATCTACATCGATCATTTTGGAAACGCGACCACAAATATACCCGCTGAATTAATCGATGAAACATTCGCATCATCGGATACAATAGAAATCCGTGTCGGTAAAACAAAAATAAACGGACTTGTCACCGGTTATTATCAGGTAAACCATGACCAGTCCGGAGCAATCGTGAACAGCTGGAACCAGCTGGAAATATTTTGCCGCGAATCCAACGCAGAAAAGAAACTCAAACTAAAAACGGGTCAATCCGTCATTATCAAGGAAAAATAACAACTCTTATGCCAGCACAAGAAGGCATTAAAATCGTCTGCCAAAACAAAAAAGCGCGCCACAACTACACCATCGAAGATACTTTTGAAGCGGGGCTGGTATTAAGAGGCACCGAAGTCAAATCTTTGCGGAATGGTAAAGCAAATTTAGTGGACAGCTATGCCACCATTGATGGAGAGGAAGCCTGGTTGAATCATTTCCATATCGATCCTTATACTCCCGCAACCCAGTTTAATCACCATCCCATGCGGAAGCGCAAGTTACTTTTACACAAAAAAGAAATCAACAAACTCATCGGAAAAACCCAGGAAAAAGGTTGCACTCTGGTTCCGCTAAAAATTTATTTCAAAAACGGCAAAGCAAAGGTGGACCTTGGCATCGCCAAGGCCAAAAAACTTTACGATAAGCGTGCGGCTCTCAAGAAACAAGAATCGGACCGCGAAATTGATCGGGCCATAAAATCTCGAAACCGATAACTCAATTAAAAAATATCAATCTAGAGGATGGGATGGAAATTGACAGAGTGATAGGAAAGATATTGCAAGGCTATCAACCCGCCTGCGTTGTCATAACGGCAAACGAATTAAAAATTTTCGACGAACTCAAACAACCTGTCACCGCAAAACAAATCGCAGAAAATCGAAACCTGGACCCTGAAGCTTGTGAACGTTTGCTGAACGCCCTCACGTCACTTGAAATTATCACTAAAGAAAATAATGAATACCATCTCCCACAAGCATCTCAGGAGTTCCTCGTCACAGGCGGCAGCCGTTCGATGCAACAGTGGATACAGCTCTCAGCCGACCTCTATCCTGTATGGGGACAGTTGGCAACCTTCATCAAGTCTGGGATCCTCATAAAAAGTATTATGGAAATGCTTGGCGGCGATCCACATAAAATGCGCGCCTTCACCGATGCCATGCACGACAAAGCACTCAAGGCCACCTGGATGATTGCCCGTGAGGTTCCTGTAGGAGATGCAAAAAACATGCTGGATGTGGGAGGCGGACCCGGTACCTATGCGCTGGAATGGTGCAAGCTGCACACCCATTTGAAGGCAACGGTGTTCGACATCCCTCCGGTGTTGGAAGTCGCCAAAAACTATATCGAAAAATACCAACTTGAGGAACGCGTGGACACCCAACCGGGGAACTTCCATAAAGATGATCTTGGGGATACTCAATACGATCTGGTTTTAATGGCAAATATTCTCCATATGTACGATGCAGATATGGGAAAAGCTTTGGTATCAAAAGCTGTGAAAGCATTGCAACCGGGAGGGCGAATCGTGCTCCACGGTTTTTGCACCGATGAAGACCAGACAGGTCCGTTAGACGATACTTTGTTCAGCCTCAACATCGGGATGTTGACCGAAGGAGGACGGGCGCATCCAGTACACGAAAAAATCAACTGGCTTAAGGGAGCCGGGATTTCCGATATTCGCTATTTTAGAGTTGAAGCGATGCCAACGGGTGTAATAACAGGGATTAAGGCTTAAATTGAAACCCTCCTTTAAGCATTAGCCTTGTAGACAACCAATGCCACTCCCGTAACGGCAATCGCACCCCCCCAGTAACCCACCATGCCGACTGGGTCGGGTTGCAAATTCGCAAATCCAATAGCCGGTAAAATTTTCATTCCGATCAAGGTAATCAACGGATTGAGTGAAATGATAACGCTGATAAGGGCCAATGGAAGATATTTCACTGCTTCGGCTAAAGCACCGTAGGCAAGTAATGTATTGATCGCGCAAAAAATCAGAGCCAGCCAGGCGTTGAATCCTGCTGAGGCAAACTCTGTCCATTCGACGGTTCCTACCAATGCCAGTGTCGCGACTGCATAAACCAGAAAATTCAAAGACTGGGCTCCGTGATCCCGACTGAGAAACTTTTGCGAAACCATATAACCCACCCACACGAGTGCTGCCATGATTATGAGAAAATCAGCAAAATAATATTCTCCCGTCATCGCCACCCGACTTTGCTGATCGAAGAAAAATAAAGTCAATCCAGTTGCAGCCACAAACATTCCCAAAATTTGTCTCAGGGTCAACCGCTCCCGAAAGACGAACACACCGGTAAGCACCAGGAACACAGATGCTGTCTGAATCAGCACCGCCATATTGGAAGGACCGCTGATATCGACGGCTAAAGTAACCCAGTAGTAATTTGCTGTTAAACACAGACCGCCAAATACTCCCATCCACGGAGGGTTTCGAAGTATCTGTAAAGGACGACTTCCTTTCAATGACAAAATGATACCTAGTAGCAAAAATGCCAAAGAGAATCGAAACCAGGCAATCGTACCCGTGGTGAACCCTTGAAGGGAAATTTTCAAAATGATCGGTAAAATTCCCCATAGCAGGGCAGTGGCGACAGACAACAAGATTCCGCGCAGGAAATGACGCTCAAGGGTCCTATTCATGCGTGTTCCGGACTTTCCTTAAATAACAGGCGCTTTTAAGAGGAGAGCTTGGAAAAATTTCTGAGGACGGTGAGGCCAAGCTGCTGGCTTTTTTCCGGGTGAAACTGGAAAGCATGAATATTTTCATGATGAATTCCCGATACAAATTCGATCCCATAATTGGTCGTAGTGGCAATGGTCGCTTTATCTTCTGGCACCACATAGTAAGAGTGAACGAAATAAAAATAGGACCGGTTAGGAACCGAATCGAATAAAGGGTGAGAAGGTTTTACTTCCACATTGTTCCAACCCATATGCGGAATTTTGAGCGGGTCGCCAGAATCGGACTGTGGTTGCGCATCTTTAAATCCAACCACCTTCCCTTTCAGAATATCCAGACCCGACACCGAACCAAACTCTTCAGCCTGACTAAAGAGAAGCTGCAATCCAAGACAAATTCCCAGAAAGGGTTTGCCGCTTTGAACCGACTTTTTGACCGTATCAATGAGACCAAATTGTTCCAGATTATCCATGCAAGCCTTAAAAGCACCCACACCCGGCAAGACAATCGATTTTGCGGAAAGTATTTTCTGTGAATCACTGGTGACAATGGCTTCGGCACCAACAGCTTCGAATCCCTTTTGCACGGAACGGAGATTGCCCATTCCGTAATCAATAATTGCGATCAACTAAAGGGTTCCCTTGGTCGAGGGTATGTCGCTGGTACGGGAATCAATAGAACAAGCAGAGTCAAGCGCCCGGGCAAATGCTTTGAACAGGGCTTCGGTGATATGATGCAAATTATTCCAGTAGGGAGAATTTAAATGCAGCGTGGTACCGCTATTTGCGGAAAAAGCTTGAAAAAACTCGGGAACCAGTTCGACATCGAACTCTCCCAGTTTTGCTTTGGGCAATTCGACATTGAACACAAAATAAGCTCGGCCACTGATATCCACGATGCATTGGGCAAGGGCTTCATTAAGAGGAATATTGGCTTCTGCAAACCGGCGAATGCCTTTTTTTTCTCCCAACGCTTCTTTAAAAGCCTGACCTACTGCAATGCCGACATCCTCAACCGTATGGTGGAAATCGATTTGTGTATCGCCTTGAGCTTTAACCGTTAAATCAAAATAACCGTGCTTTGCCAATTGCGAAAGCATGTGATCGAGAAAGGGTACGGGGGTTTTGATATCTTGCACCCCGGAACCATCCAGATTCAGGCTAACTTCAATTTGAGTTTCGCTTGTGGAACGTTTTACGTGGGAGGTTCTAGCCATTCAAAATTTGTTTGACAGTGAGACCGCTCTTTTTACCATTGCCATTATTTCTGTTTCCAATAATCGCTTTTTTACCGTTGCCGGACACCCATTTTTTGCCATTTCCAGAAGCTGCCATTTCTGCAACAGATCCGTAAAAAGTCATTATGGTTTCAAACATGCCTTCTGGATCCAGCTTAAGGTCTTTTCGCTGTTGTCCAGGTGCCCCATGTTCTAAAACTATGTCATCGAGCCCAATGCATTTAACGGGTACAGAACAAATCTGTTCTTCCTGAAGCGCTTCAAGAACAGCAGAACCAAATCCACCTTTCAAGGAATGCTCTTCAGTAGTTACAAGACAACGTGCACTTTTTGCGTATTGGACAATCAAGTCTTTGTCCACGGGTTTGGCGAATCTTGCATTGATAACGGCAACGCTGACACCCTCTTTTTCAAATATATTAGAAACCGACATGGCCCAATCTACCGTGTGACCGTAAGCGAAAATGGCGATATCCGTGCCGTCTTTAACCACTTCCCCTTTACCAATTTCCAGTTCTTTCATTTCCGCATCTAAAGGAACTCCAAGTCCGGAACCTCTTGGGTAACGCATAGCCACAGGACCTTTATGGTTCACAGCGGTTTTAAGCATATGGCGCAATTCGTTTTCGTCTTTGGGTGCCATGACGACCATGTTGGGTAATGTCCGCAGGAACGCAATATCGTAAAGCCCCTGATGCGTAGCTCCATCCTCACCCACAATTCCTGCCCGGTCCAAAGCGAAAGTAACATCCAGGTCCATCAGACAAATATCATGGACCACCTGATCGTAAGCGCGCTGTAAAAAGGTGGAGTAAATGGCCGCAACCGGTTTAAAACCCTCTATGGCCAAGGCTCCAGCAAAAGCAACACCATGCTGTTCTGCCATACCTACATCAAATGTTCGATCAGGATGTACTTTCCCAAATTTACTGATTCCCGTTCCATCCGGCATAGCAGCAGTGATGCCCACTACTTTTTCATTTTCGTTTGCAAGCTCTATCAGAGCATCCGCAAACACATTGGTGTAGGCTGGGTTGGCTTTTTTCTTATGGAATTCACCGGTCGAAACATTGAAGGGTTTGGCACCATGCCATACATCGGCTTTTTCTTCAGCCTGCTCATAGCCCTTCCCTTTGCGTGTTATTACATGCATGAGGGTTGGCCCCTTGAGGTCTTTAACTGTAGAAAAGGTGTCAATCAAGGCTTCCACATCGTGCCCGTCTACCGGCCCGACATAACGAAATCCAAGATCTTCAAACAATCTACCGGGAATGAATACCCCTTTTATAGCTTCATCAATTTTATGAGCGTAACGGGAAATTTCTTTTCCAATGCCGGGAACAGCAAGAAGAAGCTGGTCGACCTCCTGCTTGATTTTTAGCATTACCTGACCGGTCATGATCTTACTTAAATGAGCAGACATGCCTCCTACATTGGCGGAAATAGACATCTCATTGTCATTGAGCACAACGATCATATCGCTTTGAATATGGCCTGTATGATTGAGACCCTCAAAAGCCATTCCCGCTGTCAGAGAGCCATCACCGATGACCGCAACCACATCGTTCTTCTCCTTCTTGAGATCACGTGCTTTAGCAAAAGCCAATGCAGCAGATATGGATGTCCCTCCGTGCCCACAATTCCAGTGGTCGTGCTCACTTTCTTCACGTTTGGTGAAACCGCAAAGTCCATCATACTGGCGAAGCGTATTAAACCTCGCTTTCCTTCCCGTCAACAACTTATGGACATAGGACTGGTGTCCCACATCCCAGACAAACTTATCTGCCGGACTGTTGAAAACGTAATGCATAGCCATTGTTAGCTCTACCACCCCTAAATTAGAAGACAAGTGACCGCCGGTCTTGGAAATAGTATCCAAAAGCATGTCACGAATTTCCTTCGCTAGTTCAGGTAGTTTTTCTATGGGTATATTTTTTAAATCCTGGGGACTATCAACACTATCTAGTAAGTTGCTCATGGGCGGTCCCGGTCAAAATGTTCGTTGGACAAAAAACCGAGCGATGTCTCTAAGAGGATCAGCTCGATCATCAAATTCATTTAAACAATCTATACTTTCTTCTACCAATTCTTCGGCTTTTCGTTTTGATTCTTCCAAACCGTACAAAGCCGGGTAGGTGGCCTTATCTTTAGTCAGATCACTGCCAACATCCTTACCCAGTTTTTCCTGATCTCCCGTTATATCAAGAATGTCATCGATAATTTGGAAGGCAAGTCCGATATGAGCACCAAACTTTGACAGGGAATTCAATTGCTCGGCAGTCGCCTGACTTAGAATCCCACCACACCTGATGCAAGCTCGGATCAAAAACCCCGTTTTGTAAATATGGATATATTCCAGAGTTTCTGCAGTAATTGGTTTTCCCTCAGACTCGAGGTCAACCACCTGCCCACCAATCATCCCCGTTGAACCCAACGCACCTGCCATCTCATGCGTTGCTTTCAGAATGCAATCAGGTGGAATGTTTTCCATTCCCACCGCACGGGTCATTATAATAAAAGCCTGCGTTAGCAATGCATCACCCGCTAATATAGCAATGGCTTCACCAAAAACCTTATGGTTTGTAGGCTTTCCTCGCCGCAAATCGTCATTATCTAAAGCAGGAAGATCATCATGAATCAGGGTGTAGGTATGTATCATCTCAGCAGCTACCGCAAATGGCAGAACTGATTGTCGATCTCCTCCTACTGCTTCTGACGCCGCCATAACCAGCACGGGACGCAACCTTTTTCCTCCAGCTAAAAGGCTGTAGTGCATCGCTTCATGGATGCTCTTCGGATAGGCTTTTCCTTGTGGCAAAAGACCCGTTATCCGTTCATCAATAAGCTTTTTACCTTCTGAAAGGTACTGGGATGCAGACAAACCACTCAATAAAATCAAACAATTATTAAGGTTTCCGAATTACCTCTTATCAAACAAAATACTAACATATATCCACAAACAGTCAACTTTAATAGTCACCCTATCCTATATCGGCAACCTCTTAATTTATAACCCGTTTCTAGGCTCCCAAAAAATCTCTGAACCAGCCTTAATCTTAAAATTAAACAGGAAAAACAAACCCTTCCAGCTTACCAAATCCTTTTCTAATAACTAAGATTTTTCAAGATTTTTTGTTTGCTTTACTTTTTATAACTAAAAAAAATGAGCAGTTATGGACTTTTATCTTCTTGTTTTTTCAAAGACTCTCACTTGTGTTTTCTTGAATGTTTCTATATTATTTTAAATCCATTTAGTGATTTTATATTGAACAGGCTTTGTTCCCAATTTCCAATTCCTGTTGCTATATTTTATTTTTTTCTCAAAAAAATAGGACTCCAACATGCATAGCTTAACGGTCACATGGGTTGGTTACGTCTCTCTGATTTGCTTTTGTTTGGCCTATACTTTGGTCATATTTGAAGAGCAAATTCACATGCGAAAATCTAAACCGGTTATTTTAATCGGTTGTTTCATGTGGGGTTTGATCGGCGTCTATGAAGCACAACATGGCGGAGGCCATGCCCACGATTTTGTAAAGGAATTGATCGCAGAGATTGGCGAGCTGTTCTTCTTTTTACTCGTCGCCATGACCTACATCAACACGCTGGATGAGAGAAACGTTTTCAAATGCCTACGTGCATGGCTGCTGAAAAAAGGATTAGGATTTAAAAAACTTTTTTGGGCTACTGGAGTCATCACTTTTCTGCTTTCACCGCTTGCTGACAATCTGACAAGCGCCTTGTTAATGGCCACCGTTGCGCTCGCAGTAAGTAATGGTAATGGCAAATTCATAGTTCCTGCATTCGTAAATATTATAGTGGCCGCTAATGCAGGCGGTGCATGGAGTCCGTTTGGAGATATCACAACCCTTATGGTGTGGACCTCGGGGAAAGTTCAAACCATGGAATTTTCCTATCTCGTACTACCATCCATTGTGAACTGGATCATTCCTGCAACAATCATGTATTTCTTTGTTCCCGACGAGCATCCTGAGCCAGACAAAGAGGAGATTGAAATGAAGGCCGGCGCAAAGGTCATCATTGGGTTGGGAATTTTTACCGTTGCCACAGCAGTGTCTTTTCATCAATTTCTACACCTCCCTCCATTCATGGGTATGATGTTTGGTCTCGGCCTCTTGATGATGAAAGGTTTTTATTTAAAACGCTGGGGCGAACAAAAACACCTCATAAAAATGGGCATCCAAGAGGAGAGAAGAGATCGTCCCCGATTTGACATCTTCAGCAAAGTAGAAGGCGTTGAATTCGATACCTTATTATTTTTCTTTGGTGTTCTTTCGGCTGTAGGGGCATTGCAGTATATTGGCTATCTTGCCCTGGTCAGCGAAAATATGTATGGCACCCTGGGGCCGACCTACTCAAATATTATAGTTGGAATGCTTTCGGCAATTGTGGACAATATCCCCGTCATGTTTGCTGTCCTTAAAATGGATCCTGCTATGGGCCTCGACCAATGGCTATTGATCACCCTGACTGCCGGAGTCGGCGGAAGTCTACTTTCTGTGGGTTCAGCAGCAGGCGTTGCTGTAATGGGAGTTGAAAAAGAAAATTACAATTTCATGTCGCATTTGAAATGGGCTCCTGCGATTTTCCTGGGCTATGCAGGAAGCATAGTGTGCTGGTATTACGTGACACCTCACTAAAATATTCAAAGTCCGCGAGAGCTCCAAAGAAGAAAACTATATTAATCTTCTACTTTCTTTCGTAAAACAACCTGAATCTGCGCTACAGCGTCTTCCAGAGTCTGGTCAATTAGAGCCCCAAGCTTTACAGATATTAAATTGACCCGGTATTTTATCGACTGAGAGTTCAGCCCCAATTTTGCAAGGTTTTTTTGGTTTCTGTTCAACCTTTTAATTATGGAGCGGTTCAAGCGCATAAAAAATTTTCCCAGCCTTCCCAATCCTTGACTCTTAAGAGAGTGATCGTAACCCTTATCCTGATGTTCCAGAGAAATCACCTCAGCCCCCGTCAAAGCAGAACATAATTCACCCAAATCATAAGAAACGGGAGACCATGATTCCGATTTATTCAGCCGAAAAGTAGCCGAATGATCGCGGTTAAACAGGCTTGGCCAAACCCCCTGCTCATATAAATCTTCATCGGGAACTACAATAACCATCGCTCCGCCCGGCTTTACCAATTGCCACCATTGCTCCAATGCTTTTGGCACATCCCTCATATGTTCCAGGGAATGGCTGCTATGAACACAATCAAAAGAATTCGGTTTGAGAAAATTCAAAATATCCTGGGCGTCACCCTGCTCCTTATCAAAGGGAACCGCATTGGGAACAACCAGGTTGGGTCCGCAACCAATATCCAATACTCTGCCTGTAAAATATTTAGCCCGGAATTCCGGGCCACGTATTCTTTCTGTTTTAGATGCTTCATCCATAAATTTTATTAATTCTCGTAATAAGGTGTTCTACTGTTTTATTAACTATCCAGCCCTTTTCCCACGACGACTCTTCCAAGGGTAAAAATATAAACTTTATCCGCGCCCGCCTTCTTCAATATTTTTGCCGCCTCGTTTGCCGTTGCTCCGGTGGTAAACACATCATCTACTAACAATACATTTTTTCCTGCGACCCTTTCCGGACGATTGATCTCAAAAGCTCCTTTGATATTTTGCGCTCTTTCTGTTTTGGTTTTAGTTGCCTGGGCAGAGGTTGCGGTGATTCGTCTTAGCAAGGCACTCTCCAATGGAGCGCCTAAGACTCCAGCAACCTGACGAGCCAAAAGGAAAGCCTGATCAAAGCCCCTCTCTCTCATTTTATTAAAGTGCAAAGGAATAGGTGACACCGTAAAATTCATGTACTCCTTTTTATACTCGGAAAAATATTTTTCAAGCAAACCATTAATATCAGATAGAACACCCAACTGCTTCTGATATTTGAAATGATGGATCAACTGCCGCAATACGGTATCATAATGACCCAAGGATCTTGCCCGATCAAACTGGTAAGGATTCTGCCGGCACACCCCACAAGAAAATCCCTCCTTTGGATAATCATAAGAAATGTCTGCAGGAACACCACAAACAAAGCATATCGGGGTATGGATAAGACAAATGTCATCAAAGCAGGTACGGCAAAGATATTCACCTCCCCCCTGCCTGTCTCCGCTACAAAATATGCAGTTCTGCGGGAAAAACAGATTTAAAACGGCTGAAATCCATTTAAACCCAAATCGGGAGGTTTTCATAAGACTATCCCGATAAAACAGGAAACCTCAACAAATGCGTTAGTTGGTTTTTCTATCATAAAAGCAACAGTATCAAAGGTTTTTATATTTTTCGCATATTTTTTATGATAAAGTTTTCGGTTTAATAATCCCTCTTAAATTTTTATGAAAAAGAACCAAAAAATTGCCCTTCTTACAAAAAAACATGTTGCCCAAACCTATGGGCGATATCCCATTGCACTGGTGCGGGGTAAAGGCACGAAAGTGTGGGATAAAGACAACAAACAATATTTGGATTTTGTTAGCGGTCTAGCGGTAGACAACTTAGGCCATTGCCATCCTGATGTTGTCTCTGCAATCAAAAAACAAGCAGAAAAACTCCTGCATGTTTCAAATTTATATCATATTGAACCCCAATCTCAACTGGCAGAACAACTTACATCTCTCTGCTTTGCCGAAAAATTTTTCTTTTGCAATAGTGGAACGGAAGCCATCGAATCAGCAATAAAACTGGCCAGGAAGTTTTCGTTCGACCAGGGGCACCCTGAACGCACCGAAATTATTTCAATGCATAACTCTTTTCATGGACGGACCCTGGGAGCTTTATCAGCAACGGCTCAGAAAAAATTTCACACTGGATTTCACCCTCTATTGAAGGGATTCAAACATGTACCCTTCAATAACATACAAGCTGTCAAAAAAGCGATCAGCAAAAAAACGTGTGCCATATTGGTGGAACCCATTCAAGGAGAAGGCGGTGTAAACGTACCCGACTCCTCTTATCTTAAAAATTTAAAATCGCTCTGCAAAAAAAATGGCGTCCTCTTGATATTTGATGAGGTACAAACAGGATTTGGCCGAACCGGGAAATTATTTGCCCATGAACTATTTAAAACCAAACCCGACATTATGACCCTCGCAAAAGCATTGGGAGGCGGAGTGGCTATTGGAGCCCTGGGCGCCACAAATCGGGTTATGAAATCTTTCGTTCCCGGAACTCATGCCGCAACCTTTGGAGGCAATCCTCTCGCTTGTGCAGCGGCTTTAGCATCTTTAAAAGTCATCACAGGTAATGGATTCTTAAAAAACACTTCAGAAACAGGGGCCTATTTCTTTGATTGCCTACTAGAATTAGCGCAAAAACACTCGATAATAAAAGATGTTCGCGGCAAAGGAATGATTCTCGCCATTGAGCTTAACAAACCGGGAAGTGAAGTTGTTCTGGATTGCATGGGAAATGGTTTTCTAATCAATTGCATTCAACAAAATGTTATTCGCTTTCTTCCACCTCTAAATATTTCTCGTAAAGACATAAACTCACTTATGCCTGTTTTATCTAAAAGCCTTCTTCGATTATCAAAAAAGAAATCCTAATATTCGGAAAAACTTTTATGAAAAAAGATCTCTTAACCACCAACGACTTTAGCCGCGAAGAAATTCTGACACTCTTTGAAAAATCTGCAAACTTAAAAGAGAAAAGGGAAAAAGGCGTAGAATATCTTCCTTTAAAAGGAAAATCACTTGGTATGATTTTCAACAAACATTCCACTCGCACCCGAATATCCTTTGAGGTTGGGATGTATGAACTTGGCGGACAGGCTCTTTTCCTAACGGGAGACCAATTACAATTGAATCGTGGAGAAACACTCAAAGATTCCGCCCAGGTACTATCACGTTACCTGAATGGAATTCTAATTCGTACCCACGAACATCAAGAAGTGGTAGACCTGGCGGAACATGCCACGATACCCGTCATCAATGGTCTCACAGACTTGAATCACCCTGTCCAAATTCTTGCCGATATTTTTACGATTAAAGAAAAACTCGGCAAGATAGAGAATATAAAAATAGCTTATGTAGGGGACGCCAACAATGTAACATATTCATGGATGACCGGAGCTTCATTGATGGGAATGGACCTGGTCATCGCCTGTCCTTCCGAATTCAAACCTTCCGAGCTGCCCCCACTCCACGGAAGTGGAAAAGTCGAGATTACCGACGATCCTTTTATAGCTGTAAAAGATGCGGATATCATATATACCGATGTATGGATTAGCATGGGAGATACTGGCGACCTGAAGAAAAAAGAAAAACTTTTGATTCCTTATCAAATCAACCAAAATTTATTAGACGCTACAGGAAAAAATTCTTTAGTGATGCATTGTCTCCCAGCTCACCGTGGTATGGAAATCACCTCCGAGGTTTTGGATGGAAAAGATTCTATTGTTTTTGATCAGGCAGAGAACAGGTTGCACGTTCAAAAAGCAATTCTCGAAACATTATTATGCTAGCCAAATCAATGATACGATTATAGATCTTCAAGCGAAAAATAAATTAACAAACTCGATTACGACAATGAGCTTTTGGATATCAGCCGCATTTTTCTCTAACCTTCATTTACTTCGACTGGCATTCACTTCATTCCTTATTGCCTTTCTTTTCACCTCCTTTCCAACCTCTTCTTTTTCAGAGGAGACCGACTTAAAGCTTCAACGGCATCTCATTTTAATCACCAAAAAAATTATTGTTCTCGAGAAGGAAATCGATGCTCTAAGAAAAAAATCCGAAACCAAAGAGAATCTTCAAAAAATAATCGATCTACAAACCCAAATTGACCGCTTAAATCTTAATTTCGATTCAAGGGCGACCCACTTGTCGTTAGAAGATAGTTCTTTGAAAAAAAAGGAGAAATCTCCATGGACAAAACAGCTGGAGGATATTACTGCCCCACTTCTTCAAGCCATTCGTGATCTGACTGAAAAACCCCGCAAAGTTGATTCCTTGAAAAAACGAATTAGCTCTCTGGAAAAAACTCTGGCTATCCATAAAGAGGCTTTTAAAAACTTGAATGAGTTTGAAAATGTTCGAAAAGAAATAGAAAATTCTTCCCAACCTGAAGACAAGCGTTATCTTTCCAGATTAACTTTACTGAAAAATAAATATGATCCCGAGCTAACTCGATTGAATCTCGAAGAAGCCAAAAAAGACCTTAATGAGATCCTTTCATCCGACGAATCCATCTTGGATTCAGCAAAACATCAAATAAAGGATTTTTTCAAAAACAGAGGAAAAAACTTACTAATAACACTTGCCGCCTTTTCTAGCTTATGGTGGCTGCTCAGTCGTCTCCGAAGATGGATTTTACGATTAAATCTATTTACCCAGATGAGTCCCGCTTTCGGCAAGCTATTTAGTGCTGCCTATAATATTTTTATCCTTATTATTTGTTTGTTAGTTGGTCTTGCCTGTCTTTATTTTTTCAATGACTGGCTCTTAATCAGTCTAATTGTAATGATCCTTTTGCTTGTTGCCTGGACTTCCCGACAATACCTTCCGACCTTCATTCAAGAAATCAAACTTATCGTTAACCTGGGAACCGTACGAGAAGGAGAAAGGTTTATCTGGAACGGTGTGCCCTGGCTGGTGAGGGATATTGGCTTGAGCGCAATATTGATCAACGAAAACCTCGAAGGTGGAGAACTTAGGCTTCCGGTTAGAGATCTAATAGATAAACACTCACGGCCCACCGTAGATGGAGAACCCTGGTTTCCAACTAAAGTCGGGGACTGGGTAATTTTGAATGATAACTCTTACGGACAAGTAAAACACCAAACTCTGGAGCAGGTGGTTCTTAGCCTAAAAGGAGATTCTTTAAAATACTATTCAACAAATGATTTTCTCAATCAATCCCCTCTGAATATTTCTACGGGCTTTCGTTACTGCATAGAGTTTGGTTTGGACTATAAAATACAAGATAGAGTTTGCGAAGAAATTCCAACGATTATTGAAAACGGATTAAAAAATATTCTTTCCAAGTACTTTGAAGGCGATGCCCCTGACTTTAATTTTATGGAGGTTCGTTTCGACAATCCAGCTGCCAGTTCCCTAAACCTTATTATTATCGTTCATGCCGATGGAAAATGCGCTGAACGCTACGAGGAAAACAGACGAGAAATTCAAACCGCTCTTATTCAAATCAGCAACGAAAACAATTTAACGATTCCCTTCAGCCAACTCACTATCAATATGGCCGAAAGCCTGCCTACTTCTGAACAAAAGAAAAAGTGATTAAATTCGAAGTATTAAAGAAGCATAGCCACTCTTCTGCCCGGCTCGGAGTTTTAACAACACCACGTGGAAAAATCAACACCCCGTGTTTTATGCCTGTTGGAACTCAGGCAACCGTTAAAGCCCTAACACCTGAAAACCTTGAAACCATTGGCGCGCAAATCATCTTAGGGAACACCTATCACCTTTACTTAAGACCAGGACATGAGTTGATTCAATCGCTGGGCGGACTCCACAAGTTCATGAACTGGCACCATCCCATTCTTACGGACAGTGGCGGCTATCAGGTTTTCAGCATGAACAAACTGACAAAGGTAACTGAGGAAGGGGTAAACTTTAAATCACATATTGATGGTTCGAGCCATTTTATTTCTCCTGAAAAGGCTATTGAAATCCAAAAAGCATTGGGCGCCGATATAATCATGGCATTTGATGAACCCACACCTTACCCATCAGATCTGTTGACAACCCAAAAGTCACTGCAACTCACAACTCGCTGGGCGAAAAGATGTAAAGATGCCCTGCAATCCGAAGATCAATCTCTGTTTGGAATAGTGCAAGGGGGAATGCACCCAAGCTTGCGGAAAGAAAGCGCAGAACAAATTACTGCATTGGAATTTCCCGGTTATGCAATTGGGGGATTGAGTGTTGGAGAAGAAAAAATTTTGATGAACGAAATGACGGAGCTAACCACTTCACTCCTGCCCCAACAGAAACCCAGATACCTAATGGGTGTCGGAACTCCTGAAAATCTTCTAACCTGTAGTTCTATGGGAGTAGATATGTTCGACTGCGTTATGCCTACCCGCAATGCTCGAAACGGATATTTATTTGTAACCGGTGGGAAGATCAACATCAAAAATTCTCAACATCAAAATGATCCGGAACCTATTGATTCAAATTGCTTTTGTTACACCTGCAAAAACTTTTCAAGGGCTTATCTCAGGCACTTAATTATGGCGGGAGAAATTCTAGCTATGCATTTACTCACATTGCACA
>CAZECX010000040.1:18347-25897 GCA_964510965.1 uncultured Nitrospina sp. | reverse complement strand
TGTTTTCCATGGTCTGCCAATTGAGCAGGACAGAAAATTGTATTTGCCGTTCAATGCTGCCGCCACGACCGACCAAATTTAAAAGCAGGTCGAGCACTTTATCCGACATCAATCCATTGGTGAACACCCCAAGAAACGAGAAGGGTTGCATATTGTCCAAAGTTTTTGAAAGCATGTCATTGAAGTGCGGATGCAGGGTAGGTTCCCCTCCCATGAAATTTATGAGAGAAGCATTTTTAACTCTGGGTAATAATTCGTCCTGAAAAAAATCGAAATCCATCGATTTATCTGGAGTTTTTACGTTTTCTTCCATGTATTCATCGGCAAAGCAGTAATTACATTTTAAATTACAATAGCTATTTAAGATGATGTTCAAGTTTTTAGCCTTTGCAGATGATTATGGATAACCCGATACGGGACTAACTTTGCAATGCGAGCACATGTTGTTCCAATAGGGCCTTTGCGCTCTGGTTTTGCAGTTTAATTTTTCGTACCTTTATTATATGGAATAACCGGGACAATTCCCAATAAATCACTAATTTCTGGCTAGTTTATTCTTTTGGGAGGTGGGGAATTGTGGTATGTAAGGCCTTCGTCAGGAATGCTGTGGCCATGCGACTGGCCGCCACGCAGTTTTTTGAGAACCGCACTCATATGCTCATAGCCCATTTGATTATTTAACGCTGAGAAGGTAGCTCGTGCCTCCGTAAATTGCAAAATCGCTTCAGGAACTTTTTCTGTTTTCCAGAAATAATGTCCCATATTTTCCAAAAGCAAAGCTTTTATAAGGTGGGGAGGATCATTTCTTACCAGTTCCAAACCCTTTTTGTACCATTCGCCGGCGGGTGGAAATTTTTCCCTTTCCATATATAAGTCCCCTGCCAGATTCATTGCACGTGCTTCCCCCAAAGAGTCCTGGTTTTTTCTGTGATTTTTCATTGCAAGTTTGTAATGTTTTTCTGATTCCTTAAGGTTTCTGCGGAATTTATAAAGATCGCCAATGGATTCAAAAACCTTTGCGGCTTTTTTAAACTTGCTGTCTTTTTCATAAACTGCGATAGCTTTTTTGTAGTTGCCAATAGCCTTATCGAATTCGTGGTAAAAGAAATTCTCTGACGCTTGTTGTATGTATCTTCCTGCTTCATCTTTTGCATCAATGGGTGGAGTTATGTGCTGTTCTTCTTCTTTTTTTACGGGCTCGGGTAAAAGCCAAACAGACATTCCCATGCCTAGAACAAGGGCCAGGATCGCAAAATACTTGAGAGCTGGTTTCAAATTTGAATTCACAGATTTGCGCCTTAAATAAATCCGGGGAAAGGAATTTTAATTAGTATGCCTTTTAATGGAACTAAAGAGCAAGGAACGTTTATTTTACCTATTGGCACAATCACAAGTTAAGTATAGAATAGCCCCGCCCACCAGCCAGACGCTGGACTAAATAATAGCCCGTAGCCGTTGACAAAAAATACTTAGCAATTTTCCATTCAAACTAAATTAGGAACTTCCTTGAAGAAAATATTGGTAAATGCATACTTCAAATGGGTCGTTGAAAAACCTTTATGGGCCCTGATTTTTGTTACATTGGTGGTGGCTGGATTTTCCTACCACATCCCAAAATTTAAACTGGATGCGTCAGCGGAATCTCTGGTTCTGGAAAATGACAACGCTCTGGAATATTACCGGAAAATTAGCAAGGTTTATGGGTCCGATGATTTTTTAGTCATCACCTATTCCCCCTTTAAAGACCTGATGTCCGATGAAGTGCTGGCAGACCTTAAGGTGCTCAGCCATGAGTTATCAAAACTTGATCGAATACATTCGATAGACAATATATTAAATGTTCCGTTGTTGAACAGTCCCAGAGTGGAGATCGGTAAGTTAGCTACTGACATACGAACTCTTGAAACGCCAGGAGTGGACCGGGAATTGGCCCGAAAAGAGTTTCTTGAAAGTCCGATTTATAAGAATCTGCTGATGAGTTCAGACGGAAAAACAACTATTCTTCGTGTCAATTTCAAACGCGACCAAAAATATTTCGAGCTTCTTTATAAGAGAAACGACCTCAGGTCAAAAATTAAAACTGCAGATTTTACTTCGAACGATGAAGCATTGTTCGTCAAAGCCCAAAAAGAGTTCCGAGATTACCACGCGAGTGTCATAGATAGGGAAGATAAGGTCATTCAAGCTGTCCGCGATATTATGGATCGGCACCGTGATAATGCTGAAATGTTTTTGGGTGGTGTGCCTATGATCACCACAGATATGATCGGCTTCATTGAACACGATCTGGAAACCTTTGGTCTGGGTGTTATTGCTTTCCTCATTTTTATGCTTAGCTTCTTTTTCAAGAAATGGCGCTGGGTGGCCTTACCGGTCGGTTCTTGTCTTATCACTGTCGTGGTTATGATTGGATTCCTTGGCTTAATGGACTGGCGGGTAACCGTAATCTCTTCTAATTTTATTTCTATCTTGCTCATCATCACCATGTCCCTGATCATACATTTGATCGTGAGGTATCAGGATTTAAATGATAGCAACCCCGGACAAGATCAAAAGCAACTTGTAAGACAAACAGTAGGTCTCATGGCCCAACCTTGTTTTTACACTTCCATTACCACGGTTGTGGCATTTTGTTCGCTTTTGATAAGTGGTATTCGTCCGGTAATTGATTTTGGTTGGATAATGACTCTAGGGATTTCACTGTCATTTATTTTAAACTTTATTTTTTTTCCCGCCGCACTTGCGCTTTTAAGTCCGGAGAAACCTGGATCAGGCAAAGACAGTACTCAGGGGTTCACTCTGGCAATTGCGTCATTCACCAATCGCCATCATAAAATTATCCTTTGGGGATCATTGTTACTGGCAGTGGTTAGCGCGATAGGCATTTCCAAATTGGAAGTAGAAAACCGATTTATTGATCATTTTAAAAGTAATACTGAAATATATAAAGGAATGGAAGTCATTGATCGGCAACTGGGCGGTACAACGCCTTTGAATATCGTGATGAACCCAGATCAGAAATATTTTGATTTTCTCAAGGAAGCCGAACAAAACAAAGTTGAAGAAGAACTTGAAGAGGACTTTGACGATCCATTTGCAGATGAAGGGGAAGAGGCCGAAGTGAATTTCTGGTTTAATTCCAATATGCTGGATCGCGTGGAAGAAATTCACGATTATCTGGAAAGCCTTCCAGAAGTGGGTAAGGTGCAATCCATTTCAACCTTGATAAAAGTGTTTACCCAACTGGACAAAGGCAGAAAGCCCGATGATTATGATCTGGTTCTTATTAGAAAACTCATGCCTGAAAATGTAAAAGACTCTCTTGTAAATCCCTATCTGTCGCAAGATGCTAATCAGATTCACATAAATATGAGATTGATCGAGTCAGATCCAAATCTGCGACGTTCGGTGCTCATCGAAAAAATTCGGAAACATCTGGTAGAAGAGTTGAAGTTTGACCCTGAAACTATTCAATTCACCGGAATGGTTGTGCTCTATAACAATATGTTGCAGAGTCTCTATCGTTCACAAATTCTTACCATTGGAGTGGTATTTGTTGCCATCATGTTCATGTTCATGATTTTGTTCAGAAGCTTTTCGCTCGCTCTGATAGGAATTATACCTAACCTTTTGGCGGCAGGAACTGTGTTGAGTCTCATGGGGTGGATGGGTATTCCCCTCGATATGATGACAATTACCATAGCTGCAATTACCGTGGGAATTGCGGTGGACGATACAATTCATTACATCCATCGCTTTCAAACAGAATTTAAAGAGGATCAGGATTATCTGGCAACGATGGATCGCTGTCATGGAAGCATTGGAAAAGCGATGTACTATACTTCGGTGACCATTACCCTGGGTTTTTCCATTCTGGCTCTTTCGGAGTTTATGCCCACCATCTATTTTGGATTGTTGACGGGCGCTGCAATGGTCATTGCTTTATTGGGTGCTCTAACTCTACTTCCTCTTCTAATCGTCGTATTTAAACCGCTTCCCTCTAGCTAGAAAGATATAACTTCAAACCCAAGTAGCTGACGATTTTCGATTTTTTACCTGTGGTGGCGCACCACTAGTCCGCGGGAAACGAATTGGAATGGCAACACCTTGCCACCTTGAAAATTTAATTCATCTATTAGGGATTGCTTTTTCCTGGGTGGGACGATGAAGGCCACGCAACCGCCTCCTCCTGCACCACATACCTTCGCTGCAAGCGCTCCTTTTTTCATCGCAGATTTAATGAGTTTTTCCATATGGGTTGTAGATATGGTGGGCGCAAGTTGTTTGCGAGCTTTCCATTCTTTATTGAAAACCGAAGCGATGCCAGAAATGCGGCCCTTTTTTAAAAGCTGATGCATTTCCAGCGCGCAGTCGCGAATGGTGCTTAAATGTCGGATCACTTTCTTATCCACATCCAGGGCTTTTTTAGTGACCTCCCAGTTATTGATGCCGGAGTTTCTTGGTTTTCCTGTATAGCAAAGGACGATGTGGCGGGTGAGCTCTTTTGGTTTTACGGGTAGAGTTTCCGTATCAATCTTCACGAAGCCGGGGTTGACCGATCTGACGCCTCCATACATGGCGGGGAAATAGTCCTGACACCCTGCTGGAACACGGATCACCTGGGTTTCTATGTTCCTGGCAATTTCAATCATTTCCTGTTTGTTGTATTTAGTGCCTACAAATTTGTTCAGCGCTCCATGCAATGCAATATTCAAAGCCGAAGAACCTCCAATTCCAGAACCTTGTGGTGCCTGACAATTTGTAGAAATTTCCAGCCCCGATTTTGGAGCGTAAAATTTCACGGTCCGGGTCAATAACTCCAAAGGATGGTTTTCTGGCAGGGAATTTAAAGAAGAAAAGGAGTCTTCTAATTTCAAATCCTGTGAACGAAGAACAATCCGTTTATCTTTTCTGGGAATTAGTTCGACAGTAGCATACAAGTCTATAGCCGCATTGAGGGTAGGGGCGTTGCCAAAAAAAAGATGAAGTGGCCAGATATCAAGCGTACCTCCGGCCAGGTCAATGCGGGTAGGTGCGGAACTTTTTATCAAGAGGGGGTTGGCCTGAACCTTTTAAAGGTTTTCAGAATCTTTGTCCTGATTCGATTCAAGGTCTTTAATTTTCTTGGTCAATTTAGAAACCAAAGCACCGTAAGATTCGGTTTTAATGATTTTGCTGAACTGTGAGCGATAGTTCCGTATCAAACTAACTTCTTCAATTACAAAATCATATACGGTCCATTTCCCATTTTCATTGATCAGCTTGTAGTCTACATCTATCGTTCCATCTTTTCGGACGATTTGGGTTTTGACCAGTGCGTATTTGCCTTTAACTTTTTCATCTACATAGTTGATCGTTTCGTCCTGATAGTTTTCAATTTTGCTGGCATAAGAATTTTCAAGAAGTTTTTTGAACAAACCTGTGAACTCTTTGCGTTCTTTCTCGGTTCGGTCTCTATAGTTTTTTGCCAGAGAGCGCTTTACCATCTGATTATAATTGAATCGAACCCCTATGGTTTTGCGAAGTTTTTCTCTTCTTGCTGAGGGGTTTTTCTTTAATTCTGGATCAGAGACTATTTGAATTACCTTATCAATGGTTTGTTTTAGGTCCGAGGTTATTGCTGAATCTGCAAATACCTCTCCTGTAAGGCTTAAAAGGAAAAAGAAAAGAACAGCACCAAAATATAAAATTTTTCTGGTCATCAAAAACCTCAAAGTTAGATTCACTCTATTTTCTTGGCAACTTTATCAAATATACCCTTGGCAATCAAGCATCCTAAATATGGGATAATCACCAAAATAAATTTACAGCCAGTATTACTAATAAATGTGTAAACCTATATATATTTATAGGTTCGTTATCTTTTCCTTCTTTTCAAAAAACCCCGAAGCATCCTCTCATCCTGGTTTCCATAAAAACCGATAAGTAAAGGAAAAGGAATTTTACAAAATTGTTTTTTTAGATTATCGGACCTAATTCAGGAATTCTTTGCCATCCTTTGGCAGTTTTGCTTTTGGTCGGCAAAAGTCAAAAATTTTAACAAATTATTTAAAATATTGACAAATTTTGGATGATTTCATATAGTAGATACATCCCAAAATTTGGAAAAGTCCAAATTATTCAATAATTTATATCAGGGCTCGACCGCGGTGAGACAAAACTTATTGCAGCGAAAACCATTCATTTTTTTTGTTCTACTGAGCCTGGTTTTTGGGGGTTGTGGAACGGTTGATTTAAAGGTTCGCAAAAACCTCAACCACCCGAACATTCACCCCAATACCGTGGCTGTATTACCCTTCACACTTGCGGGTCCTACACCGGAAGGTATCTCTGCCCACAAATTATTCCGCGAATGTTTCTTTAACTATTTCAGTTACCTGGGCTATGAAGATATCCCTCTGGAAACAATCGATTACAAGCTGCAGGCAGCTGGAATGAAAAAATATAAAGAGGTTCTGGAGCTCAGTCCTCAAAAATTAAGAGATATTTTGGGTGTGGATGCAGTGATAAAAGGTCAGGTGCTCGACACCAGTAATTTTACAGCTGGAATTCATGCAGAGACTTCTATCAAGGCAAAAATTGAAATGATCGACTTGAGGACGGGTGAATCTCTTTGGAGCACCGAGCATACTGAAAAAACTTATTCAGGAATCCTTTCCCCAACAATTGTTGAAATTATTCAGGACCAGATGGACAACGTGAAAGTCCATCAGGCGCTCTATAAAACTGCCGAATTGTTTTCAATTGGTATGATGCAGGAAATTCCTGATCCTGCTGAGACCTGGCAAAAAGAGATACGTTTACCTGAAATAACGAGTATAGAAACCAACCTGAAGCCAAACCAGAAACTTCAGCCCAATGATCGAATCTATGTAAATCTTAAAGGTGACCCGGGCCTAAAAGGTTCTTTTGGAATTGGCAGTTGGAAATCCAATATCCCATTGAGGGAAATTAACCCTGGAATGTATTCAGGAAGTTATATCGTGCAGGAAACGGATGAAATAACCAGTGCTCTTATAGTTGGAACTTTAATAAACGCACAGGGTCTTGCAGGGAAAAGATTTTATAAAAACGGAACGGCTAGTATAGAAAAGTCATTGTTGAACTAACCTATGAAAATTAATCAATATATTTATTTTTTGCAAAGATTAGGGGTCGGTTTTATTGCCTTGTCTGTTTCGGCATGTGCTACCGATTTGCAAACAAAGGTTGCGGGCAACTTGAAGACTCTTTCCAAGGACCAGACCGTGGCCATTCTTCCTATTGAGACAAGCGATCCGGGACAAAAGGAAATGGCTAAAATGTTTCGCCAGGGATTGTATGCCAATTTAAAACAATCAAAATTCCATTTACTGGAGCGTTATGTGGTTGATGGTTTATTAAAACAAAACAAGTTGACAGATCCTTCAGCCTTACTCACTATCAATCCCATGCAGTTTGGTGAGATTTTGGGGGTAGACGCTATCGTTTTCAGCCGCATCAATAAAGTTGAGCGATCCTATTTTGTTTTGCATTCGTCGATTGAGCTGAGTGTCTCCGTGCAAATGGTA
>CAZECX010000040.1:0-18337 GCA_964510965.1 uncultured Nitrospina sp. | reverse complement strand
CGGAGAAATTCTTTGGCGGGCTGAACAAACTGAACAGGACTTCTCGGGAATCGGGAAAATTCCAACGGGCATCACAACGGCTATCCTTGCCCCCATCCAGTTCGTAACGAATAAGTTTAACCTTAGTCGAATGACATCAAATATGGTGGATAAGTTGACTGCTTTGATAAAACACCC
The DNA here is from genome assembly GCA_964510965.1 of uncultured Nitrospina sp. Taxonomy (GTDB): domain Bacteria; phylum Nitrospinota; class Nitrospinia; order Nitrospinales; family VA-1; genus UBA8687. The sequence goes on along the minus strand of CAZECX010000040.1, from coordinate 18,160 downwards.
CAATGAAGCCGAAAAGGAAAACCAATTTGTAGAACCTGTAATTGCAAAAAATGCCACCAAGGACTTGAAAAAAATTGAAGAATTACAACAGCTCAAAGCCGAATGGCAACAAGCTCTGTTACTAGACGAAGAATCCGAATCGTCCGATTTTTCTGAAAACCTCGAATCAAATAAAGAATACACTGTCGAGGCAGAAACCAATTCGGCAAGTGCTTCAGTCAAAAAAAATGCAATCCAGACACCTAAGCCAGTCCAGAAAATAAATCGGGTAGAATCTGAAATGCCACCTTTGGCTACCAAAAAAGAAATCAGGCTTCCGGTCCCGATGAATTCTTTGCGGGCTACCGTTGCTGAACCCATTGTAGTAATAGAAAGCAAAAAAATCCGACCGACAATCCGCCCTGCAATGCCAGTACAACAGAAGAATTCTCCTAAAAGACAGTTGTATACTATTCAGGTGGGAGCGTACAAAACCAAAGCCTATGCACGGAAACTGGAACGATCTTTAAAAAGGAAAGGCTATGATGCCTTCGTCTCTCGAAATTCCAAAAAAATCTACCGCGTTCAAGTAGACCGGTTTGATAGCAAAGAAGATGCGATCAAGCTTGCCCAGCGTATCCAATCCAAAGAAAAGCTGAAAAACTTTGTGACCCGCTTGTCTGGAGCTTGAAAAACCTCTCTCCCCAACCGTAATTCGTTTTCAGGAAACCTCTTCCGGTAACATTTCTGCAAATTGTTTGGCATAGCCAAAGGGTTTGTCTTTGTATTCTTTTTCAAATTGAAGGGCAAAGGGATCAATGAAAATATCTTCAGTTCCTTTTTCCATCTCTTCAAAAGTGCCCTGTGCGATTTCGGAAGGAGGTGCCTTCTCCATAGGTACCCCTGCAGCCATATCCGTATCAATGGGCCCTGGAAATACTCCAAATACCCGTGTTCCTTGTTCATCTAGTTCTGCGCGGACCCCCTGGGTTAAAGAATAAAACGCAGCTTTGGATGCAGAGTAAGAGCCCAACATAGGGAAATTGACCAAGCTGGCTACAGAAAGAATGTTGACAATAACTCCCCCTCCATTATTTTTCAATATAGGAGCAAATTTCCGAATCATTGATAGGCTTCCCAAGTAATTGACTTCCATTTCTTGTCGGGCAGCCTCCAGGTTTTTTGCGCTGATCAATCCCTGGTAGGTTGCTACACCCGCATTGTTTATTAATAAATTCACATCCGATGCAAGATCGGCTGCTAGCTTTACTTGTTCCTCTTTGGTTATATCCAGGGTCAGCACTTCAACCACTCCCTGGTATTTCTTGATAAAGCTTGAATGATTTATTTTAAATGCTTTCGCATCACGCATTGCCGCATACACCTTTTTGGCACCTTTTTGAATTAATGCCTCAATATAAGCTTTTCCAATTCCTCTGTTAGAACCTGTCACCAATGCAACTGAATCTTTAATCTTCATTTTCTCGCTCCCTTGTTGATTTTAATATAAGTTAGTTAAATAACTAATTTGAAGTGCAAAAAATTTTACATGCCTATTACCCAGGCCTGGAGCCTTTTCAGTTCGCTCTCAATAGTTGAGGGACTTTTTAATGCATTTCCGACAACGGCAGTGCCGTGAAGAGAGGCGATCAATTGAAGGCTTAATTCCTCAGCATTTTTTTTCCCCAGCTCGATGAATTGCTCAGATATCCATTTTAACTGCAGCTTTATCAGCCCGTCCGCTTGTTTGGAGATCGGCTCCCTTTCCTTGTCTAATTCCTGACATAGGCTGCCAACGGGGCAACCATATTTAGCAAGTTTATGCCTAAGTGTTAAAGTGTCATCTATCATTGCCACCAGACGATCTTTGGGATTCGGTAATTTATTTAATTCTTCGTACCAGGAGTTTAGGTTTTCTTTCCGATTGTTTAAAACCTCTAAAACCAATTCCGCTTTAGTCTTGAAGTAATAGTGGACGTTTCCCAAGGGAACCCCAGAATCTTCAGCGATATCCGCAAGAGAGGTCTGGTTGAAACCCACTTGATGGAATAATTTGCCGGCAGAATCTACCAGTTTTTCTCTTTTGCCACTTGCTTTAGGCATGAATTAAAATAATTTAGTTATTTGACTAACTAATTATGCGTTTAAAACGGGTTCATTGTCAACTAATTTTTTAAGAAGTTATCCAGCAGGTCAAAAACCTTTAGAATCTCGTCTTCGTTATTATAAAAATGGGGGGAAAAGCGCACGAGTCCATCGCGTACGGTAAGCTTGACTTTGTTTTCCAGCATAAACGAGTAAAGCCCATCTTTATCCAGAACAAACGAGATATTTCCCGAGCGCTCCTCCGAAAGGGTGGAGCTGTAAATTTTAATATCCCGCCGGTTCAATTCAGCAATTATGCAATCGCCCAGGCTCATCACCCGTTTTTCTATGTTATTGATGTTAGCTTCAAGTAGTAATCCCAACGCCGCACCAAAAGCGTGAATGCTCATTGTGTTGGGAGTTCCCTCCTCAAACTTTTTTGCATCTTTTTTAAAGGTGAAATCATAGTCCATAAAGTTATCCGCATTGACCACGTTTCCCCAGCCCATTGTCACGGGACGAATTCTATCCACCACTTTTTTTGAAATATAAAAACCCCCCAGCCCTTCAACGCTCAGCATCCATTTATGTCCATCCGCTGAAAGAAAATCAATATGGTCCTTTTTTACATCCATGGGGAGTACGCCGAGGCTTTGGATGGCGTCGACAAAAAACAGAACTCCTTTTTCTTTGCAAAAGGCACCCAGGCGATTGAGATCGGTTCGAAACCCGCTATTACATTCCACTGAGCTGATGGAGAGTATTCGCGTTCTGTCATCGACTTGTTTTGCCAGGTCATCGAAAAGAACTCGCCCTTCAATGGACTTAACCATACGCGTTTCCACACCCCTTTTTTTCAAGTTCCACCATGGATAAACGTTGGCGGGAAACTCGATATCAGGGATGACCACATTGTCGCCTGGTTGCCAGTCGAATCCATTTGCGACGATGGAGATTCCCTCCGAAGTGTTTTTCACAAAAGCGATCTCGTCAAGATTTGCATTGATGAGTTCTGCGAATTTTTTTCGAGTGCGTTCCAACTCCAGCATCCATGTTTCGTAATGGGCGGTGCCAAATTGTGTCGCGTCCTCGACAAAGGAGCTAACAACTTTTCGCACTCGTTCCGGCAAAGGCGCGACCCTGGCATGATCGAAAAAAATGATCTCATCTGTTACAGGAAATTCTTTTCTGATATTTTCAAAGTTCATGGAAAATCCTATTTCCCTCGGGCATTGCCCGCCCCCTAACGGGGGGGAGTAATGCTAGCGAACCCATGGTAAAAGGTTTAATTAATTCCTCTCCGCTTTATGAGCCTCGACCTATAGGCTGCGGCGACTCGCCGCACGGAGGATGGAACGGAATCCGTATTTATTTCGGATTCGGTCGATCCCTTGATAAAGCCCGTCCCAACGTTCGCCGTCTTTCAGGTCAAACAAATCTTCCTGTCGGTAAGGATGTACCGTGAGGGAAGTGAAAGAAACTCCAATCAGACGCACCCGCGTCTTGCGACTAAAGGTTTTACGAAACAATTTTGCGGCGGTTTTAAAAAGCGTATGATCCTCCGCTGTTGGAAAGCTCAGAGTTTCTGAACGGGTCACCGTCTTAAAATCAGAGTATCTTAACTTTAACGTGACGGTTCTGGCAAACAATCTGCTATCACGAAGTTGCGCTGCAGATTTTTCTGTCAGGTAACTGAGTGTGGATTCGAGAAACAGTGGATCGATGGAGTCAGTATCGAGAGTCGTTTCCCGACTGATAGAACGGGGGTCGTCGGTTTCGGCAATGACCAGACTGTTACTGATTCCTCTTGCCTTGCGATAAAGTGATGTTCCCCATTTCCCATAAATCTCTTCGAGCAATTCCAGTGGCAAGCGTGCAAGATCGGCAACGGAGAGAACACCCATACGATTTAACTTGGCACAGCCTTTAGGGCCAATCCCCGGGATGCGTTTTATAGGAAGCGGTGCCAGAAACCGTTGCTCGCTGCCGGGGGCTATCCACAACATGCCGTTGGGTTTGCAATAGGCCGAAGCAATTTTAGCCATAAGCTTGTTAGTGGCAATGCCAATGGAGGCATTGAGTCCAAGTCGATCTTTGATTTCGTTACGAATTGTTTCCGCAGTTTTGAGAACCGGACCATGTAATTTTTCACAGCCTGTTAAATCGACAAATGCCTCATCGAGAGACATCGGTTCGACCAGTGGAGAATAACCTCTTAAAATCTCGAACACCTTGGCCGAATACTTGCTGTAGAGTCGGTGCGAACCGCGCAAAAAAACAGCGTGCGGACAAAGACGTTTCGCTTTCGCAATTGGCATGGCAGAATGAATGCCATACTTCCTCGCCGCATAAGATGCGGCAGAGACGACACCTCTTCCTTCGAGACTTCCACCCACCACTACAGGCTTGCTTTTCAGAGACGGATCGAGCACTTCTTCTACAGACACGAAAAACGCATCCATATCTATGTGTAAAATTTCACTCAACTCAACCCCTTGTTAACCACAGATGAACACTGATACACACAGATGAAAATCTCACACAAAAACTTAATACCATGAAGGCCATATCAAGGCATTTTATTTAGATGCCTAACTTCCATAATAAAAATTTTTCCTGATTGCATTATTTTCATAACTTCTTTATTTTTGGATTCGACTTTTTCACACGTCATATAAGCTTGACCAGTTTGTTTGTTAACCATAGGCGGTCCCAATAAAGTTCCAGATGTCGCTTTTCCCAGCTCTAAATATGTTTCTTCTAATTTTTTATAAAATCTCTTCCACCCTTCGTCATCAGAAGCTTTATACTTTTTCATGCAATGTCTATATTCTCCAAACTTTTGGCTGATTTGGGTATCTTCCATCCGTGTTTCTTTTTTTTTGATACATCTTTTTGAGCCGCAAGATACTCTTGCATTCTTGCTTCGACACCACATCGCAATTCAAAAGATGCATAAAATAAAGATTCCAAAGAACCTTCATCAAGTCTTTTCTTAGCTCTCTTCAAATAATCTCTCGAAGAAATCTTATAATCCATTTTTTAACCTATATCCTAAATTAGTATTTATTTGTGGTTTCATAAAACCATCCTTTTAATTCCAAGCTTTGGGGTGCCAAAATTTAGAATAAGGCCAACACGAAACCCAGTGGCTTTCAAATAATTTAGAATCTGGGCTTGGTGTATTTCATCAATTGATTTGGTAGCTTTTATTTCAAGTAATACGGAATCATTAACTATCAGATCAGTCACATAATCTCCTACAACAATATTTTCATATTTCACTTGAATTTTCTTTTGCTGCTCAACCGTAAGGCTTGCTTTTTGCAATTCCAAAACCAAGGCATTTTCATACACCTTTTCTAGAAACCCTGCCCCAAGAGTGTTACTCACCGCTATGGCACAACCAATAATAGATTCTGTAATCTTATCTGCGTCCATCTGTGTTTATCTGTGGTTTATTATTATTTGAATTTTCTTAAGACACTGATGACCACGCCTTGGATAGCGAAGTCGCCTTCACGAACAAAGATGGGTTTCATATCAGGATGCGCGGGTTGCAATCGTATCCGACCGTTTTCGCGGTAAAAGCGTTTCAAAGTTGCCCGATCGTTATCGATCAACGCCACCACCGTTTCGCCGTTTTCAGCCACGTTACGTCTTTCGACGATTACAAAATCGCCGCTCTGAATATGGTCTTCGATCATCGAATTGCCTTTGACGCGCAAAACAAAAACATCTTTGTCTCCACCATCGGGTAACAAGTCAACCACCTCACGTTGATCGAGAGCCTCTATCGGCTTGCCTGCAGCGATTTCTCCGAGCACAGGATAGGACAACGCATTGCCCGACTCGGGTACCACTTCAATGGCACGGCTCAGGTTCTGCTGTTTGCGGATCAATCCCTTCTCTTCCAGATGTGAAAGGTGTTTGTGCACCGTGGCCGGGGAACTGAGGTCAAACTGTTTGCCTATCTCTGCGATACTGGGTGCATATCCCCGACTGCGAATATGATCCTTCAGGTATTCATAGATTTCCCGCTGACGCTTGGTGAGATGCATATCTAAGCCTCCTTAATGCATTTCATCATAGGCGAAAATTAAACGAAAATCAAGCGGCGAACCGCCCCGGGTAATAGGTCAAGGCCCGCCAAGCTAAAATGGAGCGTTGAGCCTTTTACGGTAGTCCGCTAATATTGCCGAGAAACAAAACTCCAATTTTCCAAACCAGTATGCAAACGAACTCATTTCAAATTCGCTCTGAAGATTTTGAACCTGCGTATATGAAGTTGTTCCACAGTGGGGAGCTTTATCGCCGTTCACGCCAAGCCTTACGTTCGCTGGCAAACTGTAAAGTATGCCCGCGGGATTGCGAAGTGGATCGGTTGAACGATGAGCAATCCGTTTGTAAAACAGGACGAAAAGCCCGGGTTGGAAATTACGCTCCCCACCACGGCGAAGAAGATTGCCTGCGTGGTACAAAGGGAAGCGGAACCATATTTTTTTCCCTCTGCAACCTGAAATGTGTTTTTTGCCAGAACTGGGACATCAGTCAGGATGGAGAGGGTATTGAGGTCAGTCCTGAAGATCTGGCTGCCATGATGCTCGATTTGCAAAACCGGGGTTGCCACAACATCAACTTCGTTACGCCCGAGCATGTGGTGCCGCAAATTTTGGAAGCCTTGCCGCTTGCAGTGCAGATGGGGTTGCGCTTACCTCTGGTTTATAACACCGGTGCTTACGATTCGATGGAAAGCATGCAGATGATGGAAGACATTGTTGATATTTATATGCCTGATTTTAAATATTGGAGCAACGAGCGATCACAAAAGTACCTGAAGGCCAAAGATTATCCCGAAGCTGCCCGCACCGTGATTAAAGAAATGCATAGACAGGTTGGGGATTTGGTTCTTGATGAAAACGGCCTTGCCAAGCGTGGCGTTCTGTTGCGTCATCTGGTGATGCCGGATGGTTTGGAAGATACAGAAAATATAATGGAGTTTCTGGCAAATGAAATTTCTCCTGATACTTATATCAATATCATGGGTCAGTATTTTCCCGCAGGAAAAGTCAGCGAAAAAAAATATCAGGAGATCAATCGCCGTCCTCATTCAGAAGAACTGGTAACCGCAGAAAAAATTGCCCGTCAACACGGCCTTCAGCGGTTTGACAACCGCAGGTAATGGGTCTATTCCAAAATAGCCAAAAGAAGCCGTCAATCCTTTTACTATAGTTTGCCAATATTTCCTCAAGGCGTAGCCTTGTGTTATCTTGAATAGATGGCAAACAAACTAAAAATTTTATTTTTGTGTACCGGTAACTCCTGCCGAAGTCAGATGGCAGAAGGCTGGGCGCAGCATTTGAAGAGCGATGTTATTCAGGCTTTTTCGGCGGGACTCGAAGCGCATGGGCTCAATCCAAATGCAGTTAAAGTTATGCAGGAAGAAGGAGTAGACATCACCCGGCAAAAGTCGCAACGTGTGGAAGAGGTGGAAACCATCCCTTTCGATGTGGTTGTCACCGTATGTGGGCACGCTGATGAGAACTGTCCGGTTTTTTCCTGTGCCACCACGGTGGTGCATCATGGATTTGATGATCCGCCGAAGCTGGCGAAAACCGCAAAGACTGAAGAGGAAGCTTTGAGCCATTACCGTAGAGTTCGCGATGAGATTCGTGCTTTCATAGAAATCTTGCCAGAAGGATTGCATTGATCATGAAATGGTTTGCGATAAAAATAATTTTTCTTCTCTCTCTGGCAATGTTCGTGAGTTATTCGATTGGAGAAGGGACGGATATACAAAAGGTCCTGGCCCCGTTTCCTCAGGATACTTCAACGCGGATTGTAATAGTCGGGGATACCGGGACCGGCGAAAGGGCATATGCGCCGGGTTTTATGGCGGTGCAAAAAGCCATGCGCAAAACAAATGCCGATGTTTTATTGCATCTTGGCGACTTCGTTTACCAGCCCGAATACTTTCCAACCTCTTGTCCCGACCGTTATATTAAAGAAATCAAAGAGACTCTTGCCGATCCCTATCCGATAAAATTATTTGTAGCTGGGGATAACGATTTACCACCCAAAAAATGGAAACCGAAAGCCTCTGGCTGCTGGGATAAAATTGATCCTCTCGATTCGGGATTCGACCCTCTGGGTTTTCCTTCCTCCCGACCCATGGAAGGTACTCGGGTGGTGGGTAATGCGTTGATTGGTGTTATCAATAACTATCCCTGGCAGGACCCATCTCCTTGGCTTGCGCCTCGAATCATCGAAGCCAGAAAAAAAGGGATGTGGATTATTCTTGCTGTTCATGAGCCGGCACTGACTACGGCCTGGTACCTCGACAAACGCGATACCGTCCTTCAACAATTGAATGCTTTGAAACCGGATATCGTTTTAGCAGGCAACCAGCATTCCTATGAACGCTTTCATCCTATAGGTCCGGTTAAAAAAGGTGTGTTCAAAGTCACTAAATCAGATTCCGGAAAATATGAGAGAGGGGATGGCGCAATGCACATTGTCTCAGGCGGAGGCGGGGCAACTTTCAAACCCTTTGCCGACCAGCAAAACAAAGATAAACGGACTGCCCCTAAAGATGTGTTTGATGCATTGGCTAAAAGGGCGTTGATGAATCATTTCATCACTCTCGATGTTTCAAAGGCAAAACTGGAAGGTACCGTTTGGCGGGTATGCGTTTCAGACGATCCCGAAGACGACCTGGACCCCAGGTGGAAGGCAGATAAAAATTTTTGGGATTCCATCCCATTAGAATGCGATGGCAAACCGAAAGGTGTTAGCGTTTACGAAACGTTTAGTTTGTCGGGGCAATAAAAACCCCTTTAGATTTAAAAAAATCTTAAAGGGGATTGAATTAGTTTTTCCCGTTCGATTCCGCGAAAATGGCATCTATTTCATCGCAGGTCTTTTTAACATCTTGCGCGGATTTATCTAGAGCAACTTTTTCTTCTTCGGTCATTTCCAACTCGATGACTTTTTCAATTCCATGAATGCCCATCATGACGGGTACGCCAAAGAAAATTCCACTCCAGCCATATTCCCCTTCGAGATAAGCGGTGCAGGGAAGAATGCGACGTTTGTCCTGCAAGATAGCTTCGATCATTTTTACTACCGAAGCACCCGGCGCATAAAAAGCACTTCCTGTTTTTAAAAGGGCAACGATTTCTGCGCCGCCTTTTCGTGTGCGTTCAACCACACGGTCGATTTGTTCTTTGGTCATCAATTCGGTGATCGATATCCCTGATACAGAAGTATAACGCGGTAGGGGAACCATAGAGTCGCCATGACCTCCTAAAACCATTGCATCCACATCGACTAGCGAACAACCCAGTTCCAATGAAACGAATGTACGTAATCGTGCTGAGTCGAGCACGCCCGCCATGCCGATGATTTTATTTTTTGGGAGGTTGCCCGTTTTCTTGGCCATATAGACCATTGCGTCGAGCGGATTAGATACAACGATGATGATGGGATCGCGGGAATGTTCCATGACCTGCTCGGTCACCGATTGCACAATTTTGGCATTGGTAGCGAGAAGATCTTCGCGGCTCATCCCCGGTTTGCGAGGCAAGCCAGCGGTGATGACGACGATATCTGAATTCGCGGTATCTTTGTAATCGTTGGTTCCCGTTACCAGGCTATCGAACACCTGTAGACAGCTGGACTCCTGCAAGTCCAAGGCTTTTCCTTGCGGGATCCCTTCAACAATATCGATGATCACGACATCGCCGAGATTTTTATAGGCGGTTAACTGAGCAACAGTGGACCCAACTTGACCCGCACCAACGACTGTTATTTTTTTTCTTGCGCTTGACATAGCAACTCCTCACATGAAAGCAAACCGGTTGTTATTCGCTGAAATTTTTGAAGCCAAAGGGCTTCAAAAACTCCACCGTGTCCAGCGGGTTTATTAATTCAAGCTGTCCAATATTGAATTGAATGTAGCGCTGCGACGCATGGCCTTGGCGACTTTTCCCGGATCTGTTCGGTAATAGCCACCGATATCCATGGCTTGTCCATTCGTCGCATTCAATTCACCGATAATGGTATCCAGTTTGGCTTCAAGTTGTTCGGCGACCGCAGTAAACTTTGCTTTAAGATCCGCATCGTCATCTTGAGCTGCCAATTCTTTTGCCCAGTAAAGTGCTTCGTAAACATGGGTACCGGCGTTATCCAATTCGCCCACTTTTCGACCCGGGGATTTTTTGTTTTCCATTAATTTCCCAGTTGCGCGGTCCAGAGTGTCTGCCAGCACCTGTGCTTTTGAATTGTTTTTAACTCTACTCAGGTGAGCGAGTGATTCAGAGAGGGCCAAAAATTCACCCAGAGATTCCCATCTCAAATGACCTTCTTTAACAAATTGCTGAACATGCTTGGGAGCAGAACCTCCCGCGCCGGTTTCAAACAGACCGCCACCTTCAATCAGTGGAACAATAGAGAGCATTTTTGCACTGGTTCCCAACTCAAGAATCGGGAATAAGTCGGTCAAGTAGTCACGAAGAACATTACCCGTGGCACTAATGGTGTCTTTACCTTCTTTAGCACGTTGAAGAGCATGTTTCATGGCATCGTCAGGAGCCATAACTTGAATATCCAATCCATTCGTATCATGGTCTTTCAAGTATACGTCTAATTTTTTAATTAGCTCTGCGTCATGCGCTCGGTCTTTGTTCAACCAGAATACAACCGGTGTTTCAGACAATCGAGCTCTTGTTACTGCAAGCTTAACCCAATCCTGAATTGGAATATCTTTTACTATGCAACTTCTGAAAATATCTCCCGTTTCAACGGGTTGCTCAATCAAAGCTTTGCCTGCGCCGTCGATAACTTTAATCGTTCCGTTGCCCGGAGCTAAAAAGGTTTTATCGTGTGAACCGTATTCTTCCGCTTTTTGCGCCATGAGGCCGACGTTGGGCACGGTTCCCATAGTGGTCGGATCAAATTCGCCATTATCTCTACAAAAATCAATGGCTGATTGATAAATACCCGCATAACTTCCGTCTGGAATCAGGGCTAAAGTATCTGCTTCTTTTCCATCAGGACCCCACATTTTACCTGAGGCTCGAATGGATGCTGCCATGGAAGCATCGATGATAATATCGCTTGGAACGTGCAAATTGGTGATCCCTTTATCTGAATCAACCATTGCCATTTCTGGACCTTTATCTAAACAAGCTTTAATATCAGCTTCGATTTCTTTTTGTTTGTCTTCAGGCAATCCTTTGATCTTTGTGTAAACGTCCCCTAATCCGTTATTGGCATTAACGCCGATTTCCTTAAAAGTGTCGGCATGTTTTTCGAAAACCTCTTCAAAAAAAACGGTAACACCGTGCCCAAAGATTATTGGATCCGAAACTTTCATCATGGTGGCTTTCATGTGCAAAGAAAATAAAACATCCTCGTCTTTTGCTCTTTGTTTGGCCTCCTTAATGAATTGCCGCAAAGCCTTTACACTCATTTTTGTAGCGTCTACCACAGCTGCTTTAACTAGAGGAACGTTATCTTTTAAAACCTTTGTGCTTCCATCTTCGCCAACAAACTCTATCCGGCCTTTTCCAGCAGATGCGTCTGAAATGGTTGTTGCTTTCTCATTGGAACGAAAATCATTGCCGTTCATTTGAGCAACATTGGTTTTAGAGTCCTTTGACCATTTACCCATAGAATGAGGATTGCTCTTGGCATAATTTTTAACCGAAACTGCTGCGCGACGATCAGAATTTCCTTGTCTCAAAACAGGATTTACCGCGCTACCCTTACAAACATCGTATTTGGCTTTAATTTCTTTTTCCTCGTCTGTCTTTGGGTCTTCCGGGTAATCCGGCAAGTCATAACCTTGGGATTGGAGTTCCGCAACTGCGCCTTGAATCTGAGGATTCGAGGCACTAATGTTTGGGAGCTTAATGATGTTAGCATCGGGTTTCATGACCATTTCACCCAACAAGGCCAAATCATCGGGTTGTTGTTGCTCTGGTTTCAATCTTTCAGGGAACTGGGAGATAATTCTTCCCGCGAGAGAGATATCCATGGTACCGACATCTACCCCGGCCACTCCAGTAAATGCTTGAATGATTGGTAAAAAAGATCCACTTGCAAGTTCAGGTGCTTCATCAACTTTGGTGTAAACGATATCGGCCATTATTTCATTCCCTATAAAAATTCTGAATTTATTATTTAGTTAATATTAATATTATAAATCGGTAGAAAAAATCCGGTAAGTCCAATTAAAGTATGCTTATTAGAAGAGAGGTAAGCTAAAATATTAACCGTTTATTGTCAAGCAAATTTGGGTTGGAGAAATCAATCCTTTGCTGTTATTTTTGCCCGCCCGAAGGGGTCACTTTTCCTTATCTTGAACCCCCTTGATTCTTTAAGTGTTTACGGCTTTTGAAGGTCGGAGCTGTGATTACTTTCCTGTACATAATTTCAGCCTATTTTTATACCTGCGGTTTGGTCCTGAAAGGAGTCAAACTTGTATTTTGAAAATAATTCTTTATTCTCTTTAGATTAATTATCGATAACTTTATTCCTTATTTAATGATTTCACCAACCAACGATTACCGACTGGCGATTGATTTCAGCCCTGTTGAGAACATTCCTGAAGACCCCAGGCAACGTTTGACTTATTTCAATGCCTTCAAGGAATTGATTCAAAATGAAAAAGAAAAGATCAAGGGTTGGCACCATTCGGGAGCGGGTGGACGAGAAGTTATTCAATCGCTAACCAGTTTAACCGATGAGGTGGTCCGGCACGTTCTTCTTTCAATGGTTCGGCTGAAAAAATATAAATCCACACCGGTGTTAGAAGATTTTTGCCTGATTGCCGTTGGAGGTTATGGTAGGGGAGAGCTCAATCCACTTTCCGACATAGATCTGCTTTTTTTGCTGCCGCCAAGGCCAAAACCTCTCACCGAAACCTTTATTCAGGATGCTTTATCTGTGTTGTGGGGATTCGGCATGGAAATCGGTCACAGTTCCCGCACTATAAAAGATTGCGTTAATCTGGCCAATGAAGACTTGACCATAAAAACATCAATGATAGAAACCCGGTTTTTGATGGGTGACCAGATTCTTTATGGTCGTTTTACAAGCTCCATAAATAAAAATGTTCTGCAAAAGGGTGTTAAAAAATTTCTAAATTCAAAGTTAAAAGAAAAGTATACAAGGTACGGGAATAATGAAGGGGTTGTTTGTCACCCGGAACCAGACATCAAAAATGGTCCGGGCGGGTTGAGAGACTACCACAATGCCCTTTGGGCAACAGCAGTTCGATTTGGTGTGCACTCTTTCAGGGAGATCGAAGGCACTCAGGTTATTTCCCCACAGGAAATTGAATCTTTATATAACTCGATAGATTTTACTTTGCGTGTACGAAATGAATTGCACTATCTGACCGAAAAAAAGACCGATGTATTGTCACGGGAAATTCAAAAAGACCTGGCTACCAACCTCGGCTACCACGCTTCTTTTGACGGACAGCCGGTAGAAGATTTCATGCGCGATTATTATCTGCACGCCACAAATATCTATAACTTCTCAGAAAATCTTTTTGAACATTGTCTCCAGGCCAGACAAACTTTTATGCGGGTTCTCTCCGACCTGGCTAAAAAATCCTTAGGGAATGGATTCGGCATTTCGGGTTCGACATTAGTGTATGAGGGAGACCCGAAAGTTGACTTTAAAAAGGATAAATCTCTTGTGCTGACTGCTTTGGAACTTTGCCGTAAGCATCCCGTTTTACCTGATTACCAACTTCGAAGGCAATTGAGGTTGCACAAAAAACTCATCAACGCCGAACACATGAAGGGAGAAGAAGTCAGAAACTTTCTTTACTCAATTCTCGGAGATAGCGACTCGCAAAAAACCTTGAGGTTGATGCACGAAACGGAAATTCTCGAACAAGTGCTCCCGGAATTCGGATTGGCCCATTGCAAAGTCAACCACGATTTTTATCATCACTACACAGCAGACGAGCATTCGTTGCGCATCATCCGGTTCCTGGAAGAACTGGAATCATCGACGCTGAGCAATCCTACGGATCTTACTTCTCTATACAAAGGGTATGACCATAAAAAAACCCTGAAATTCGCGGCCCTTTTGCAATCAGCGGGAACCCTTTCCGATATGGAGGGTGAGTCTGGTTTAAAAGGATTTATAAATTTCATCGGCCAGAGGCTGCATTTGCAGGTCGAGGAAAAAGAGTTGCTTGAATTTTTAATAAAGAACATTTTTGAAATGATGGAAACTGCCTTGCATCAGGACATCCACCAACCGACCGTGATCCAGAAATTCGCTCAAATCGTAGAAAACCGAGAACGCCTCGCTGCATTGTATCTGCTCAGCTATGCAGAATTGCGTGCGGTTGCACCGGGCACCTTGACGGCCTGGAAAAAACTTCTGCTCTCCGAACTCTATGAGCGAACATCAAAATATCTTGGTGATCCCGGATCCCTCGATCAACATCCTCAGGCAACCCGAGCAGGTGTTTTTAAGGCATTGCACGGCGAATTGCCCGTTGCAGATATTGAATCCCACCTGGGGCTTATGCCAGAAGATTATTTGATGACTGCACATTCTGAAGAAGTGGCATTGCATATAAGGCTGATCCGTTCCCTGAAAGACAAGCCTTTCATATTGCATCACGAATTCAATGAAGAAGGTAAATTCCACAACCTCACACTCTCTTGTGTTTCCGGACAGGAATCGTTTAAAAAACTGGTGGGTGCCCTAACTGCAAAAAGCTTGAACATCCTGGGAGCCCATATTTATCTGAAGAAAGACGGGCATGTCATAGTCTCAGTCCAGGTTGAAGAAAGCGAGACCGCCTCGGGAGACAATTTTGAAATCTGGAAAGAAACAAAACTCAATTTGGCAAATTTGTTTTCGAAAGAAACCAATTTGCAAAAAATGATGCGTTCACGTACCCGATTTGCAGGCGAACAAAAGGGCTCCGATGAAGCCATCGTGCCACGAGTTCATGTGGCAAGAGAAACTGCAGATACCTTAACTGTCATCCGTGTAGAAGCCCGCGATCATATGGGAATGTTATATAAAATCGCATCGGTATTTGCAGATTTCGGTATTCTCATCCACAGGGCGAAAATTTCTACTCAAGGAGATCGGGGTATTGACGTTTTCTATGTTTCCTTAAAAGACCAAAGGGTGACCTTTCAAAAATTAATGAGTCAGTTCAAAGCAAATATGATCAAAACCTTAATGATCGAAAAACTCGAAGATGTCCCCTAACCGGGCCACGCCCGGTGGGAATAGGTCTGTGCCTTTTGGGCGATATTATTACCTTTAAGCTTCTAGAAAAGTTTTCTGGATTGAAAAAATGAACATTTTTTTATCTTGGGCAGGAGTTTTTATTTGGCTGTGTTTTCTGGCTTTGCCCGAAGCTTTTGCAGAGACGATTGATTCAGAAACCGGGCGCGATATTTTTTTCAAGCACTGCAAGGCTTGTCATGGAAATAAAGGAGACGGCAAAACCTTCGCCGCCAATGTATTGAATCCACCGCCGAAAAATTTAACCTCGGAAAAATCCAAACAAGAACTAACCCAGGAGCGAATGATCCGATCGGTTACTGAGGGAAGAAAAGGCACCGCCATGATGCCGTGGAATTCACGCCTTTCAAAAGATGAAATTCATGAGGTAGTGAGCTACATAAGAGAAAAGTTGATGGGTTTGTAATCACGGATGAACTTTGATGGGAGACTCTGATTTTTAGGTCATTACGCTGACAAACTATTGGTGATATTGCTAATCCCTACAGACTGAGGGAATTTAGGATCTACCTCCACTTGTATCGCACCTGTTTCTAATAATTCTGTAATACTTTTCCCTCCCAATTCTGAGAGTGGAGTGGTTATTTCACCCTTGGCATCTAACATTTTTACGGTGTTTTCTACTGCATTTTTAGGCGGGGAATATTGTATTCTCATTCCAGCGGGAGAACAAGACTGCACGTAAGCAACGAACCCAGAAATCACATATATGCATTCTGCATCTACTTCTCCTTTTCTAAGCTTATCAATAGAAGAATTATATTTTGGTTCTATCCCCCAGCAAGAAATCTTCGATCGCTCGATCATGAATTAGGTATTCATTTGTACTTCCGTTTTGAATTCGGCAAACATCTTCAGACCCAGATGGGAATGTGAAGATCACGCTTTCTAATGCCAAACATTCTATCGCCTAAGCCTGGCGAATAAAAGTTCTTTAGATGTACTTGGAATACGTAGTGGTCTAATGGCATATAAAGTCTGCTTGAAAATGTGTGGATATATTTATTTTTCTGGATCGCCACGCTCCCTTCAGTCGCTCGCGATGACGGTTAAAATTCTTTATCTCTGTTTATCTGTGTCCATCTGTGGTTAAAAAAGTTATTTGTTAATCTCTTTTCCGAGTTTGTTTTCTATTGAGGCCATTTTTGATTCCAGTCTTCCTGATTTTCCTTCGCGATAATCTATTTTGATGCCGCAGGTGATGCGTTTGCAGTCTGACCGCATGGTTTCATAGCATTGTTTGACCACACCCATGACCTCATCGAACTCGCCTTCCAATACCGTCCCCATCGGATTCAACTTATACGGTACCCCGCTTTCATCGATAATTTTTAAAGACCGGCTGACCTGGTCACTGACACTTTCCCCTTTATCCATGGGGCTCATACTGAATTCCAACAAAATCATTTGGACGACCTCCTTGTTGCAAAATAGAGAAAACCCCTAAAATTCAGGGTTCTATTAAAGAATATTCTTGCATTTTAGGGGGGAATTATGAAATGATCAAGCCATCCCATACAGCGGTTGCGGGAAATCCAAGTAAAGGCGGTACACGTTTTTTGTCAAAGCTCGACGATCTGCGCCAGCAGATTGATAAAATAGACGACCAGCTGTTAAAGCTGATCAGTCGTCGTGGCCTTTTGGCCCAAAAAATAGGTGAAGAGAAGTCCCTCCAAGGGAAGAATGCCCATTTCCATGTTCCCCAACGTGAGCGTGCAATTCTCGACAAGTTGAACGACCAGAATAAAGGTCCGTTTCCTTCGTCTTCCATCAATTCCATATTTCGTGAAGTTTTTTCTGCCACGCTGGCTTTAGAAAAGCCTTTGAGGATTGCTTTTCTCGGCCCGGAAACCACTTTCAGCCATCAGGTGGCGGTTAAGCATTTCGGTCATTCCTGTAAATTCAATCCTTGCTCCAACATTGAGTCCGTTTTTTCGGAAGTGGAACTCGGTAACTCGGATTATGGAGTGGTGCCGGTAGAAAATTCTATTGAGGGGGTTGTCAATCTGACGCTCGATTGTTTTGTAGATTCTCCATTACATATATGTGATGAAGCCCGAATGGCTATTTCTTTATTTCTGTTGGCAGGGAATGCGGATCAAAAAAAAATAAAAAAGGTCTATTCACATCCACAGCCCTTGGCGCAATCCAGGAACTGGTTGAACAAGAACCTTCCCGATGTGGAACAGATTCCCACGTCCAGCACGGCTCATGCGGCAGAACTGGCTAAAAAGGAAAAAAATTCTGCAGCCATAGCCGGACAATTAGCGGCTGAGGTTCACGGATTAAAAGTTATTGCCAAAAATATTCAGGATCGAGCTGAAAATCACACACGGTTTTTGGTGATCAGTAAGGATCAGGCTAAAAGAGCCAAAAAGAATAAGACATCCATTATGTTTTCTATTGCGGATGAGGCAGGTTCTCTTTTGAAAACGCTACAACTGTTTGCAAAAAGCAAAATCAGTTTAACCAAAATTCAATCACGACCCTTGCGCAACCGGCCCTGGGAATATTTGTTCTATGTCGACTTCCTGGGTCATGTCGAAGACAAAGCTGTGGAGCGTGTTTTAAAGACTCTTGGGAAACGAACATTATTATTTCGGGTTTTGGGTTCTTATCCTGAGCAAGGATTGAAACAGGCATGAAGATATTTGAAAAAATGACCATCGTTGGGGTTGGGCTTTTGGGTGCTTCTTTGGCCAAAGCTTGTCGCAAATACAATCTTGTCAAAGAAATTTCAGGATTCGGTCGCAATCGTGAGAATTTGTAAAAAGCCAAATCCCTCGCAGTCATAGACCAT
>CAZECX010000039.1:0-26020 GCA_964510965.1 uncultured Nitrospina sp. | reverse complement strand
TTTTGGTTCCACCCCGATCAGCATGGGTAAGCAACACCAGCATTTTAAGTCTTTCCTTATCATGATCGACTAAATCTAGAACCATGTCATAAGTGTCATCTGCTTCCGGGTCCAGTAACATAAGGTCGTAAAGGGTCAGATGCTTTTCGACAAGGAAGGCAACATCTTCCACTCTTTTGGGTTTGTTGCCATAGCCCAGGTTTTCCAGGATTTTGGGAATCAATCGAGCTCCTACCAGTTCCTCATTTTGCTCTCCTACTTTGACACCCTTGCCGATATCGTGGAGCAAAACAGCAAGTTTGAGAGCGGTTTTGTCTCTTTGCGAATGATAGAGTTCTGCAAGAAAGGGGTCTGCGGTTTTCCTGAACTCCAATCCATTCAAGGCATCCAACGCTGAAAGAATGTGAACATCGGTAGGGAATTTGTGGACATAGATGTCTTGAAGCAAGCCACGAAGATTTTTGAATTCTGGAATCAAAAAGTTTTCAAGTATTCCGAATTCATGCAAGAGACGAAGTGCTTTTGAAAAATATTTTCCTCGAATAATACGTTGAAAACAATTTTGGATTTCTAAATGGGATGCATCGTCTGTAAAAATAGGATAGGCCTGATCGACATGCTGCTCAATGGCCCGGGTCACTTCATAAGAAAGATAATAATTTCTTTCTGCTACCCATATAAAGACTTTAAAAAACCAGAGAGTGTTATTGGAAAATAAATCATCAGGGTCCTTTTCAAAAAATATCTGGTTTTGGGTGTTTAAGGAGAAATACTCAGAAAGGTTTTTTTGTTTTTTGGTATCTGCGGCCATGCTTTCCCAGTAGAGATTACGGCTGAACCGTTTGAGTGGATACACTGCCTCAAAAAAATATTCATGGAAAAATGCCCTTACCTTATAACCCATTGACTCTGCTATTTTTTCTCTTACTTCATAGCTCATCACATCTCTATGGGCCCCTTGTTGTATGGTGTGTAAGAGCAGGCGTACCTTGGATAAAAAGTTGAGGCCCTTTTGCATGCTTTTGAACGCGAGTGGACTGATTAAATTTTTAGCGAATAAGTCGTTTAATAATTCGAACTGATTGGTCTTTTCAAATTTTCGAATTATCCGTACGGAAGCGAGAGCCCAGTATAATCTCTGCAACTCCTCCTTTATATCGGGTTCTTGTTTGAAAACGGTATTTTGAACTTCATAAAAACCGCCGTGACTTAAACAGTGCTTGATGACCTCATCTTGATGCAAAAGGCTTTCAGTTTTAATGGAGCTTTTAAATTCTTTGTAGACATAAATATTTCCTGTAACAAAACGGTGTTCGAGTAGGGCAAGAAATTGCGCTATGTTTTCCTGGTCAAGCTCTTTGTCAAATGATTCGTTTTCGGTGTAACAGGAGTTGCCCGAAGAAGGGAAAATATCCTGAAAAACAAAAATGTATTCAAAATGACGGATGATTTCTTCAGCGTATTTTTTTTCCTCATCTTCCAAAGAAAATTGGGAAACAATTTGGATATCTACATCCGACCGAAAATACATTTCCTCCCGCCCATAACCTCCACGAGCTAGAATGACTAGAGGAACAGTTTCCAGCGCTAAATTCTGTTTATTCTGTTGATTGAATAACCCTATTGCGGAGGCAAAGGCTGCTTGTACAATCGTGTCGACCAATGCCGTTTGCTTGAGCAGGATAAGATGAGAGTTGTCTGATTTAAGGCATTCTTTTTTGAGAAGCTCAGTTTCATGGTGGACAAACTCCAAGGCGCGATTTTTAAAATCCAAATAATATTTTTGAGGATTTATATCGTCTGCATCAGCAAATAATTCTGACTGGTCAAGAGTGGATATTTTTTCCTGAAGTGATTGCCGATAGGATTCGGAAAGATTGCGATTGGCTAAATAGAGTTCATTCATTCTGGGTTATGCGCAAAGTTCGAAGCAGATGAATCTGCCTCGGAAATAAAAAAAGCCAGATTTAGAATAAACCCAAAAGCTTAGAAATTCAAGGGGTTAGGGAGGGTTGTTTTTGGGAGGCGAATTACAGGGTACGCCCCATTAGTTCTGCAAAGGGTCGCAGGTTTTTCATGAGCCGGGAAAATTTAGAAGGCTTCAGGGATTGCGGTCCATCGGAAAATGCTTTCACCGGGTCTGGATGAACTTCGATGATCAACCCATCTGCCCCGGCAGCGATGGAAGCGCGGGACATGGATTCCACCATGTCCCAATGTCCCGTTGCGTGGCTGGGATCAATGACAACGGGCAAATGGGTTTCTTTTTTAAGAACCGGTATGCAGCTGATATCAAGTGTATTGCGAGTGGCTGTTTCAAAAGTCCGGATGCCTCTCTCACAAAGGATCACATTGCTATTCCCTTCCGACAAAACATACTCAGCTGACATTAGAAATTCTTTTATGGTGTTCATCATGCCGCGCTTTAAAAGAATTGGCTTATTCACCCGGCCCAATTCTTTTAATAAAGAAAAATTCTGCATATTTCTGGCACCGACTTGCAGTATGTCGGCATATTTTATGACCAGTTCTATTTCCCTTGGATTCATGATTTCGGTGACGACGGGAAGTCCCGAAGCTACTTTTGCCTCGGCCAGTAATTTCAGCCCATCTTCTTCCATGCCCTGGAAACTATAAGGTGAGGTGCGAGGCTTGTAAGCGCCACCCCGCAGAAAATTTGCTCCGGCTTCTTTTACCAATTTAGCCGTTGTGCAAATCTGGTCTTTACTTTCTACGGAACAGGGTCCAGCCATGATGGCAATTTCTTGACCTCCGACCGAAACGCCATCTGCTTGAATGACTGAGTTAGCGGATTTTACTTCCCGGCTTGCCAACTTATAAGGCTTCAAGATGGGGAAGACGCTTTCCACTCCAGCCATCGTTTCGATGGATTGCAATCTGTCTTTGCCTCGTTCATCGCCAACAGCACCAATTACTTTGCGTTCGACCCCGGCTATCTCATGTGGAGTGTACCCAAGTTCCTCAATCGTTTTTTCTACTTGCTCAATTTGCTCGGGGGTGGCACTCGGGGACATTACGATAATCATAAAAAGGCCTTAAGTTCGATTTGTTTGAGACATTATAACACCTTAGAAAAAGGAAGTAGAAGTTTTTGATAAAGCGATAAAATCAAATAACCATTTTTCATCCCATCAAACCTGGACCATTAAGCGTGTTTATTTTTACTATCTCGCTAACAGGTCGTCTGGAAGATCGAGGGCGCGGATCTTCTTTCCTGTAACCAAGGGTCAGCAGCATTACGGGAATATGAGAAGCGTCGAGCTCTAAAATTTTGGAAACCGCTCTAGGATCAAATCCGATCATCGGGCAGGTGTCCCATCCTCTATTGACAGCTCCGAACATAAGGGTCATTGCAGCTAGAGAAGCACTTCGAATCGCCTCGTCTCTTTGCAATTGTTCCTTATTTTCGTAAAAACCTTGAATCATGGGAAGAACTTTCTCTTGTATTTTCGGGTCGACATCCTGGTAAATAACGGGGGCATCTTCAAAGGCGTTTAATTTTCCGCAAACTGCTACCAAAAATGAGCAGGTTAGAACATGTTCTTGCCCCCAGGCCGCATCCTTTATTTGTTTTTTGATTCCATCGCTTTTCACAGCTATAAATTTCCAATGCTGCAAATTAAATGAGCTGGGGCTCAATACCACTTCCTGCATTAAACTATCCAGTTCAGAATCGCCTATAGTTTTATCGGTCCGGTATGATTTGACAGATTGGCGTTGTTGAATCGTTTTTGAAAATTCCATTTTAATTCTCTCTAATTTCTATTAAAAAAAACGTTTAGTAATAAGATCGTCCGCAGAAAATTTCCCTCCGCCACTAATAATTAGGGGAAGACATAAAGCAATTGCCAAAAGATGATATTCAAAGCCTTCACCCGCTTGTTGTCCCGACCAGTTCATGAAGAATCCATTGGCGGCGTGCGACATGACAATAGCTCCACCCATGATCATTAGTATCCCAGCTGCGCAAAACCGGGTTAGAAATCCAGTTATCAAACCCAACGCGCCCAGGGATTCTCCTAAAATTACTAAAATGGCGATGAATAGAGGAACTCCCAGCTTGTCTGTGAAGAACCCAAGAGTTCCTTCGAGTCCATAGCCACCGAACCAACCCAAAAGTTTTTGGGCACCGTGAGGAAACATAACCACTCCAAGCAACACTCGAATAATAAGGTTGTTAATGTCTTCATCCGTTTGAAAAAATGCTTTCATAATATTTTCCTCTTTATCGGTTTCGGTACAAGGAGTAGTCAACTTGCGCAGGTATTTGAATGGCGGCAAAGCGGAAAGGGGATTCTGCCTGGATAGAGATTTCCCCATCTTGCTTGGCGTGAATCAATGCAAAGGCTTTTTTGCTGACATAATGTTTTGTGCCGGTTTGCGTATCGAACAAAATTCCTTTTCCTGAAATAACTACAAATGCCAGAGTTTTACCCTGATCGAGTTTGGCTTGAAATATGCGCCCATCTTCCATTGAGATATCTTTCATTGTTACTTCAGATTCAAGAAAGATCGGCGATTTTTTCCCAAGGATCGTTTTAGTCGTTGTTCCATCCTTTTTTTCGATAATAAAATCTTCATGCTTATAATCATTGTAGGTAGGTTGAAAATGAAGAGCTTTTTGAACACCGGGGTCAAACCAGATTTGGAAAAAATCATTGAACTCCCCGACCGTTTCTTCTTCATGGGAAATTCCTGAGCCCGCCTGCATGACTTGGGCGCCGCCCGCTTGTACTCGACTGCGGTTTCCAAGTGTATCGTAATGTCCGATCTCCCCTTCAAGGGCGTAGCTCATTATTTCAAAGGCCTGGTGAGGATGAAGGCCAATTTTCCCGTACCCTTTAGCAGTCGCCCACGCCCAATAGAACAAGGGTCCCAAGTTTTTAATTGCGGGACCCTCATGAGGAAATCCAATCGGCTTGATTTCAGTGATCCGACCCCCATCGAATTGACCCACTGCCTGAGCTTCGGGAGGATAAATTTTGATTTCAAGTGACGTTCCATTTTTTATCATGGCTATATTCCTAATTTAGAAAAATTTATTTCCAGTTGGTGGCCATCGGGATCACGAAAATAAATCGATACGCTTTCACCCCAATCCCGGGGCTCTCCATCCAAAATTACGCCATCCTCCTTAAGGCTGTTCTGAATGGAATCGAATTGGTCGTAAGGCGCACCAAAAGCGAAATGCAGGTAACCGTCGTCGGTCATGGTTTTATGCGCTGTCTCCAAATCCAAATCGGGAGATTCGAATAAAGCGATAGCTACATTACCGGTATCCACTTCAATATGTTTTAAGCCCGCCTGGGTTTCAGTTCTGTGGATTACTGAAAAACCGAGTGTCTGTGTGTAAAATTCTTCTGCCCGTTTCATGTCTTTTACATTTAAAGCAAGATGATCCAAGCCATTTAGTTTGATTCCTGTTGTCGTATCCATTTTATTTTCCTAAGTTCGAGTTATTATGTTCTGCCCTTATCAATAGCATGGATTGTGCCAAAAATAGTATCGGGTATAACCTATTATTTTAAAAAGGTTTATTGGTATTTATAGGGAGCCGGCTTATCTGCTCAATTACGTTATTATCTGAATTAAGTAGTATAAATACTCATTTCCGTATATTATATTGCTTTTAGGTTTGAGTTTTTGAATGAGGTTAAAAATGGCTAAAGATATAAGAAAAGAAAGAACACTGGAACTGGCTCGATTCACCATCCAGTGTTCGGCAGATGTGATCATTTTTCACGATTCAGAGGGGATTATTTTAAAGGCGAATGATTCTGCCTGCAAACACTTGGGGTATTCAGAAGATGAGTTGATAGGTCTCACCATTCAGGATATCGATCCTGAATCAAACAAAAAAACATGGAGACAATTTTGGAAAGAGATTAGAAGAGAAAAAAATGTTTCCTTCGAAGCTCGTAATCAAACGAAAAACGGTGAATTAATTCCGATGGAAATCTCCGTAAATTTTGTGGAATTTGATGGTAAAGAGTATGCGGTTGGTTTTGGCCGGGATATCTCGGCACGAAAGAAAATGGAAGAAGAAAAAGCATGCGCTTTTAATGAAATTCTACGTTTGAGAAAACAATTAGAGTTGGAGAATGAATATTTAACCGAAGAAGTAGAGGAGCTTCAATCCTTTGGCGGGATCATCGGTCAAAGTCCTTCCCTGCAAAACATTTTGCAGCAAATAGACATGGTAGCGACCACGGATGCCAATGTATTGATTACTGGAGAATCGGGTACGGGTAAAGAGCTCATTGCCAATGAAATTCACAAGCGTAGCACGAGATCAAACAGGCCTCTAATCCGGGTAAATTGTGCATCCATTCCCAGGGAGCTATATGAAAGTGAGTTTTTTGGCCATGTGAAAGGTGCTTTTACAGGTGCCATCAAAGACAGGGTGGGAAGGTTTGAATTAGCTGATGGAGGGACATTGTTTCTGGACGAAGTCGGCGAAATTCCATTGGATCTGCAAAGCAAATTACTTCGAGTTTTGCAGGAAGGAACCTTCGAGCGTGTGGGAGATGAAAAAACCCTAAAGGCTAATGTCAGGGTTATTGCAGCAACGAATAAAAACTTAAAAAATGAGGTGTCTAAAGGAAATTTCCGTGAAGATTTGTTTTATCGCCTCAATGTTTTTCCTCTGGAGGTATCTCCTTTAAGGGAGAGGAAAGTGGATATCCCGTTGCTGGCTATTCACTTTTTAAAACGAGCCGAGAAAAAATTCAATCGGGATGGAATAAAGCTTACAAAAGGCAATCTTGTTCAAATGGAAAATTATGCATGGCCTGGAAATATACGTGAGTTGCAGAATGTGATTGAGAGAGCGGTGATCATTTCCACTTCCGGGAGGTTGAGCCTGGACTTGCCAGATAGCCCCAGTAACAAAAAATTACCAAAGCAGACAAATTCAAATAAAGAAATTCCGATGCAAGGTAGGGTGTCGACATTTTCTGAGATCAAACTGTTTGAACTTGAAAATATATTAAAAGCTCTGAATCAAACCAGTTGGAAAATTTTTGGGGTGGGAGGTGCTGCGGAACTGCTAGGGGTTCCTCCCACCACCCTCACTACCAGAATTCAAAGATTAGGCCTGAAGAAGTTTAAGCCAGCATAAAATTAGTCAATTAAAAAATAGAGATACGCCCTTTTAATTTTCTTTCAAGATATTGTTTATTTTTTGCGACTCCAGGATTTTCGGGTTTCCCTTAGCAAGTTTTCGAGCTTGCTTAAAGTGTTTGATAGCTCTTTCCTTTTTATTTTCGTTCCAAAGTGCAAGCCCCAGATTAAAATGAATTTCTCCTGAAGTTGGGTCTGCTAAGTTTGCCTGGTTAAATTGCAAAAGGGCATCAAAATTTCTTCCTGCTAAAAAATGTTCAATTCCTATGTCATTTCGCATTTTAGCAGAAGGTTCCGCACCGACGCGCATAGTCAATGGGTCTTCGCCGATATTGGAGCAACTGGCTGTAAATAGTAAGACCGCCAGAAAAAATTTTAAAATTCTATGGGGGGTGAAATTAAGGCTCATTATTAAAATTACAATGAATACTGTAAAGCGCGTAATGGATTCAAAAATAGAGGATTAATATATTTCACTCATATTCAGAAAACTAATTCTGTTCGCTAATTATTAGTTAATCTATACTAAACTATATTTTGAATTAGAGGGTTAATTTTAACGGCAACCTCTAAAGTCTTGTAGTTTTTTTAGTTTTGAAATTTATGAATTCAGCCAGATAGACAAAAGTGTTTTTATTAATAGGATTCTCTAAATGAATAAGTTGACTGAAATTTTAATGGTGCAACTCGTTATTTTATTATTCTCCTCGGTTGCTTTGCATGCTCAGGATTTAACTGAAATTTTCGCTATTGGTGAGAAGGCTTTTTCTCAGGGCAAGTACCTTATCGCAGAAAAAAACTTTGGTCAGGTTCTTAAAAAAGATCCGGATAACTTTAAGGTTCTCCGTGCTCAAGCGGATACAAAAATAAAGCTGAAAAAATTTCAAGAGGCAGAAGACCTTTTGAATAAAATTCTTGCCATGCCCGAATCCAGAGGGAGAAATATCGTGGTGTTTAAAAAAGGGGAACCCGAAGGTCGGAAAGCGGAGCTTGTCGATGAGACGGTGATGGCCATTGATGAGTCAGGTGAAGTCGATGCGGACATCAGCCAATTTGTAAAGGAGGATGCATTAGGCCCGGTTCCTCATTTTCGGGTTTTCATTATGAGCACAGGGAAAATGGAATTGTTGCCAAAGAGCAGGTATCGAATCAAGTATCACGGAATTCCAACGGCTACACGCGAACTGGTGACTAGACTAAAAGCGAAGGTTCAAAAAATGGCAATCTCGACCAACCGGGAAAAACCGGAAGAGGAACTGGTTGTTATAAATGAAGGCTGTTTCCAAATGGGAAGCGATTCTGGAAACTCGGATGAAAGGCCCATCCACAAAGTATGTTTGTCTTCTTATAAAATTGGAAAGTATGAAGTAAAGCAAAAATTTTTTCAAAGTGTAATGGGCGTTAATCCCTCTCAATTTCCCGGGGCAGAACTTCCTGTTGACAGTGTTGCATGGGAAGACGCACGGGATTATTGCAAAAAACAGGGGTATCGTTTGCCGACAGAAGCCGAGTGGGAGTTTGCCGCGCGCGGTGGGACGAAAAGTGAATACCATTGGGGAAATGAGGTGAGCGGGAAAGAAGGAAATTTTTGTGATAGCGAATGCGATTTGAATTCCAGAGATGCTAGCAAGAACGATGGCTTTAAAAATACTGCACCCGTAGGTTCCTTCCCCCCCAATGCATTTGGACTTTATGACATGGCCGGGAACGTAAGTGAATGGGTCTTTGACTGGATGCCTGTTAATGAAAATTATTATTTAATGAGTCCTGAAAAAAACCCTAGAGGTTCTCGTCCCGAACTCAACGCCTGTAGCGGGGTAGATTGTGTTGGTTCTTTTTCAATAACGCAAAAAGTGAATCGGGGAGGTAGCTGGAATAAAAAAGCTTCGGAAATGAGATCAGCTAATCGAATGAATTCCCATTTTCAATTGCAATCGGATGGGACCGGGTTCAGATGTGTTGCAAACACAGATTAGAACGCGATTCAATTATATTAGTTTTGATCTGAATACAATCAGCTTTTCTTCTGTCATTTCGATCATGGTGGGCAGAATTCCACCGACGCCGAGACCGGAAGATTTTCTTCCTGCAAATGGCATCCAGTCAACCCGGAATGCAGTGTGGTCGTTTATCATTACGGCTGCTGCATTCAAGTCCTTAGCCGATTCTAAAGCGGCATCGATATCCTTTGTAAAAACTGCAGCCTGAAATGAGAAGGGAACGTCATTGGCAAGTTTTATAGCTTCTTCCCTGTTCTTATAGGAATAAATATTGATAACCGGGCCAAAGATTTCACATTGGGAGACATTTGTATCATAAGGGGGATTCAGAATAACGGTTGGTTCATAGCAGGTTTTTCCAATTTT
Organism: uncultured Nitrospina sp.; assembly: GCA_964510965.1. Lineage (GTDB taxonomy): Bacteria > Nitrospinota > Nitrospinia > Nitrospinales > VA-1 > UBA8687. The sequence goes on along the minus strand of CAZECX010000039.1, from coordinate 16,511 downwards.
GTTGCCGCCGGTTAAAATTTTTCCGCCAGCCGCTTTAGCTTCTACTACCCATTTGTGGATACGTTCCACTTCCCCTTCCTGAATCAAAGGCCCAACCTCTGTTTTTTCATCGACCGGATCACCAACCACTAATTTTTCTGCAATAGCTACCAGTTTGTTGGAGAAACTTTTGACGATATCTTCGTGCACAAATACGCGTTGCACTGAAACGCATACCTGCCCGGCATGATAAAATCCGCCCTTCGCCAACAAAGGCAATGCATCATCGATATCTGCATCAGGTTCAACAATTACGGGTGCGGCACCACCATGTTCCAATGCGCAACGTGCGCCTTCAGCCAATTTGGATCTTAAGCCCCAACCCACTTTCCCGGAACCAATGAAAGTAAGGAATGAGACTCTTGGATCGGTGGCAATTTTTTCGGCCAGGGATCCTTTGCAGATAATAACTTGTACCCATTCTTCTGGTAGGCCAGCTTCGTAAAGACAGTTGACGAGATTCAAACAGGATAGGGGGGTTGTGCGTGCAGGCTTCACAATCACCGGGCAACCCACGGCTACTCCCGGTATAACTTGATGGACAATTAAATTGAAAGGGTGATTGAAAGCACTGATTGCGGCAACGACACCAATGGGTTCACGGGTAGTGAATGCCATTCGATTCATTGATGAGGTTGTTAGGTTCATGGGAATCTCATGACCTGTGAGTTGGCCGATTGAATTTGCAGCTTCTCGAATTCCCTGCACTGCCCGTGCAAGTTCGATTCGGGAATCGATCAAGGGTTTTCCGCCTTCTTCGGCAGACTGTCGGGCATATTCTTCAGCCCTGGCTTCAACCAGATCGGCTGTTTTATTCAGGATGGCAATTCTCTCCGGCGTGGGTATTGATTTTTTATGTTCCAAATCATGGGCAGTAGCCAAGGCTTGTTCTATACGAGCCTCATCATCCATGTCTATTTCTTTTATTAAATGTCCATCGTAGGGTGATTGGACTTTTAGTTTCTCAGTCATTGGAGCATCCTTTTTTATATGGCAATCATAAAATACAGGTTTTGGATTTTAATTCTTCAATCAATACTTTTTCATTTTCCGAATAGTCGACCGGAATCTCTACAAGATGAACTCCTGATTCATTTAGGCAGTCGTTGAGCAAAGTGGGCAATTGGTCACTGGATTGAACACGATGCCCCTTTGCTCCGTAGGCCTCAGCATATTTTACAAAATCAGGATTTCCATAATCCAGTCCGAAATTTTGAAACCCCATTCCCGCCTGTTTCCATTTGATCATTCCATAAGAATCATCGCGAAGAATGACCACAACCAGATCCATTTTTAATCGGACTGCGGTTTCCAGCTCCTGTGAGTTCATCATAAAACCACCATCTCCGCAAATGGCCATTACTTTTCGATCGGGATGGACTATTTTAGCTCCCATTGCCGAGGGAAGACCTGCACCCATTGTAGCCAGAGCGTTATCCAGCAAAACGGTGTTGGATTGGTAGGCCTTGTAATTTCTGGCAAACCAGATTTTATATACCCCATTGTCCAAAGCAATGATTCCATCATCAGGCATTGCCTTCCTGACTTCGGCCACTAAATGTTGTGGGATGATGGGAAAACGTGTGTCGTCACTACCTTCTTTTACATGTGCTTCTACTTCTTCTTTGACACGTTGGAAATATGTGCCTTCCCAGTTTTCACATTTTTCAACCTTATTTGCCAACCGATCGATGCTGTCGGCAATGTCTCCCACTACGTTCAGTTGAGGAAAATAGATTTCATCTACTTTGGCGGAAAAATAATTTACATGAATTACTTTTGTTCCCCCTGGAGACATGAAAAAGGGAGGTTTTTCGATTACATCGTGGCCGACGTTGATAATTAAATCTGCGCGATCAATGGCACAGTGTAAGTAGTCATCTGCTGAAAGAGCGGCTGTTCCAAGAAAGGTTGGAAGTTTTTCATCAACAACGCCCTTTCCCATTTGTGTGTCAAAAAAATACAGCCCAGTTTTATCTATCAGTTTTTTCAGTGCTTCGCAGGTGCGGTTTCTATTGGCTCCGGCACCGATCAGAAGCAGTGGCATTTTTGCTTGGCGAATCATCTCGCAGGCTTTATCGATGGTTTTCTCGTCAGCCTGGGGACGACGGAAGTAAGCAGGATCATAAGGTTGGGTGTCACATTCTTCCGCGGCAATGTCTTCTGGCAATTCAAGGTGAACGGCACCTGGGCGTTCCTCTCTTGCCAGCCGCATCGCTTCATGTACCAGTACGGGAATATTGTTGCCATGTACAATTTGTTTGCTAAATTTTGTTAATGGTCTCATCATCTCGACGACATCAATAATTTGAAATTGTCCCTGTTTACTTTTCTTGATGGGTTTTTGTCCGGAGATCATGAGTATAGGCATTGCCCCAAGCTGTGCATAGGCTCCCGAGGTTACAAAATTAGTAACACCCGGCCCCAGGGTTGAAAGGCAGACACCCACCTTTCCTGTCAGTCTTCCATAAGTCGCAGCCATGAACCCGGCTGCTTGTTCATGGCGGGTTAGAATCAATTTGATTTTAGATTCCCGAAGTGACTCCAGAAAATCGAGGTTTTCTTCACCTGGAATTCCAAAAATAAACTCGACTCCCTCGTGTTCGAGAGTACGTACAAATAAATCGGATGCCTTCATATAGCCATCTCCTCTCCGCACATTTAAAATTTTTGTGATGGAATGTTGAATTTACTTTATTAGTAGCGGGTCTTCAACTTTAATGAACTTTAAAATCAAATTATAGTCGCGTGAGCTGGAGATTAATTACAGGAAAGTTTGGATGGAAGCCTCGTTTTAAAAGAAAAAGCCCTGATGAAAAAACATCAGGGCTTTTGTGTGTTTCTTATAAGGAGGTGTTTATTTCCCCTGGCGAATCACTTTTGGGTTTTTATCTCCTTCTACGACCAAGTGACCAATCGCACCTTTTGCTACGCGATAGATGCTATGATCGACAAGAGCATAAGCTCCTGGCGCGTCGACTTTAAATTCAACAATGGTAGCTCCCGCGGAAGGCACCAAAGTTGTTTGAATATTTTTTCCAGTGGCACCGCCAATTCCCCCATCGTTATAAACCTTGTCAAAAATTTCACCAATAATATGAAAAGATGAAATACTGTTTGGGCCAATATTGCCGAAATAAATACGAACGGTTTCACCTACTTTAGCTTTCAATGCATTGTCACCGAGTAACCCGCCTTCTTTACCATTAAAGACAACATGAGAAGCGTGTTCATCGAGTCCCTTTTGGATGTCGAAAGAGGCAACGCCATTCTCAGGCTCAGAGGCGAAAAACTCGCTTTCCATGACATAGTATTCGCGGTCCACCTTTGGAAGTCCGCCTTCCGGCTCCACCAAAACCAGTCCATACATGCCGTTGGAGATATGGTCGACAATGGAACCCGCTGCGCAATGGTAAATAAAAAGTCCGGCTGCCTTGGCCTTAAAGGTGAAGATCTTCTCTTGGCCGGGATCCACTGTAGTGAAAGCTGCACCTCCACCAGGTCCATTAACGGCATGGATATCAATATTGTGCGGTTGGGTATTGCCTTTGGCATTGGAAAGATGGAATTCAATGCTGTCTCCTACACGGAGTCTTGCCATGGGGCCCGGAACGGTTCCGCCAAAACTCCAAAAAGCATATTTCACATCTTCTGTTAAATTCCCAACATATTCCTTGGCTTGCAAGTTGATTACCACTGTTTCCGCTTGGCTTCGTTTGATGGAAGGTGGAACATTGGGGGCCGTTGTTAGTTTTGCCACTTCAGCAAAAGCCATGGCTCCGTTTAGATATCCGGCCACAAGAAATAAGGGCAATACCTTAAAGGTTTTCTTCAGGTTTAAAATAGTCATTGTCTAAACTCCTTGTTAATATGGAACTGGTATTTTTAAAGTGGATAGAAAACTTAATATGATCCCTAAATTTTCCTTGAAAAATAATTAAAGGGATAAAACTATATTTATATCTACTATTGCAATTAATATAAAACCTGATAAAATAGATGTCAAGGTCTTTTTATCTTTTATTGGTGATTTTATGATATCTCAAACTTCAGAATACGCTCTCCGCGCAGTGGTGTGTTTAGCGCAAAATCCTGACAAACCACACACAACGGCAGAGATCGCCCGATTAACCAAGGTACCCGAACACTATTTATCCAAGGTTCTACTGATGCTTGCAAAGCATGAAGTGGTTTATTCGAAAAAGGGACTGCACGGGGGATACATGTTGGCGCATTTGCCAGAAGATTTACCCTTGTTAAATGTGATCAATGCAGTCGACCCAATCAAGCATATAAAAAGCTGTCCATTGAAGTTAAAAACGCATGGAACCAACCTTTGTCGATTGCATAAAAGGTTGAATGACTCCATAGATTTGATTGAGGAAATGTTCCGTACCTCCACAGTGGGGACAATTTTAAGTGACCCGACAAAAAGTATTCCGCTTTGTGAATCCAACAGTAAATAGTCCGTCATACTCCCTTTGGTCGGGATGTATAGTGCGAAAAATTTCCCCCCATAATTCCACGTCCAATTTCACGCCTGTTAATTAAATTGCTGTTATTCCTATATATCTAGGAATAGGGAAAACGTATGAAATTTCGAAGGTTATTTGCTCCGAGTGAATAATTTTCTATCCGTTCCAAAAAAAATTAGCAGCTAAACAAATAGAATCAAAAGGTTGAGTAGGGTTGAAACATTTTGATGATACAATGAGCGAATAATCCTTTTGTCACTCAGAAACCGTTTTTTAACGAACAATTGTTCTTTTTTTTATTATGACTTCTGAAACCGCGCCAAATAGTTTTCGTCCGATAAATATTGAGTTTTTGGCAAAAGGAACGGGCGAGGCATTTGACATTTTTTTACAATCAGACTCTGAAACCTTTGTGAAGTTTGCCAGCACCGACCCAAAACATCAGGATAAAGTTTTGCGCTTGTTGGAAGAAGGCGAGATCGATCAAGAATTTTATATTAAGGAAGAAGACTTATTTAAATACTACCAATATGCCACGCAATCATTACGTGGCGTTATGAATAATCCAAACGTTCCACTGGAAACCAAAACTAAAAAAGTATATGAAGTGTCCAAAGGAGTAATGAATGAATTTTTCAGTTACAATGCTTCCTCAAAAATCCTTGAATCTTCAGAAGAGGTTATGGGAATGATGGAAGATTGTCTTTCCACGGCCGATGCCGGGTTTGCTGGGATTTCACAAATTACCAGTAAGGACTATTATACCCACACCCATAGCGTGAATGTCGGGTTGTATTGCATGACCTTTGGCACCAAAGTAGGATTGCCTAAAGATGATGTGAAGCAACTTGGGCTCGGGGGCATGCTTCATGATGTAGGAAAATCCAAGATAGATACTTCCCTGATAAACAAAAACGGTAAATTGAATGACGAGGAATTTGAGCAGATGAAATCTCACTCGCCCATGGGCGAGGAGATGTTGACCGCCATGTGTTGTTATAAAGATATAGTTATTTCCATGGCAGGGCAGCACCACGAAAAATTTAAGGGAGGAGGGTACCCACAGGGTCTTTCAGGAGATGAAATATCGATGCATGCCCGGATTTGTAAAATAATGGATGTTTATGATGCCCTGACAACCCGCAGATCTTATAAGAAAGCTCTGAATTCTATGGAAACTTTGACCATTATGACCAAACAAATGGCAAGCGACTTTGATCCCAAACTCCTGGAGTTATTTATCAAGGTGATGGGGCCATCCATGGTTTAGTTTCCAGACAATTTTTTATTTTATGTTAGATCATTATATTGGACACGCAGCAATAATCTTACCTGCAGATAAATATTAGGAAATATTTTAATGGATGAATATTCCAAATATATAGCAAAAGCGCAAAACTATACAGATACCCTTCATGACCTCTATATGAAGGCACTAAAACTAAATCCGTTTGAGGTTCTTTGTACTCTATTAAGAGTGGATGCCGCAGAAGATTTGGATTGGGAATTTTATGAAGATTCCCGAAAGGCTTTTGAAGAGGGCGAGGGATTAGAAAATATCCAGATTAATGATAAGTCGGAGAATAGAGGGGAATTGACCTTGTATTGCCATAAGGTGGAATTGACAGCTCCGCAAGAAATACTTGCAAATATTTTAAGAACGATATTGCATAAGGATTATCTTGTAAAGCCATTCGGTTGTTTGGGTAGGCCCACAAGTGGCCTTACTTTTTCTTGGATCGGTCCAACAGCATTGGAAAAGTTTGATGTGTTGAAACGGCAATCGGTTGAGGCTGGTGAAACCAAGTTATCGGAATGCATCGATCAGTTCTTTGACGAAAACCTGCGGAGAGTTATTACCGATTCTAATTATGAAATAAAAGATGGATTTTTTAAATGGATCGAAGGGGGTAAGCCGCAACAAAAATCTAAAGAAAGGGTAGACGAGACTATTACTAATTGTCTTGCATTTTATTCGGCTTTTTTGGTCAACCACAACCACTTTAAAATGATGTTTTGTGAAATGCCTCGATTTCATAAATGGCCGGATTATCAGGTTCTCGAGATATTGTCCCACGAAAAAACAGGTCTATATGGTTTTATTATTCATTTCCCCAACGGAACAAGATCGGAATTTTCTCACAGTGAAGATGGTGTAACTTCAAAAAATATTTTTCATAACCCCGATGGTTCTATTCAGTTCAATTCCGGCTTTCACGAGACTGAAGAAGAAATATGGAAGATAAACGGAGAAGAGGTGTTGGATTGGCAGGAATTTTCTAACGCTACCTGATGAGAAAAGCTATTAATTGACCAAGAATCGTCCTTGTATAATAAAGGACCTTTCAGTACGTGTTAGGGAGATGACCGTCTATCGCGGCTTTATTCAAACGGTGTCGTATTTCCAATACATAGTGTTCCCAGGAAATTCTTCTTTACTTTTCTGTCAAAAACTTCATCATCTGATACGTCCCATATTCCCATAGCATCCATGAAAAATTTTTTAGAAGCCGTATTTTCTGATGCAGAGGAATTGACTAGTAAATTTGCTTCCAAGTTTCGCACTGCTAAGGGTCCAACATTCTTGGTCGCAATTTTTTCTGCCAAGGTTTTCGTGTTAGCCTCAAGTAGGAATTCCAGAGGCTGCCCAACTAAATCTTCAGGGTTATGTCCCAAAAACTGGAAAGAGGGATTGGCGAATGTGATTTTTCTATCTGTATCCAGTTTGAGTATCAGTTGGGGGATTCTATTTACAATATTTCGATAAAGGTTTTCATTTGCAATCAATTCTCTTTGGAATTTTCTAATCCGTAATTGGTTGCTGATACGGGAAATAACCTCAGCGGCTCTAAATGGTTTGGTAATGTAGTCAACCGCACCCACTGAAAACCCTTTCACCACATTTGCTGATTCTGTGAAAGCAGTAATAAAAATTACTGGAATGTCTTTAAATCGGTCATCAGATTTCAAACGATTGCAAATTTCAAAGCCATCCGTATCTGGAAGACCAATATCCAGTAGAATCAAATCGGGGCAAAATTCAGGAACCATATCAAACCCTTTTAAACCTTCGTAGGCCACTGCAGTTTCCAGCTTATGCTTTGCCACTATTCTGGAAAGCAGGTTTGCATTGTCAACCATATCTTCGATGATTAATACGCGCATCCCAGCAAATTCATATTTCTCTGACATCAAAGACTCCTGTGTGAAAATATGATTTATCAATGTAATTTTAATATTTTAAATTGTCAAACTACTAATAGAGGTACTATGAAATAAAAGTATTCTTATAAGAAATAAAATGGAGTAAAAAAGGTTTACGGAATTTACCGTAAACCTTTTAGTGGGTTGTGTTTTTTAGGGGAGAAACTACATGGTGGCCCCCGGCATATATATGGTTCCATCGGGGGTTTGGTGGGTGTGAATTTCTCCTCCAAGCCCGAGTGCTTCAGAGGCCTGTTTTGCTTCTTCCGGTGTTTTATAAATATGATCCATAATGTTGCTGCTATTTCCTGATCCTTCTTCCTGGCGCTGTTTTCCACCTGAGCCTTCTTCTCTATGACCTCCAGAACCTTCCCTTTTGCCTGGATGTTGACCTTGTGCAATCAGCTTTACGGCTTCATCCAGCTGAGAAAAAAACCTGGGTTTTTGTGTGTAACCCTCAATGCGGCCGATTTCTTTTTCTTCTTTTGGGTCCCAGATCAGAAAAGTGGGTGTTCCAAGAATCTCGCCTACGCGCCCTTCGTCCAGAGCCTTTGCCAACCATTCCGGAAAACGATTCCCTTTTACGGGAACAATCTTTACAGGAAGGTTTATCATCTGAGAACTGGATGAATACTCGGGAAGAACTTCTTCTTGCCATCGTTTAGAGTTTTTGGATTTTTCGCCACTGAGGACGAGAAGTTCCTGAGCGGAACCGATACCAACAAAAAATGTAAAAGTTAAAGCAGTAAGGATGAACATCAATTTTTTCACAGTAGACACCTTCAGTTTGGAGAGGTATTAAATTTTATGAATACCAATATTTAACCATAAAAATATTATGGCGTCATCACCGGTGTTTTATTGGGAAATTAAGGGTGATGCCGCCCATCACATCTCCTATCTTGAAATCCTTCTTTGGACTATTTGGATGGTTGTTATGGCAATTCACACAGCCGGGGGTAGAAGCAATATCTGCATAGATGGCTTGGAAATACTTTCTATGGCCAACTTGAGTTTGCTGGGTAAATGGACGAATGGGATGGACCTCAACATTTTCCAGTCCGCGTGCTTCGAACTCATTGGCGGGTCTGTTTTGTAAGTTTATTGGGAAATGACTGATCAACCAAAAACTCAAACCCAATTCACCACCTTGTATTAAATCAGCGGTATTTAATAAAAACTGCGCTGGAAGCATGATGGATTTACTATCAGCCCAGTTCTCTTTTGTTGCTAGAACATTTTCATTTACAAGACGGTTGACGATGTGCTTTGCGTAGATGGCTCTATCGGATTTTAGGACAGAATGAATGTAGTCGGCCACCACTTCTGGAGCCAGTAAAAACTTATCATCTACATTTTTTTCGGATCGTTTTGCTAGAGGGAGGTCGATGATGATTCCTCCCAGAACATCGCCTTTTATGAAGTCGGTTTTTGGGCTATTCGGATGCTGGTTGTGACAGGAAACGCAGGAATTCGAAACTGCTTTATCTGGATAGATGGCTTCAAAATACCAACGTCCATCACGGGGAACGATCCAGGTAAAAGGATTTTCCGGATTTTTGGCAACTTCTTCCAAACCAAGTTTTTCACTTGCAGTTCCAGGGGAATTGTTTTTATTGATTGGCCAAAGACTCAAAAGGCGATACTTCATACCAATTCCGCGAGAATTGGAAAATTGGGAAGACATGGCAAGAAACTGGGCTGGCAAGGGCAGAGTCTTTTCCTGCTCCCAATTTTCAGTAGCCGTTAAAACATTTTGTTCGCTTAAATGCTCGACTATATGTTCGGAGTAAGTCGTTCTACCCGCTTCGATTACTGCATGTATGAGGTCGGCAGCCATTGCTGCAGGTATGCCAGATTTTTGTTTTTGTCCCATGACCGGTGTGGGAAAAACAAGGATGAAAACTACTAGAAGCGAAATGATGCGAAAAGATAAAATGTTCATGGAAGTTACCCTCCCTGATTGTTGACTTCTTACATAACAATATAAGCCTTTGAGAATAACAATCAACGGGGAATGGAAATTAAACCAGGCGTTTTTTTTCTTCTATCCTCCGTTCTCTTTGTCTTCGGTCCTTCTGTCTGCTTTCCCTTCGAGCGCGTCTGTCCTTCATCTCAGCACTTAAAGATTTTAGATCCAGAGGATTATCTTGCCTGCGATCGTTGTTTTGCCGTCTATCACTTGCCCGACGGCCCTCATTTTGCTCATCTACATTTCTACGGTCTGAAACCATTTTTTACCTGTATTCGTTTCTTGAAGTAAGATTAATTTTAGACTATTAATCTAATTTAAAAATTTTGCAATAAATTATTTATATTCTTCATTAAGTTAGGGAATTTTTATAAAAGGGGAAAATGGAGGTGGTTATAGACAGAAGGAAAAGAAGCCCAATTTAAGGGTCGCTTCCTTCTTAAATGCCCCAACCTTGTCAGCATGGCGCCGACCTCAAAACACCAAAGAAGGAAGCGAGCCTATCTTTGGAGAAGATAGTTTCTTAACGGCAGTAGTTGGAAAAAGTTAAAGGGGGAGTGTCAGAAAAGAGGTGTCGCGCGAATTTTAGTTGCCAAACAGGGCGATGGCAAATGAAACCGCCGAATAGATCACACAAAAGACACAGGCAAAAAAAGGCTTTTTTGATATTTGCGATAGTTTATTCATATTCCAATTATAGTCCATTCCCAAAATTTCCACAATGTTGGCGGTTCAGTCTAAAATTTTACCCAAATTTAAAGCGATTTTCCGCACCAATTTAGGGTCGTTGGTCACAATGCCATCCACCCCTAAATGAATCAGGCATCTTATTTTCTTCTCATCATTAAAGGTCCAGCTAATAATTTTAATATAATTGCTCGTACTTCTTTTGTAGTTGTCACGAATTTTAAAATCCAGAGTTAGGATGAATTTATAGATATCCCATAGGTTTGGAGTCGAAGAATCAGAAGCCTGGCTTTGAACAGGAAATCCAATGCTGGCTGTCTGGTTTTTAAATTCCATAGCATTGGGAACAGTAGTGTAGGCGTGGTAATTTATGATTTTAGCAGAGGGAATTTCCCGATCAAAAGAAAATGAAAGTTCCTTAAAGGAATTTCTGATACGACTTAAAATTTCTAAATGCGGAGTTAATAGTACAAATCGAAAATGGGGTGCAGGAGAAATAGTTTTCATAGTTCGCCTTATTTCTTGAAACATTTTTGAGGCTAGAAGATTTTCATCTGCGGGAATTTTTATTTTAAACAGCACCAATTTGAGTTTGCTCTGTTGGGTTGCCCATTTCATAAAATCATGCAGGGTGGGTATCTTTATATGGAGTTTTTCATGGGTGATTCCATTTTCATATCCATAGTGATCTGTAAATTCCACATAATTCAGTTTGCTGATTTCATTTCGCTTTCCTGATTTTGAGAAATGCGGATCGATGGGCTTGAATTTTTCAAAGCGTGTTGGGAAGTTGTTTTTCCTTGAGCGATCCAGATCCCAATCCTGCCAGAGAACGATTTTTCCATCTCGGGTAATAGATAAATCGATGGCCAGAGAATTGGCTCCATCCACGTCCAGAGCTTCCTGAAAGGCGGGAAGGGTGTTTTCTGGGAATTTACTAGTTGAGCCCCGTTGCGAAATGACTGAAAAATGGTCGGAGGGATAAAGAGAGCCCATTCTAACCGGGCACTTTGCCATGCTGTCGGCGAAGCTCCCCGTTATAACGATGAGAAGCGTCAATAAGCCCACGCATAATTTAGCTTCCAGTTTCATTTTGCGCCTTATTTGGAGTTAGCCAGTAATAAATCCGACAATATCCAGTCATCCCCTCTCAGTTTTACCACCCTTTAACCTCTCCAATAGCACTATTTACCCTTTTTCAGCTTATTTTAAAGAGAAAATGAGAATTTAAGCAAGATTGGCATGGTGGTTGCATTTACTAGTAGATAATTACTAAACGTCAATCTTTTGAAAGGTAAATCCAATGATTTCAACCAATAGAAAGCAGAACTCAAAATCCAAAGGTCTCAAAAACTCTGAAGTAACCGGTAAAAATTGCTCTACCAAGACAAAATCAATGAGCCCAATAGCAAAACTGATGGCAACTTTTTACGGAATTGACTCAAAATAAATTCAATAAAAGGAAGAAATATGTCTACAACTTTGGACCAAATTGCTGGAGCCAAAAAAACTAAAAAATCTAAGCAGTATGGTACCGAACTTGAAAAAAAGTTGCTGGTGGATAATCTTAGAGTGGCTGTAGAAATTTATGGAAAGGATCGTTTACGGAAGGAATTCAAAATAAAAACAAAGTAAAAAGTTACCAAGCAGTTTCCTATGCGCTTTTTGAAAAGGCCGTTGGCTTAATTTTATATGGTATCTCTCCTGCAAAAATAAAAATCCTAAAAATAGCTGGTAAGGTAAAAGGGATTCCTTGCCCGTCTATTCTCATCGTTAAAAGCGACTCGGAATTAATTGGGTTGATTCAAAGCAGACAGAATTTTTTTTTCTAATTCGGCCAGGTTAATAGGTTTTGGTACGTAATCAGAAGCATCGCTCATGATGGAATCCATCATTTTGCTGACAGAATTGTTTGCAGAAATCATGATGAATTTAATATTTGGAAACCGCGGTTTGAGTTGCTTGAGGACTTGTAAACCATCGGGGTCTGGCATTTTTATATCCAATAGTACGCAGTCGGGCAGGAACGTCTCTACTTTTTTTAAAGCCTGTTGACCATCGTAGGCCACATCAATTTCAAATAATTCCTGAAAATAATTTTTTAAAATATCACAGGTTTTTATTTCGTCATCTACTATTAGAATTTTGTTTTTTATAGACAAGGTAAATACTTTTCATTTTATTAAAAATTTTACTCTATTAGAGTAGGGAGTGTGTGGAGAAAAGTCACTTAAAATATTTTGTCTTTACAAAATTTTATTTTTTGGAACGAAAAATAACGACACAAGAAAGAAATCTTAAGGGTTAAAGTAAAAAGTAAAAGTAAAGCTATGAAAAATATCTTTTAGTGAAAAAACTCTAAGGAATTTAAAATTGTTCAAGATAGGTCTGTACGGAATCAGCAAAGGTGTCGGTTTGTTTGTAGGCTTGCATTTCGGGAGGGAGAGCAGAAAGTGCTTTAGAAAGTCTGCTCGCAACACCTTCGAATTTAACAATATGCTTTAACTTTCTTAAATGGATCCGGATTGTAAATAATATTGCACCTGTTTCTTTTAGCTTCCTCAGGGTTTGACGTTCAACCCTCAAATACAGTTGTTCTCCTGCGTTAATGGGAGAAATGGCTGTGTGAATTTCCCCTCCCCCCTGTTTTGTGCCATCCTGGCGTAAAGATGGATTATCATGTAAGGACCAGTTGCGCCGGGAAAAAACTTCGCCGAAGGGCATCTGATCAAAAAAATTATTAGTTGGGGTTTGCAGCTGGTCTTTGTAGAAGGGTACTGGAGCGTGAATACCGTCCATGGTCCGTCCAAACTTTTCCTTCAAGCTCCAGCGTGATGGAAAGGAAATACTTCCTGCTGCCAGCCACCACCCCGATCGTTTTTCATCCGGAGGTAGCATAATGACGAGGTCTTCCTGAACCAAACGGGCTGCCAGATCCAATGGATGCATTCCATTTTCCTTAAGCTCCGTAGACCACTCTCCCCCTTCAAATCCAGAATGAGGCTCAAGCTTTATTGTATCCCTTGTTCGCGAATATAAATCCGGGCGAATGGTCGGCAAATGTTTCAGCATCAAATTAAGGACTTCAGTGGACGATGCCAGGGCGGTTGGGTCTGACATGAAAACTTCATCATGGTCAGAAGCAAGGAGTTTTCTTTTTTCTGCTATTTGAATTGCCCGTTCTTCCAGATCAAAAATTTCAAACCATTCTGCTTCAGTTATTTTAAGCAATCCCATGGATAAGCGGAACGGCGGATCTTCGAACGGAAAATGTGGCGGTTTTTGTTGATCTGTGCTAGGGCTCTTTTTCATTTTGTAATAACAAATTTATTGTTGTCTTCAGCTGAATAATTCCTTTAGTCAATCCATTGAGAACCCTACCCAATTGCCCACCCCAGAACAAGTAGTAAATAAAAAAAGGACCTATCGGATAAACATTAAGTCCTTGATTTAAAGGGTCGGGGGAGCACTCAGTGAGCAACGGAATTGAACCACGGCCCCTTGCTCCTAAATCTTATGCAGGGTATTTTTTCTAAACTTGGATTTTAGATTGGTTTTCCATATCGACTTTTAATAAAAACCCTATTCATATTGAAAAGGAAGTTTGTTGATTAATTTCTTCCTGCCATTACACCCCCATCAACATCCCAGATCGAACCCGTAACCCAACGGGTCTCATCCGACAGAAGCGTGTCAATAATGGGGGCTACATCCGTAGTTTTTCCATGGCGTCCGATGGGATGGAAACCGTTGAATCCGGCCAAGGTCTCTTCAATCTTATCAGGATCGATAAACTCTCCATAAATGGGGGTGTGCACAACGGCCGGGGAAACGGCGTTAACCCGAATATTATGATCAGCGAGTTCCATAGCCAGATGCTGGGTAAGCGAATGGAGTCCTGCTTTGGCCATTGAGTAAGCTGAAGAGGGTGTAGCTTTGACCGCCTGCTTGGCCCACATGGAACCGATGTTTACAATCGCTCCACCACCATGTTGTTTCATATTCTCGGCAACAGCCTGGGTGATAAAGAAAATGCTTTTGTTGATATCCAAGTACTTGTCATAGTCTTCTTTAGTGTGTTCTAAAAACGTTTTTGGGTTGAAAGCTCCGGCAGAATTGACAAGATACTTAATGTGCCGTTTTTCGTTTTTAATACGGTCAATGAAACTATCTGTCTGGTTTTGATCGTACAGGTCAGAAGCAACGGTCTGAACAATTCCATATGAATCTAATTCAGCCTTGGCTTTTTCCAGCTTGTTTTCACTGCGTGATAAAAGGATAACTTCCACGCCGCGTTGAAGAAGGCGTTTAGCGGTTTCCTGTCCCATTCCGGTGGAACCTCCAACGATGAGTGCTAATTCTTGGGTATTGGAATTCATGATTATTTCTCCTTTTAAATAGCTACCTTCTAATAGGTAGGTTTTGGTTGTAAATAAAAAGCTAACCTGCTCCTAACAACTTAAGACACTGGTTCATCATGGATCGAAACTGTTTTAAATCTCCTTGCGCCCGAACGATTAAGAGGCCTCCTTCAAGAAACGAAAAAATCATTTTTGCCATCGCTTTGGTGTCCCCAGGAAAATTAAAAACGCCTTGCTCAATTCCCTGTTTGAGAATCGCTGCAAGTTTTGCTTCGTTTTCTTCATAGAATTTTTTAACGAGCTTGGCAGATGAACTTCCAAGGGTCGTCAACTCCGCTCCAAGGATTCCACAAAGGCACACTTTGTCATGGTTTCCTTCTTTAAGGGTTTTCTCGAAAAGCTCCATGTATCGGCGAATTTTCGTGTTTGGACTTAAATCTGTCTTTAAGATTTTATCCACAATCTCGGCAAACTGCTGTGAATATCTTATTAACAGCTCTTTAAGTAGATCATCTTTGCTGGGGAAATGGTGATGAATGCTCGCTTTGCGGATTCCAACAGCCTCACTAATATCATGGTAGCTCATGGCGTTGACTCCCAGGCGTTGAATCAAGTCCTGGGCCACATCGAGAATTTTACTTTTTGTATCTTCGGTCTTCATAAAGCCAATCTACTAATAGGTAGGTATAATGTCAAGGCTTTTTTTGAAAAATTATGCAAAAAACTCAATCTCTATCATTGCTTTATTATCCTAAATCCAGTTTCCTGTATGATTGTGAGAAGATGTTTTCAAACGGTGTGAGCTAATGAATAGAAAACCTGACAAGTTCCTAAGAAATTTATTGCAGCTAATGATAACTTTGATTTTTGTTTCTGCCTGCTCGGACAGTTTCAAGGAAGGAATGGACGCTTATCATCATCAGGATTATTCAAAGGCATTTAAAAAATTAGAACCTCATGCCAACGAAGGTAATCCAGAGGCCCAGTACATCATTGGGGCAATGTACGACAATGGCTACGGAAGGAATCAGGATTTTGAACAAGCTGCCAAGTGGTTTCATTTGGCGGCTGAACAGGACCATGCTCCCAGCCAATACAATTTAGGAAGGATGTATCACAAGGGAGAAGGGGTCAGCCAGGGGTTTGATGAAGCTATCGAGTGGTACAGCCTTGCCGCCGAACAGCATTATGCTCTTGCTCAATTCAGTTTGGGAGTAGCACATATCAACGGAGAAGGAGTGGAAAAAGATTATATTCGGGCGAAAATGTGGTACCACCTTGCCACTGAAAACGGTTATGCCAATAGAGACAATAAAAAGGTGGAGGAGTATTTGTCCGAAGAAGAAATTGAGGAAGCTTTGGACCTGGCAGAACAATGGGTGGAGGAGCATGGAAGAAACTAAACCAACACAAAAAGAAAAATGGGGCCAAATCGCTGCTTGACTATAGCTTGCCCTCAAGGAGGGATTAGCAAGGGCCAAAAAAAAACGCTGAACCCAGATGGTGTTACCCATTGAGTACTACCCCTTCTACCCGTTACTACCCCTGCGGGGCATGAAATCTATGGCTGGAATATAACACGGGCATGAAGTTTGAGGAGTAATTTCCACAGGGGCACGAAGGTTAAGGTGAAATACAACGAGCGTTTACAGATTTAAACAATAAAAAAGACCTAACGAATATTCGTTAGGTCTTTTAAGTCGCCCCTACGGCGAGTAGTGGTCGGGGCGAGAGGATTTGAACCTCCGACCCCCTGCTCCCAAAGCAGGTACG
>CAZECX010000038.1:0-26774 GCA_964510965.1 uncultured Nitrospina sp. | reverse complement strand
CATTAGAGCCCAAAGCCCAACTCCAACTATTGCCAGCCCTATAATCGTCATGATGGAGTTTTTTAGTAAATTTGTTGACTCTGTTTTTTTGTGTTTTGAATCCATAATCTGTTTCTATTGCCCTAAAATCATTGTTAATAACTGTTTGCTTAAGATCGCTGCGGCCCAGTATTTATTCCTTTTTCCCCAAATATTGTATTGAATTCATACCTCGACCCGGTCAATTTATGCACTCAAAGAGTTTTTGGCTAATAATTGGGAATAATCAGGTTGAATTTTCTCGAGTAATACGATTAAATCATAGCCGCGAACGACCTGTCAACCTGGCAGATAGGTTTGAGGGAGTGATTATTTCTTACCAAGGAAACATTTAACCCCCCAAAGCCCTCTTATAAGAGGGGATATTTAATTAATCCTCCCCCTGACAAGGGAACGTGGTACTTTACCTCTGCTTTCGTGCCCGGCATGGGTAATGAGGGGGTTGCCTTCTTCTACCTGAATGTAAAACGGACTTAAAAAATAAATGGAATCCACAACAGAAATAGAAAATTCGGACCTTGCAACCTCTTTGAAAGGTAAGTCCGGTTATCTTCCCTGCCAGTTTATAGAGACGGCTCTTAAAGAAGGGATGATCAACTCGAAGTTACCTATAGAGGCTTCGCAGGTTCAACCGGTGAGTTTGGATTTGCGATTGGGAAAAAAGGCCTACCGAATTCAGTGCAGCTTTTTACCTGAAAACGAGCCGGTAGAAACTCGTTTAAAAGAAGTAACGCTTTATGATTTTGATATTTCAAACGGTGGGATTTTAGAAAAGAATGCGATTTATCTGATTCCTTTAATGGAGGAATTGAACCTTCCTGCTTCGTTTTATGGTTTAGCCAATCCGAAAAGTTCAACGGGTCGACTGGATATGTTCACCCGAGTGATCGTGGATGGCGGTCATCGATTCGATGAAATTCCACGCGGGTATCGCGGAAAGCTTTACCTGGAGGTGATTCCGCGATCTTTTCCTGTAAAAGTAAAAACAGGGTTGTCATTGAATCAATTGCGAGTTGCGCATGTCACCTCGCATACCCTCGGCAAACAGGGATTGGAAATTAAATATAAAAATAATCCCATTTTATTTGATCGCAATGGATTCGCTATTCCTTTCGATCAGGTGAAAGTGGAAGGTGGAGTCTATGTAGGGGTGGATGTTTCGGGTGACCAACCTGATTCCATTGTGGCTTACAAGGCAAAGACCAACTCCAATGTTATCGACCTCTCCAAAATACGCCATTACAAGGCGGAAGAATTCTGGGAACCTATTTACCGGCCAAAAAAGAATCGGTTGATCCTGGAACCGGAAAGCTTTTATATTATGATGTCGAAAGAAAAAATCTGTATCTGGCCAGACTGGTTGGCAGAAATGATTGCCTACGAACCGAATAGCGGTGAGTTGCGTACCCATTACGCCGGGTTTTTTGATTCTGGTTTTGGATGGAACGGTACGGATGAGTTGATGAATCAGGGAACTCGTGCAGTGATGGAAGTTCGTCCGCATGATGTTCCCTTCATGGTGGAACATGGGCAAACTTTTTGCCGGCTCAAGTTTGAACGGGTCGTGGAAAGGCCTGACCGAGTTTATGGAATTGAACTAAATTCGAATTACCATTCGCAGGGGTTGGCTCTGAGTAAATATTTTGAATCCCACTAACCCACTAACGTGGGAGGTAATGGGTCGGTGCCCATGGAGCGAAAAGGCACAATAAAGCTTTTAACTGTTAGTTCGAGAATATTTTGAATCCCACTAACCCACTAGCGTTGGGGGCAATGGGTCAATTCCCGTTGCGTCAGAAGATGTGGTCAAGCTTTTAACCTTGATTTTCCTCCCCCGTTAGGGGGTATTGAGACAAAAATGGAACGAAATGAATTAAAATCGATTGTTGAGAATGTTTTGTTGGCTGCTGATCAGCCCGTTCATGTTAGTGAGCTCGAAAAGATTTTTCTCAACGCAGCAGAAAAAAATGACTTGCAGTCGATCCTCGTTGAATTGAAGGAGGAATACCAGTCTCGGAATCTTCAGATTTTAGAAGTGGCCGATGGTTATCAGTTGTGCACCCGGCATGAATTCAATGATTGGATTCGTAAGTTCCTTAAGCTGGACAGATCATCTCGATTGTCACAACCTAGCCTGGATACGTTGTCAATCATTGCCTATAAACAACCTCTCACGCGCCAGGAAGTAGACGATATTCGGGGCGTAGATTCGAGTGGGGTTCTAAAGACGTTGTTGGAGAAAAAAGTAATAGGACCCGCTGGACGAAAAAAAGTTCCCGGGCGACCCATCATGTATCGCACAACACAGAAGTTTCTGGAATATTTTGGATTGAAGGATTTGAGCGATTTGCCGACTTTGGAAGATTTAAAAGAAGAGCTGGAAGGCGATGACCCCCCTCTGCAATCTCAGATAGAATTCGCAAATGCAGAATCTGGCCCTTCCCAACCTGAAGGGGTTGAGGATGAGGAAGACACTGCATAGAGTCCCGTCGGAGAAAATATCTCCTGTTAGTTTTACCATCCTTTTTTGAACATCATGGAAATTCGCTTACAAAAAATAATTGCTGATGCTGGTCTCGCTTCCCGAAGGGAAGCGGAAAGATGGATCGTAGAAGGAAAAGTCCAGGTCAATAACAAAGTGGTGACCCAACTAGGTTCCCTGGCAGACCCCGCTGTGGATCGAATAAAAGTATCTGGAAAAGTGATTCCGAAAAAACAGGATGAGGTTTACGTGGTTTTGAATAAACCCACGGGCTGCCTCACCACCATGGCAGAAGATAAACGTGGGAGGACGACTGTCATGGAATATGTGCGGGTGACAAAAGTCAGAGTTTTTCCAGTTGGGCGTCTTGATTATAATACTCAGGGAGTACTGCTTTTTACCAACGATGGAGCCCTGGCAAAAAAAATTTTGTTGCCAAAATATAAGGTTGAGCGCACCTATAAAGTAAAAGTTTCGGGAATGCCCAACGAAAAAACATTGAAACGGTTAACACGTGGTGTTCATATTGATGATGAGAAATTCAAACCCATTGATGCCAAAATTCAAAAAACCAGTGGGAAAAACTGTTTTCTTATAATGACACTCGTTGAAGGTAAAAACAGACATATTAAAAAAGTTTGTGAACATATTGGACATCCGGTTATTAAATTGCAGCGAACTCATTTTGCGGGATTGAATTTGACGGGACTTCCTTTAGGTGCGTGCCGGTTTTTGAGTCCGAAAGAAGTAAAATCTCTTAAAAAACTTGTGATCGAAGAGCCACCCCCCACCCGGACGGCAAAGAAAAAGCGATGAGGGTAAAATTTCCAATAAAAAAATACTGGGTCCTTGGCTTTCTTGTTTTTGCTGGATTGCAGCTCGGGGGTGGGCTTGCCTGGGCGCAACCGATATTAAAAGATTCTTATGAAGGTATCGCCCAGGTGCCTGCGAAAAAAGAGAACTATGTCGTTGCACGCAAGAAAGCTGTTGCCTTTGCCATGAAAAATGCCATGGAAATGGTGTTTAAAGATTTATTGGGTGAAGAAGAATTTGCTGCAAATCAGAGGCAGCTAAAAAAAATCATTCGGCGTGCAAGCAGGTATGTGAAAAGCTATAGGTACTTGCGAGCCTTGGATGACATCGAAAACAAGGTCAGTGAAGTGGTATTGCAGGTTCGGTTTTTTCCTGGCGCGGTGAATCAGGCTTTAGCTGGTATGGGTATTATTACGGGCCCTATCAGCGAACACAAAGTGGTTGTTCTTATGAAGGAAAGCAGTTTTACTTCTGCGCCTCTTTCATCTTTTTGGGATGTTGTTCCAATATCAGAAACGCAGCTTGCAAAAAACTTTTTGGAATCGGGAGTGGAAGTTATAGATCGAAGCCAAATTCGCGATGCGATTTCCGAATCTGTTGTTTTGAGTGCCATTAAAGGAAATATTGAAGATGCAAGGAATATCGGCTTGAAAGCCGGTGCGGATATCGTTATCGTCGGAACGGCTGTTTCAAAATTGAAAAGAAATAAGGAAAAGGGCATGAAAATGGTTCAGGTAAATATCAGTGCCAAGGCCGTTTCTGCGATTGACTCTACCTTGATAGCGGCTAAAAGTGATTTTGCTACCGTAAAAAATGAATATGAATTATCGGCGGAACTTGAAGCCTTTGATGTGACCAGTCAAAAACTTGCAGACTTTCTGCTACCTTCTTTTCATCGTTATTGGGAGAAAGGCGTACAAGCCCACGAAGAAAAGGTAACAGATGCTCCTCCTATGCCTATGGCGGATATGTAAACTATGAATCAGGAAAAAAATAAAAACCTGCTTCTTATTTCTTTAGCCCTGATTATAATTGTTTGTTTTCTGCTTTATTTTTCCCGCCGTGTAGTCGCTCCTTTTTTAATTGCATTTGCTCTGGCCTATCTCCTGGATCCGTTGGTGGATAAGATGGAATCAAAAGGCGTCTCAAGAACCGTATCGGTTTTGTTTCTGATGGTGGCCTTTTTTATGCTGGTATTATTCGCCGGTATTTTTCTTGTTCCTATCTTGAGTATGCAGACAGAAAACCTGGTACAGAATATTCCTGTTTATATTGGAATCTTTCAGGACTGGTTGCGTCCCTTAATTGAGATGGTAAAGGGCCTGGACCCGGTAAAAGTTGAAGAAATTCTTAACGAAGGGTTATCCCGGTTTGGCGAGTTACCCATGAAAGCCATGCAGTTTTCAGGAAAGCTGCTTTGGGGTTCGATTTCGAATTTATTTAATATTATTTTAATGGTTGCCAATCTCGTGATCATTCCTGTCGTGATGTTTTATCTGCTAAGAGATTTCGATTCCATAAACGAAAGACTTTTGACTTTGGTTCCTCCCCGATTCCAGGCGAAAACCCGAGAAATAGTTCTTGAAATTGATCAGGTGTTATCCAGTTTTGTTCGCGGGCAAATGATGGTAGTGGGGTTGATGGGTGTTATGTACGCTATTGGATTATTTTTGTGTGACACTCCGATGAGCCTTTCTTTGGGACTTATGGCAGGTCTTTTCAACCTTGTTCCTTATCTGGGATTGGTCTTGGGCTTTGTTCCTGCCGCAATCTTAACTTTTATGCATACTCAGGATTGGATGCCAGTCCTTGGTGTTGCAGGCGTTTTTGCCTTTGTCCAGGCGATGGAGGGCATGGTCATTACCCCACGTGTCGTGGGGGAAAATATTGGCCTGCATCCGGTGGCAGTGATTTTCGCGGTTCTTCTTGGAGCCGAGTTGTTTGGTCTCGTTGGAATGATTCTTGGTGTTCCTGCTGTGGCCGTGTTGAATGTTCTTTTCTCCCGCGGCATTTTGCAATACAAAAACTCTCCCTTATATGCCGATCAATAATTTTAGTTCTTTCCTCTTCCCCATTTAGAATATTCTCAACTAATCCTAAAATTTTTGTAAGGTTTGAATCTACCTTCCGACATTACCAATGGATTTTTTGCGCCTTTTAATATGCAAATATCTATATATTGATATATAGTTGTTTGGTTATACCGTTTGCAACTTTTTCCTGAAAGAGGAACTTCTATGGTTCGAGTCCTGTTGTTTATATTGGCAGGAATGGGTGTTGCTCCATTTTCTGTTCACGCAGATCATTCTTCTAAGATTGAGATCGTTGGTTCTTCTACAGTTTTACCGATTGCCTCTCGAGCGGCGGAGAAGTTTAAATCTGCTTCTTCGCATCGTATGAGGATTCTGGTCAATGCTGGGGGTTCCGGTGTGGGCATTCATTCCGTAGCAAGAGGGAGATCGGATATTGGTATGACCTCTCGTAAAATTTCCATGTCTGAACGAAAGCGGTTTGAAGGTTCGCATCTCAAGGTGCATTCAGTGGGGATGGATGCCATAGCCTGCGTGGTATCTTCAGAGATCTACGCTGCTGGAATACATGACCTCACACGTCAACAAATCCGGGATATTTACCAGGGAAAAATCAAGAATTGGAAAGATGTAGGAGGTCCTGACCGAAATATTGTGGTGGTTGATAAAGAGAGGCACCGGGGAACCCGCCATGTTTTTATGAATTATATTTTTGGTAATCCCACACCTAAAACATTCGGAACCCTTCTGGTAACCGGATCTAATAATGAAGAACAAACGAAAATAGCGCAAAGTGATTCTGCTATTGGCATGCTTTCTTACGCCTGGATCAATGATGAGGTTAAGGCAATAGCTATTCGTCATGAAAAAAATATTGTCTCACCTACACGTGAAACCATTCGAAAAGGAAATTATCCCATTACTAGAAACCTGAGTTTTATCACTGCTGGAGAACCGAATGGGGAGGTCAAAGCTTTTTTGGAATTTTTAAAAAGCCCGGAGGGTCAGCAGATAGTCGAAGAAAGTGGATATATTCCCTTCAATTAAATGAAATCCTCCGATTTTTTCCGGACATATTTAAATAGTTATGAAAAATGAATCGCAATGCATGATGTGGGTTTTTGCATGTCTGAATTTCATGTTTTTATGTTGTATGGGTGGGTTATTTTTTTTTCTTGTCCATGAATCGTTTCCAATCATCAAATTGTATGGATTGGATTTTTGGTTTGGACAGGATTGGTGGGTGGGAGAGACTTATGGGGCTTTGCCCATGCTTTACGGGTCCACTCTGGTCACTGCCCTGGCATGTCTTCTGGTTTTGCCTCTTGCTCTCGCCGTGGCAATTTTCATTTCCGAATTTTTAACCTCCATGAATAGACGCTTTGTGAAAGCGGTTTTAGAACTTCTTGCTGGGGTTCCAGGGATTGTTTATGGCCTTTTAGGGGTTACCTTTCTTTCGCTCTGGATCAAAGACATTTTTGGATTGCTCGATGGTAATACTCTGGTCACGGCAGCCTGCCTGCTTTCGATTATGATTTTGCCAACAGTTTTGACTTTGTCTGAAGACGCCATGCGTGCTGTTCCTGCAGAGTATCGCGAAAATGCATTGGGTTTGGGATTGAGTAAATGGCAAACCGCCATCACCGTTGTCTTACCCCAGGCCCTGCCTGGAATAATGGGAGCTGTATTGCTGGGCATCGGCCGCGCAATGGGAGAAACCATTGCTGTGATGCTGGTTGTGGGCAGTCTCGATCGCATTCCTGATCCCTGGTTTAATATTTTTTCTTCGGCTCAAACGATTCCCTCCAAACTGGGTCGCGAAGCGGCAGAATCTATCGGCGAAGGAACGCATTGGAGTGCCTTGATGGCTTTGGGGTTGACGTTATTTCTAATGGTTCTTGTAATTTCATTTATGGGAAACCGTTTTCTCAAACGGGAGCGCAAGCTATGAGTGCTGCTGCCTTCGAAAGATGCATGATTATTTTTCTTTCCCTTTTAACTCTGTTGATTTCAAGTTTACTTCTGATCATTCTTGTTACGGTTTTCATTAAAGGATTGCCGGCATTGCATTCTGGGTTTTTCATGGAAGCATCTGAGAATTTTGGCCGATCAGGAGGAATTTTCTATCAATTGATGGGAACTCTTCTTTTGATGACAGGTGCTGTTCTGGTGAGTTTACCAGTGGCTTTGGGTTCTGTTATATATCAGACGCAATTTCTAAAATCAAAGAGCCTCAAAGAGGTATGCCGGCTGTCAGCGCAGATGTTGAATGCCACGCCAACAATTTTATTTGGCTTGGTAGGCTATTTGTTCTTCGGAGTTTATTTGAAAACAGGCGTATCCTGGGTGACTGGGTCGCTGATCCTTTCTATAATGATCCTGCCTACTCTGCAAATCAGCATTCGTGAAGCAATCGAAGCTATGCCTCAAAAATATAAGGACACAGGTATGGCCCTTGGTTTGTCGCGATGGGAACAAATCAAGTCAATAATTATTCCGCAATGTTATTACGGGATCATCACAGGAGTTTTTTTAGGTTTGGCTCGTGCGGCAGGAGAAACCGCAGCAATCATGTTTGCCGCAACCACTTTCTCGGGTATCCAATTTCCAGAAACTTTTGAAGACCCGGTTCCAACATTACAAACGCATATGCTGGTGCTGACTCAAGAGGCCGCTAATCCGAAAGCCATTGCTCAGGCCTGGGGCGCGGGATGGGTTCTTTTGGCGTTGGTATTTATTCTGACCATAACCGCATGGATATTAAGAAGTCGATTGAAAATGGAAGCAGAACTATGAGTCCTGTTGTTGAAATTAAAAATCTATCAGTCAATTATGGGGCCATAAAAGTAATTGATAATTTCAGCTGTGAAGTAAAAGAAAACTCGGTGACCACCATTATTGGTCCCTCTGGGTGTGGAAAATCCACTTTACTCCGATGTCTGTGCCGGATGAATGATCGCATTGAAGACTTTAAACACACAGGTCAAATTTTAATAAGAGGTGAAAATATTTATGACCCGGATGTTGATGTTTATGAATTGAGGAGAAGGGTAGGGATGATTTTTCAAAAGCCCTGCGTTTTTCCTAAAAGCATCTTTGAAAATGTTTTGTTTGGCGCAAAACATTTAAATGGGATTGAAAAAAAGGATTACGAGTCCCTGGTGGAACGGGTGTTGACAGAAGTGAATCTTTGGGGTGAGGTTAAAAACAGGTTGGATAATCTGGCCACCACCCTTTCTATTGGCCAACAGCAACGGCTGGCAATAGCTCGCACACTTGCTGTTGAACCAGATATTTTATTGATGGACGAGCCAACTTCTTCGCTGGACCCCGAGTCAACGGCGGCTATCGAATCTCTTATGCAAACATTAAAATCAAACCATACCCTTCTTTTGGTAACGCATCTTCCTGAACAAGCTGAAAAGGTTTCCGATAAAATGATATTTTGCAATATAATCAAATAGTACGCTTCATTAAATATTGCTTTTGAGGTTGGGTTTGGCAAAGCATAAAGTAAGAAAAAAACAGGATCAATCGGTGGCGGGTGGTGTTGCACTTTCCACGATAGGCGAAAAACTTAAAACCAGCAGCCCGGAAGTGGCTGAGCATTTTGAAGCCATTAAGGGTATGGAACTTTCTGTTCCCCGGCTGGTGCAAGTTGTAGAAGATCTTTTGCCTTACCCTTGGGAGGACCCAGCCTTATTCGAGGAAGGTGTCAAACTAACCGCACAAGGTTTTTATAACGAAGCGATTGCGGTTCTTCGAGATGTTTTGCGCGTAAGCCCAAATGCTTACCCGGCATATCATTTAATGGGCCATGTCTACATGGCTTTGGGAAATCGAAAGGAAGAAATTGAAAACTACCGGAGAGCCGCGCGCCTCAAGCCAAATTATCCGCAAATATACATTGACTTGGGAACCGCTTACTGGATGCAGGGAAAGGAAAAAAAATCTTACGCCGCATTTAAGAAAATCGTCCCCATGGCTCCCGACTTTGCAATTGCTGATTATTGGCTGACTTTTATTTTTGATCGGTTGGGTCGAAATCGTGATGTTTATGAGATGAATGAAAAAAACACAGAGGCTCCTCTTCAGGTCTTTGCCGGTATATGTGGTTTGATAGGGCAGGCTTATTTAGAGTTTGGTTATCACACATCAGCCCGACAAGCATTCAAAAGATCGGTGCGGGTCTGGCCGGAATATGCAGAAGGACATTATCTTCTCGGTTCATTGCATATTAAAAAGTTGAGAAACCCTAAACGTGCGATGAAATCTCTGGAAACGGCTGAGCAGCTCTACATCCGTCAAAACGATTTTCAAAGAGCGGCATTGGTCCACCAGCTTTATCGTCCTAAAGACGAGGTTCAAGAAAAAAATAAAGCTGCTGAGGAATGGTTGAAGGAAGGGTTGCGACTGCAAAATCTGACCTGGTACCAAGCTGCTGTTGATGCTTACCAAATGGCGCGTGGGTTTAAGCCGGACTTTTTAGATGCCTATTACAATATGGGTGTCGCCTATGGTTGTATGGAGGAAAATGGCATTGATGCCCTGCACAAAGCGGTTTGGGTTTTTAAAAAGGCCATAGACCTTAATCCAGAATTTATTCATGCCTACACAGCTTTGGGGGCTTCTTATATCAAGCAAGGTGAGACGGAAGAAGCGATAGAGGTGTTAAATCGGGCCGAGAAAGTGTGTCCAAAAGATTCAAATGTCTATTTCTATTTGGGAATTGCCAGTCGAATAGAATCTCGATTTAAAGAAGCGGTGGAATATTTAAGAAATGCCGTGGCCTTGAAACCGGATTCCGTTCAGGTTCAGTTTTATCTGGGCCTGTCTCTAGTTGATGCCGAATTATATGATGACGCCTGCTCGGCTTTCCGTGAGGTTATAAGAATCAAACCCGATTTTGCGGATGGACATATGATGCTGGGAAATTTATACCGCGAAAATATTCCAGAACCAGATAAAGCGATTTATCATCTAAAAAGAGCGGAGAAATTATTTATGAAACTGGAAGATTTTCAGCGAGTGGGCTACATCCGTCAACTTCTTGCTCGATACCCTGCGGACTCTTGAGCCTCAAATAAGTTATGAAAACTACTTTCACAGCTTTTTGTATTGTTTTTGCCTTGTTGGTTGGCGGGGAAGCATTGGGTCGGCCCTCGTCTTCGGAGCTCGATAAGTTGACCGCGGACGAAATGGCACCTTTGGCTTTAGAGGATTCCATGTACTACCATTTTGACGAATGGTTCGGACGCTTTCAGGGGGAAATCAACCGTCTGGAATCCGCCGAACCTTCCCTGAAAAACCGTGTCGAATTGATGAAGTACTATTTTAATTATACGGGGCTGCTTGGCGAACTGACACATGCACTGGCTTTTACAAGTAAGTATCGAATTGCGAAGGTTTCTGAGGATTTTTTATCCTATAGCAATCGTGTTAAAGATTTAGCGCATGAAGTTCTAGATGATGACTCGAAATCACCAGAGCAGGAAGCCGAGGCAGACCTATTTTTGGGCGCGGCAGAAGGATATATCGGAATTTTTGAATACGGTCAGGGAAACCTTTTTCAGGCACTTGTGAATGGTTTTCAGGCAGACAACCATCTCGAACAAGCTTTGGTTCTAAATCCCAATCTGGTGGATGGGTACTTTGGATTAGGAATGTACCGTTACGGAAACAGTCGGCTTGGTGGAATCGGCAACTTTATCATGCAAGGTGGTCAGGATCTAAGGCAAGTGGGTCTCAATCATATTGAGCATGCTATTTTAAAAAAGGCAGCGGCTTTACCGTTGGCAATGAAGACCCTTGCATGGTTTTATATTTCCGAGCAGATCAATCCAAATAATAAAGACCTTCCTTCTGAACACCCCTTGTCACAAGTCAAGACACGCCAAAATGCGTGGGCACTACTGATAGAACTGGAAAACCGTTATTTCAAAGGTCCGCCTCCATATCCTCATTTTAAAGGAAATAAAGAAATTGCGATGATGAAGGCCTTGCAGTATGTGCTCGATAAAAACTATTCCGATGCCGGGGTCGAATTTAAAAAAGTTCTCGAAATAAGTGAACATTTGAAAAAAAGAGGGCTTGCAATCAATCCTCAGTTAATCAGTTCGGTCGAAGCGGGAATCAAGTTTTGTGATTTGATGTTGTGGGATAAAACAGATACTAGCAATTGTCTGAAAATACAGGAACAGATCAATTTCCTCAACAGTGGCGGGTCGATGGTAGAGTACGATTCCAAAAAAATTCGTAGCGAGCTACACGCGGTATTCTCAGATGCCCTTCAGCAGTTGACCACTAAAATGCATTGCTAGCTACTATGCGTAGGGCCAGTAGATAAGGACCTTTTTGACCGGACCATCAATATAATGCTTCTGGAATAGTTTTTTTCTATTTCCGGTGGCGATAGCCACTGTAAGGTTATTTGGGTTCAGTCGACTTGATGGGTAAAGGAGTCGACTTATGAAAAAAACCAGCAAAGTTGTTTTTGTTTTAGTTTTGGTAATTATGGCTTTTGTTGCTGTTTCTGGGTTTGATTATTCCAGGCACAGTATTCCCCTCGGTGATATTTCCGATGGTGGTCCAGGTAAAGATGGCATCCCCTCAATAGACAATCCTCATTTTCTTTCAGTTGAAGAAGCCGATGACTCGCTGATGCAAAATTCAGATCGTGTTCTTGGTTTTGTACTCAATGGGCAAGCCCGTGCGTATCCCATAAAAATTTTAAACTGGCATGAAATTGTAAATGATCAGGTGGGGGGAAAGCCCGTTGTAGTCAGCTTTTGCCCTTTGTGCGGAACGGGTATGATATTCGACGCGCATGTGAAAAATCGTAACCTGAGGTTCGGTGTTTCCGGCCTGCTCTATCAAAGTGATATGCTTCTTTACGATCACCAGACGGAAAGTTTGTGGTCGCAAATAAAATCCGAAGCCGTGACTGGACCCATGACAGGAACCCATTTGAAATTACTTGCATCGACTCATACTAGCTGGGAGGCCTGGAAGAAAAAGTATCCACATACAAAAGTGTTGTCGGAAAAAACTGGATTTCGGCGCCCGTATGATCGCGACCCCTATCAGGGTTACGAGTCCAACTCGAGATTGATGTTTGATGTCAATCTCAGAAATTCAAAGTTTCATCCTAAGGAAAAAGTAATTGGAATTGAAATTGAAGGCGGAGCCAAGGCCTACCCTTTTTCAGAGTTGGGTAAAGTTGCTTCGCCGATAAAAGATGTTTTTAACAAAACTCCAATTCAAATCCATTACGATGGAAAAACTAAAACTGCGGTTGTAAGGGACAGTAAAAATAAAGAACTGCCTTCCGTGGTGGGGTTCTGGTTTGCCTGGTACGCGTTTCATCCAAAAACAAAAGTTTTTACCGCGAAAAATATAAAATAATTATTAAGTACTGTGGCAGAGGAGATCGAAATTCCGAAATTTATGTTGTTTCAGCTTTTTTTAATTCCAGAGAAGCAGAATTGATGCAGTAACGAAGGCCGGTGGGTTCTGGTCCGTCTTCAAACACATGGCCCAGGTGCGCATCACATTTGCTGCATAGAACTTCAACTCTATGCATAAAAAAAGTGGAGTCTTCTTTAGTTATAATGGAATTTGGGTCGGTGGATTGGTAAAAGCTGGGCCAACCCGTGCCTGAATCAAATTTTGTTATCGATGAAAAAAGAGGTTCATCACAGCAGGTGCAGTGATAGGTGCCTCGATCATGGCAGTCCCAATATTTCCCTGAAAAGGCACGTTCGGTCCCCTTTTTGCGGCATACCTGGAACTGCTCATCGGTCAGTTTTTCTCGCCATTCGCTTTCAGATTTTTGAATTTTTTCCGTCACAACAGGGGTCCTTTATTATATTTTTTCTTTAATGAATTTCTGAATTTTTTCTTTTGTTTCAGGGTTAAGAACTGTGGTTTCTGTGATCCTGGAATCTTCTTTACCCAGGCTTCGCGCTAAACTTCGCAATGTTGCTAATTGCTTCCTATATATCTCGCATAAACTGCAGATACCCAGATGCATTTTTAAGCGAACTCGTGCACCAAAAGAAAGAGGACGATCCATCTCTTCAGAAATCAACGGATAGACGTCTTTGCAGGTCATCTTAAAAATAGACATGAGAAAATTCATGATTATCTAGTCATTCTTTACTCAACCAGTTTGCTTCCATGCACAGTTTGAGCTGGTTTCTCGCTCTATGCAGCATTACCCATAAATTGGTCGGCTTAACTCCAAATTCTTTACATATTTCCTCCGAACTCAGCCCTTCAATTTCTTTTAAAACAAATATACGATGAAATTTTTCGGACAATCCGTTTAGGCATTTAGCAAGAACCTGAGCGAGCTCTTTATTTTCAACTGCCTTTTCCGGATTTAAATTCCAGTTGTTGGGAGGAGGGACCATATGCCCCATCGGGTCAAACTGGATGCTGTCGCCTTCAGGGTCGGAAAGATCCAGATTAATGTTTTTCTTTGCGGCCCTGAAATGATCCATGGTTTTATGCTTTAAAATTCCAAACAACCATGTTTTTTCTGTCGATTTACCAGCAAAAGTATGCTGTGATTTTAGGGCTGCGAAGAAGGTAGTTTGAACCAGCTCTTCAGCAACATCTGGGTCTTTGACCCGAACAAGGGTGTACCGATATAACATATCAGCATATTGTTCAACCCATTTCTCTGGTTCCAGAATCTCTTCGCTCATTTTCCCATTTTGCTTTTAATCCAGGATACTTGGTTTTGACTTGAAGGTTCTTGAATGAGCCAATATACTGGATTTTATGAGTAACGCAACCACAGATTCTGGAGAATGTGCCCGCATTTTAAAAGCCCTTGGGGATGAAACCCGACTGAAAATTGTCCAATTATTGCTCAAGGGTGAAAAAAGTGTTTCTGATATCGTAAAAACTTTGAAAATGGGCCAACCACAGGCTTCCCATCATTTATCCATATTACGGTCATCGGGTTTGGTCGGAACACGTAGGGAAGGCAATAAAATTATCAACTTCATCCATCCTGGTAAATACTTTTTAACAAAAAAAGAAACGGGTCTCGACCTGGGTTGTTGTTCGGTAAATTTCGACAAACCCACTACTGTGGGTAGGAAATAAGTAGAGGCCCCAATAGCTGACGATTATCTATGTTCTTTTTTTGGTAGTTTCGCTTCATATTCCCACCCACGGGGAGTGGGCGGCGAGTAACCCTCTTGCGAGGGAGGGAAATACTTATAAGAAAAGTTTTTCGATGTTTTCTTGCTTTTTTGGCTCTGACCTTTTTACCCCTTTGGGGCATGAAACTTAGGGGGAAATATCACAGGCCCCACGCCCAGCGGCCGTCTAGTTAAAAGAATCGCGCTTTTCCTTGATTCCGATTTCGTAAAATTGTTTGATAAAGGATTTCATGATCCGGTAAGGATTGAATGAAATATCCAAGGCTCGGGCAGGTTCGAAATCTGAAACTGTCAGACTGGAAAGATCAGACACACCGGAAACTTCTATTTTTTCCAAATCATAGTTGCCATAACCTTTCAATCGGGCCGCCTCCAGTGCGTATACCTTGGGAAACATAAGAATCTCGGCTGCCACTCGGTCGAGTGCTGTCATATCAGTAGATGCGAGAAGCACCCCAAGAGGATAAGGACTGCCATGGATGGGGCCTTGACCCTGCATAGCTACAATACCGTCAGCCAGTGTTAAACAAGGATTCACATGACGGGCAATGTCGATCAACATTTTTCCGAATTTAATTTTATCGTTTTTTACAAGGCAATGCAGGATAGGTTTTCGTTTGCCGATGACGAGTCCGAACAAATTCTTGATGGCTAAAGTCATGGTCATTTGACAGTGTGATTTTACCTTTGGCAAGTTGATGATGCGGTCGAACTCTTGCAGACAACCGGCAATTTTCAAATGCGGAACGCCCTCTTCACTTTCAAAAGGGGCTGGATCGGTCAATGGAACAAT
Organism: uncultured Nitrospina sp.; assembly: GCA_964510965.1. GTDB lineage: Bacteria > Nitrospinota > Nitrospinia > Nitrospinales > VA-1 > UBA8687. Next base: position 11,441 of record CAZECX010000038.1, on the reverse strand, counting down.
TTCCACACCATATTTTTTCTTTAAGGGATCGTAGCCTGCTTTACTCGCCACGGCTTCCAAGCTTCCCAAAGCGGGACTATCGCTGATAGTGATTTGGCCTACAGAAAAATCCTTTAATACCCGGCACATGGCCTCAACCACCACCGGGTGCGTGGTAACACAATGCTCCGGGCTGAATCCTCTAAGAAGATTGGGTTTTAACAGAACCTTTTGTCCAGCAGAAAAGAGAGGCTCCTTTTCATTTATTACTGATAGCGCATCGCGGACAAAGGATTCGACTTTATCAAGCGTGTAGCTTTCAAGTTTTTGTAAATGAACTTTAGATTTCATGGAAGTCATTATAGCTACTTGGGTGAAATTATTTAAGAATAAATGAAATTGTTTTTTAAGAGGGTGAATACAGGGCTTTGTAAATTCCTCGATTTCTCAATACGTGTTTTACATAGCGTCTGGTTTCAGGGTAAGGAATTGATTCGATAAATACATCCAGATCATTTAAATGACCAAACCGTTTCAGCCATTTTTTAAGCACATGCGGTCCTGCATTATATGAGATTAAAATATGGGTTCCATTTCCCCCAAAGCGTTTATTCAATTGGCTGACATATTTTACGCCAAGCCTGATATTAAGGTCGGGTTCAAATAGTACATCTGATACAAAAGGTTTTTTCAGTTTGGTTTTTGGATAAAGTTTTTTGCCAGTGGCAGGCATAATTTGCATGAGGCCCCGCGCGCCAGCAGGAGACAAGGCTTTGCTGTCAAAAAGGCTTTCCTGCCTTATTATGCCATTTACAAAATAAGGATCTACTTTACGATACTTCGAGTTGGAAGCTACCGCATCGCTATATGCGAGTGGGAAAAAATATTTCCAGAAGCGAGGGGATAAGTTGCGTTCACCCGATTTGGTGGCAAAGTCTTTATATAATTGCAATAACTTGAGCGATTCGGAATAGCCGTCAGCATTGTGGTAGAGATTCGAAAGCCACAATACTCCGGATAGATTTTTTCGAATGGATTTTTCAAGTTGCTGTAACTCATTTCGAGCTTCAAGGCTCAGGCCGAGGGTAGATAATTCCATTGCTCGAATATGATGAAATTTTTCCCGCGGCGTCAATGCTCGACCCAACTTCATTGAAGTTGATACATCTGAGTTTTCCAGTTTGTTTTCAGGGAAAGACACGCCAGCTTCTAACATTTGCTCTTTAGCACGAATTCCGTGAAAGGTGTAGGGATATTGATTGGCAACATCTGTGAAAATTTTCTTAGCCTTTTCTTTATTCCCTATTTTTTCTGCTGACTTGGCGCTCCAATATAAATTGTATTCAATGAAAGGCCCTTTGGGGAACCGTTGAGCCACATCCTGAAAACGTTCAAATGCTTTTTTAAATTTTCCATCGATATAATTCACCCACCCCAGTCGCCATCCTGCCCACTGACCGTAAAAATTTTCAGAATACTTGTTTAAGGCAGATTGATAGACCTTAAGTGCCTCGGGGTAATTCTTTCGTTCTTCATTAATTTTTCCCAGAAAAAATAAAGCTTTAATCGTTCTTTCAGAAGAAGGGTTTTCATTGGCAACCTCTTTAAAGTATTTAGCTCCTGCGGTGGGTTTGCCAAGATTCCATAAATTACGTCCAATATTGAATTTAGCCTTCTGAATTTGGGCATGCTGAGGATAAAGTTTTGAGAAGTCCTTCAAAGCAATGTTTGCTGTTTTTCTGTCGCGCAATCCTCGGTGTGCATCGGATAGAAAGAAAAAAAATCTCCCCGGCATCGGATTATTATTTTTTTGGATCTCTGCAATTTCAGCAATGATTTCCTTATATCGGACGCCTTTAAATAATTGTTCGATTCGTTCTGTGTGCTCCCTCAAGGTTAGGGGAGTCTCTTTTACATTCGGGGATGCTAGAAGTTTCTTAATTGTTGCTTCCGCATCGGGGGTCAGCTCGTGGTTGGGATATTTAATATGGAGCTGGCGGAAATTCAAATAGGCTTCATTTTTATTCCCCATTTTTTCCTGATGGGTGGCTAATTTGAAAATGAACTCGGGGAGATAGGGCCTGAAATTTTTATGGCGGAATGAGTTTTTTATAGCTTCAATTGACTCCTGCAATACTGTAGTGGTTTGATCATTAGCCTTTGTTTGAATATAGGTGTCAGCAAGAATGATTCGAGCTTCTGAATAGAGCTGTGTGTCGGGGAATTTTTTTAAGAGCTGTAAAATATGTTTTTGTGCTTGCTCATGCTTTTTGTTGAAGAATTCGGCTTTGGCCAGGTTCAGTAAAATATAGTCTTCAATTTCTGGATAAATTTTGATTAGAGGAGATAGTAGTGCAATGGCTTCTTCGTTTTTGTTGTTCTGAATGTGAATAAGGCCAAGCAAAAACTTTGAGCGTTTGCTTTCCATTGATTTGGGGGCTTTATTCTGAATGGCGAGAAGTTGGTTTTTAGCTTTGGCCCATTCTTTTTTGATGAAAAGGTTTTTTGCTTGTTCAAATTTTTGGGCTGTATTTTCAGCCTCCGTTTTAGTGCCAAAACCTAGAACAAGAAAAACCGCCAACAGACAAGCCGCTACATTGGGCAGACGAGCGAGCAGTTTGTCGCTAAGAGTCTCGGGGGTGTCATTTTTATCTGTGGCTATGATTTGGGCTTCAGGCATTTTTCTAAACCAGGTAAGCTGCCGCTTGGCATAGTGTCGAGTTTCTCGTTTAATTTCGTATATGGCTCTGTCTAAACTCAAATGGCCCTGATGATAGCGAGTCATTTGAGTGTAGCCGATGCTCTTGAGCGGTTTTAAGTCTGCAGAATATCCCCGATCCAGAATATTTTTTACTTCGTTCTCGAGTCCAGATTCAATCATATCATCTACCCGCTGGTCAATTTTCTCATATAGCTCCGATCGGTTCCATTCGAGGATGAATGTGTAAATGGGAAATCGAACGTCTGAAGCAGAGTCTTCCTTATGAAACTCTGAAAAAGGTTTTCCCGTTTCCATATAAACTCCCAAAGCTCTTTCGATTCTCAGGGAATCGGTTTCTGAAATTTTCTCCGCGAAATCAGTATCGATTTCTTGCAATTTTTTGTAGACCTGCTCCACTCCCTGCTTGCGAATATCTTGTTGAATTCTGTTTCTAGTTTTTTCGGAGATCTCGACTGCGCAGTCGTAGTCTTGAGTCAATACCTTCAGATAGAGAGCGGTTCCTCCAACGAGGATAGGGATTTTATTGCGATTCATTAGGTCGTGGATAATTTCCAAGGCCTGGGTTTTAAAGTCGAATGCATTGAATTCTTCATCGGGTTCCAGAATATCAATCAGGTGATGTGGAATATTCTGCCGTGCTTTGATCGAGGCCTTGGCAGTGCCGATATCAAAGTATTTGTAGACCTGCATGGAATCGGCACTGATAATCTCGGTGTTCAGTTTGCGGGCCAATGCCAGTGCGGTTTCACTTTTCCCTGACGTGGTGGGTCCCGTCAGCACAATTAAAGGAATCATAAATCTCCTGCATTTTCTTAGAATAACTGCCATCTCTATTATAAACATAGAGAGGAGAATCGACCATTAAATCGGTTTTCTTTTCTTTGATGGCTTCCACCAGAAATATTTTAGCCTCTGCATTTTTGTTTCCGTGTATGAAACGAATCCGGCTGGGAAATAGTTTCCTGTTTTCAAGCTCGCGTAGTGTTTCTTGTAATCGGAGGGGTGGATAAGCCAGGTTGATATGACCCCCTTTTTTTAAAGCAGGTATCGCTTGGTCAAGTAAGGTGGGCAAGCTTAGTTTTAATTCATGTCGGGCGATGGCTTTTCCTTCGTCTGGGTTTGTACGGCCGGAATTAATTTTGCGATAGGGCGGATTGGATACGATCAAATCAAATGGTTTTTCCGGCAACGCCATATCGAGGAAATCGCCATGGATAATTTTAATTTTCATCTGGTTTTTAGCAACATTGGTCTCAGCACTTGCAGCAGCAGAATCTTGAATTTCTATTCCCGTTATTTTAAGTCCTGGTTCGCGATAAGCCATGAGCAGCGGGATGATGCCGCAACCGGTGCCAATGTCGAGGACTTCCTGCCCGGGGAATAACCTGGCAAAATAAGCCAACAAAAATGGTTCAATAGAATAACGGTAGCCGGAGTCATTCTGAACGATGATCTGATTTTTTATTGTTTTAGCTGCGTTCATGAGGAAAAGGCGAATAGACAGTATCTTTGGTCATTGATTTTATAGCATCCGATACCTGGCATCAACCTTTTGTGGTTTAGAACCATTTGTTTATTAAGAGTTAATTGCTATACTTGTATTTCCTACTTAAGAACGGGCGCGTTGTTCCGATAATCGACTAAAAAGGATTGGAGTGACCGATGGATATGCTGGTAATCGAACAGGTTTGGGCAATCGTTTTATTTTTGTTGGGAAGCTTCGTGCTCAACACCTGTAGTAATTTGGAAAGAAAAGAACATGAATTTTATAAAGACCCCAAAAACCGCTATGGCAAAAGAAAGTCAGATGTGGTCAAACCCAAAACCCTGCGGGGTACCCTCATGACCCTTGTGGGTACAGGTCTTTGCTTGGGAGGCATGATCCTTTTCATGATCCACATCTGACCAGCGTGACGCTGGACCCACCGATAGGTCGGAACCCAAAAGTAAGCGGTTCGGTAAAAGCTTTTAGAAATATTTACTAGCCTGAAAAATATTTATCCCCCTCCACTCTCACTATAGAGTTGCCACTGCAATTTCTTTATCCAATTTTTCCAGCTCATTTTCATCGATGTCGAAAATTTTTCTTACCCGCGAGAGGTCCATATGCGGATCGAGTTTGGAAAAGTCAACCGAAGTGATGTTCTTGAATTTTCGGGTACGCCCAAAGTTGAATCCCATTTCAAATATTTTCAAATGTGGAGCATCGAAGCGATAGTCTTCGGGGTAGAAAAATCTGGAAATAAATTTAAACAGCCAGACATCAAGTCGTGTGGTCTTTTCATCGTTTCCCATGCAGAATCCGATCACGAAAGCCTCGTCATCCTTGTCTATACAACGATCAAGCAATAGGTGGATGTGGTCATGAGTGTACAGGCTCGCGGCTCCGTGAAGGGCGAGTGGGCTTTTCGGGTTTTCAAATAGCCAGACGATCCGGGAAATATCTTTCTGCTCTTTCGTTCTATCCGTGGATGAGAAAGTGGTCCGCCATGCATCCGCAATACTTTGTCGCTTTTTCCGTTGCATTTTCCAGTTACCTCCATACACCTTAAATATAAGGCTCTGAATAGAAACCGGCTATTAAAACAACATTAAAAAAAATTTAGAAATGGGTCAGGAGTGGCAATAAAAGGGGGAAGCTTGGTTTTAACTCTTTACAAGAGATTTGATGGCGTGGCCCATTTTTTGCCAGGTATCTTTAGCGGATAAAATTAGAGCAATCGGTTCTTTTTCATAAACGATGGGATATTGTCTGAGGGTTATCAGCAAACCGTCTTCTGAGGCGGTGAGTTCCTCCAGTCTTTTGCCATTGTATATGTCGCGGACTTCGCCGATTTTTTGCCCTCGCTTTAAGTAACTTCCAACTTTTACTTCTTTGAGGAACATGCCGGCAGTTGAAGTTTTTACTAATATTTCTTCGTTGGGTTGATAAATTCGGGTTTTGCTTTTGTTTTCAGAATTTTTATTGCGATGATCTTTTAAAATTCCTTCTGCTTTCAAAAAGTTCAGAATTCCTTGAAAAAGAATTTCGCATTGTTGCAGGTTGATGGTCCTGGGTGAACCAGCAGAAACCATCACTGAAGAGATTTCCTGCTCTTGCCAATGGTGGAATAAGTTTACTTTTTGAGTGGATGATTCTTTCTGCCTGCGTGCGGTTTCCATTTGTAGATCGCGACACATTTTTTTTACCCTGCTATCGGGCTTGTGAATTTGAATATGCGGTGCGTCTTCATAATGTGGCGGTGCTGACGTTAAAATAATTCCCCAGAAGGAATCTTTCGTATGGTGCAGAAGGGTAGAAGCAATGGCTTCGGCGGATTCACCCTCAGGGTTGCCAGGGAAAGCGAGATCCATATCCATTCCATCAAACGGCCAAAGCCGTGATCCGGATTGCACAGCGTTGACATTGACTACTGGGAAGGTTTGCACTTGCCCGGTCAGAGTGTAGTTAGGATCCAGACCCTCGACAATGCTGTCAAGAAACTGGGTGAGATGTGAATTCAGGAACAAACCATTTAAGTGATCTCCTTGCAATCCACTGACGATAGATAATGGTTCGCCGGATTTTCCCCAGGTGTTTTTATAGAGTTCGAGATTGTCGCCATAAGGAGTTGGAAGTGTGAGTATTTTTTCTTTCATTTGTTGTCCAAGACCTCGGCAATCCGCGCCAGGGGAGAACCTTTATGTGCCAGAGGGTGTTCGCGAATTGTAAACAACAAGCCGGAACAAGGAGAAACGATTTCCTTGAGAACGCTGCCTTCAACCGGGTCGATGAGTTTCCCTAATCTTTCACCTTCTTCGAGGATTTTACCTGCTTCTACCTGTTTTATGAATAAACCAGAATGATGGGCTTGCACCATTTTTACCTGTTCGGGTTGAACCAGTTTTGGTTCTTTAACGGGGTCGGGCGTTATGTTTAAAGTTCCGGTGTGATGCAGGAGGTTTAGCACTCCGTTAAAAATCTGGTCGCCGCTGTTTGGGTGAATACGTAGGCAAATTCCTGTCTCGATGACTAACGTTGGAATTTTATCGTTGTTCAGGTTGAACCCCAAAGTGGATGCGAAAATTTCTGCATTGGGGTGAATCCAAATCAAGTCGACATTGCATTTTTTTGCCAACGGTAGAAGCTTCTTTTCAAAATCTTTAATGATTCGAATCTGCGGTAATTCCATTAATTGGAGGTTGCTGGAATGGAAGTCGACAACGATATCGGAGGAAGATTTCAAATCCTGCAAAAGGGTTTGTGATGTTTCGTTAGCCAGAGAATCTGCTTGTCCGGAGCCGAAGGTGCGATTGATATCCAGAGAGAAGAAAGGCCAGAGTCGCGTTGCATTTTCCAAGGCCTGCGGGTTCACCGCCGGGTAAACATTTATTTCCCCTTGGATGGCTTCAGGGTTGGAGATTTCCAACTCTTTCAGGTATCGAAGTAGTTTGTGGCAAATATAAAGTCCTTCCAATTCATCGCCGTGAAGTCCTGCCACAAATGAGATTCTGGGTTTGTTAGATTTTGCTGCAAAAACATGTTTCAGGATTTCTACAGGAGGGCCGAGCGGACTTTTAATAGAAAGAATACGTTGAGTTTGCACGAGCTTATTGGATGCGGCCTTTTTTAATTTCGATATTCATGGCATCGATTTTTCTTTTCAGTGTATTGCGGTTGATGCCCAGGGCTTTGGCGGCGGCGATCTGTTTTCCGGAATAGGTTCCGAGAATGATTTCAAAAAGATGTTTTTCCACCTTTTGTATGAGCTTGTCATACAACAATCCTTCTTCTTCAAGATTATTGTTTTGTAGAAAGTCCTGGATGAGTTGGTTCAGTCTGTCATCCCATTGGCTGGAAGAATCGCCTTCTTCCTGAAGGTGGGTTGGAAGGTGCTCGGGCAGGATGGGGCCTGAAAGCGCGAGCATCACTGCACGTTTGATTACATTTTCCAGTTCCCGGATATTGCCTTGCCAGTGGTAGCCACTTAGAATGCGCTCGACATCGGGGGAAAGGTATACGTTGCCTCGAGCCAACGACTTGGCGTATCGGCTGATAAAATGGTTTGCCAGCAAAGGTACGTCTTCTAGTCTTTCCCTGAGTGGTGGCATATCGATATGAATAACATTGAGGCGATGGTATAAGTCTTCACGAAAACTTTTCAGTTCGATCATGTCGAGGAGGTTCTGGTTGGTTGCAGCGATGATGCGTACGTTTGCGCGCAAGGGTTCTTTTCCTCCCACCCTATAGTATTCATTGTTTTGCAGGACGCGCAAAATCTTCGCCTGCAATGGCAGTTCCATGTCACCGATTTCATCAAGGAATAATGTGCCACCATCGGCTTGCTGAAATTTTCCTGTTTTTGTTTCTACCGCTCCAGTGAATGCTCCGCGCTCGTGCCCAAACAATTCTGACTCCAGAAGCTCTCTTGCGATGGCTGCGCAGTTGATACAGATAAAGGGTTTATCTTTTCTTTTTGAAAAGTGGTGTAGGGTGCTGGCGATCATTTCTTTGCCGGTTCCGCTTTCGCCCGTAATGAGGATGGATAAATCGGAGCCTGCTGATTTTCCGATGGTTTTGAAAATTTCCTGCATGCCTTTACTTTTGCCAATTATGGAATCTTCCTCGTTTCCTGTTGCAGTGGACAGGCTTTGCGTGGTTTCCATCTCTTTAGGCGGAGAAAAGGATTGTGCAGTTTCAGCTTTTTCTATCAGCTTGTACACATCCTCGAAGTCGAAAGGTTTGGCAAGGTAGTCATAGGCTCCCAGGCGCATGGCTTCGATGGTATTGTTCATAGAGTCCTGCGCGGTCATGATCACAATTTTAAGCTCAGGACAGATTTGGCGGGATTGCTCCATCAATTCGAGACCGCTAATGCCTTCCATAAAAATATCTGAAAACATCATGAGGTATTCGTTATTTTGGAGTAGGTCAAGGGCTTTTTCGCCGCTTGTTGCCGTGTCTACGATATATTTTTTTTCCAGACCTTTTTTCAAGACCCAGAGGATATTTTTTTCATCATCGACAATTAGAATTTTCTGTTGCTTTGAATTCATTTAACTATCTTATCACCTCTGTCGGATGGGTAAAAATACTTGTACGGTGGTTCCAAGTCCTCTTTCAGAGGTGATTTTAATCTTTCCGTGATGGTCTTCCACAATTTTTAGAGAAATAGGTAAACCCAGCCCGCTCCCTTTGCTTTTGGTTGTGTGAAAGGGCGTAAATAGTTTCTTTTGTGTTTCTTCGTCCATGCCTTCTCCGGAGTCTATGATTTCCACGGCTATATTTTGCCGAGGCACACTTGCTATGGGAGTTTTCACAGCAAAGCCGGAACTGACGCGGGTTATAATTTGCAAAGTGCCGCCATTTCTTGAGGCTTCGATACCGTTTTTAATGAGGTTCAAAAAAACCTGCTTTAGCTGGTCTTCATCGGCTTCTATGAGAGGCAGGCTGGGATCGTATAATTGCTGGAATCGACCATTTTTACGTCCGAAGGTTTCTTTTTCCAGCATAATAATTTCTTCAAGAACTTTATGAATATTTGTTTCTTTAAGCTTAATTTCAACAGGCCTGGCAAGATCCATCATGCGTTTGACCAATTGGTTGATTCGATCCACTTCGTTTACGACCACATCAAGATATTCGTGATGCGCCTTTTTTTTGATGTCATGTCGTAGCAATTGTGCCGAGCCGCGAATGCCTCCCAAAGGATTTCGAATTTCATGCGCAAGGCCCATGGCTAATGCACCCAGATTGGTCAGGTGATCTGCAGGTCGTTGTTGTTCTTCCAACTCCCGAATCAAACTCATATTTTTTATCAGTATTATGACGCCTTGAATGGAATCGTCTGACTCAAGATAAGGAGATAGAGTCAGGTTTACCGGGAATTGGATCGCCGCGGTTTTTCGTGCGCCGTTGGCTTCTACATCATGATAACAAGCCCCTGTTACCAATACTTTTCGGACCTTGTCGAGGATTTGCGGTTGTCTTGGAAAAAGTTCTTCTAATGGGCGATTTGAAATCGCGTCTCTGGATTTGTGGAACAAATCTTCAATGGCCAGGTTGCTATGTAAAATTGATAGGGAAGGTGAGACTAAAATCAATCCGTCAATGAGGGAGAAAAAAATATTTTGATGTATGCGGTCAGGTTCTTTCATAAGGCGGGGTTATTTAGGACCCTTGGCCTTTTTCGATTTCCCACCTGAATAAGGATTTTTCGGTGTCGGTTTTTTAGCAGGCGCGGCAGCGGGCTCTGCTTTCGCTTTTTTTTCTGCTACCGGAGCTTTTGCATCCGCCGCCGGGGCAGGGGGGGCATCGGCACCGCCTTTGGATTGTTTGCTTTCTTGTTCCCAGCCTTGTTTCCGCGCTTCTGATGGGTAATCGGATGTGTACCAACCAGAACCTTTGAGAATGAATCCGGATTGGGAAACAATTCGGCGTACTTTGCCATTATCTTTATCATCGCAGCCAAGGCCGTTGCAGGTTTTCAGGGGTTTTGCAGACATGGTCTGCATGGCCTCAAAGGTGACTCCGCATTTTTCACATTCATATTCATAAATTGGCATAAATCATACTCTCCAAAATTTTTTCTAATCAGCTAACTAATAAGATTTGTGTGCCTGAATGGCAAGCGGTTTATGTTGTTCAGCCAGTTTTAAATTGGGGTTAGCCATTTGCTGAATTTCGAATTACTGCCACGGGCTATTTCGAAAAAGGTTTGCTGGATTTTATCTGTAATGGGTCCTTTCGCACCCTTGCCGATAGTCCTACTATCCACTTCACGGACAGGGGTGATTTCTGCTGCTGTCCCACTAAGAAAAATTTCTTCAGCAATATAAAGTTCGTCACGGGTAATGTTTCTTTCAACTACTTCTATGTCTAATTCTTTGCAGATATGAAGGATGGCGTCACGTGTGATTCCATCCAGATTCGAGCAAGAAAGGGATGGGGTATGCAGCTTTCCTTTTGAATAAATAAAAATATTTTCGCCAGAGCCTTCAGAAACAAAACCATTTGGATCGAGCAATATAGCTTCATCGTATCCATCTCGATGTGCCTCGGCCTTGGCTAAAATGGAATTAATATAATAACCACATGCCTTGGCTTTGGTCATGGTGATGTTTATGTGATGCCGGGTGAAGGAAGAAATGCGTACGCGAATTCCTTTATTGAGACTATCATCCCCCAGATAGGTCCCCCAGGGCCATGCTGCAATTGCACAACGAACATCAACGCCACTTGGGTTGAGCCCCATTTTATTATCTCCCAGAAAAACGATGGGGCGGATGTAGCATTCCTCCAACTTGTTCTCGCGAACAACCTGAACAATAGCATCATGAATTTCTTTATTAGAAAAAGGAACTTCCATTCCAAGGATGATGGCCGACTGAAACAGACGGTCAACATGCTCTTGCAGTCGAAAGATGGCAGAACCATTTTCTTTGGAATTGTAGCAACGAATTCCTTCAAAAACTCCCAGTCCATAATGAAGGGTATGAGTCAGGACATGGACATTGGCTTCGTGCCAGGGAACCAATTTTCCGTCCATCCAGATTTTTTCTGATTTTTCCAAAATAACCTCTTGTTTTCGAGATATAAGATGATTTTGCTTAAAATAGTGTAAAGTTAGATATTATTGGCCCTTAGCCTGAAAATCAAGGCAAATAAATGCGTTGACATGCTATTATAGGTTTGATACTTTCCGTCTTTGTTTCTAAGAAGGGGCCGCTAGCTCAGTTGGTAGAGCACTTGACTTTTAAT